>CAZMGX010000001.1:0-20604 GCA_964565915.1 uncultured Gemmatimonas sp.
ACGGTTCACCGCTGCATGGCTGTGTCGATGATGCACACTCGGTCAAAGGCGTGCTAGAGCGACACAGCGATGGCACGGTGAACTTCGAGGTAAGACTCATTGCTGGTACTGGTCCATCAGACACGGTCCAGCGTAGGGATCTTCGCGAGCAGGTTCGCGAGCTGTTCACAGGTGACAGCGAGATCGCGCTGTTCTACTTCGCTGGACACGGGCATATCGAAGCCACCGGAGGATATCTGCTCGCGAGTGACTCCAAGTCAGGTGACGACGGAGTGTCTCTCACCGATGTCCTCACGTACGCCAACGGGTCGGCTTCAAGAAACAGGATCATTGTGCTCGATAGTTGCCATTCGGGAATTGCCGGCTCACCGCCATCGATCCCAGCCGCTGCCGATCTCAAAGAAGGCACCACCATCTTGACCGCGTCAACTGCCGAGCAGTATGCAACGGAGAAGGACGGGGCCGGTGTGTTCACGACTCTATTTGTGGATGCACTGAATGGGGCCGCGTCTAACCTGGTTGGAGATGTGACGCCTGGTAGCGTGTACGCGCACATTGATCAATCGCTCGGACCATGGGACCAGCGACCTGTCTTCAAGACGAACGTGAAGAGCTTCGTGTCGCTGCGAAAAGTGCAACCGCCGATCAGTTTATCCGATCTACAGCGCATTACCGAGTTGTTCCCTTCGCCCGGCTTTGAGTTTCGTCTCGATCCCACATTCGAACCCGAGCGAACAACCGAGACGACAGAAACGCCTTTGCCTATCCCGGAGAACACGGAGCGCTTCGCAGTGCTACAACGCTACAACCGCGTCAACCTCGTAGTGCCCGTTGGAGCGCCGCACATGTGGCACGCGGCAATGCAAAGTAAGGCTTGCAAGCTCACGGTACTCGGTGAACACTACCGAAGGCTCGTCGGTAATGGACGCATTTAGTCGGTTCGAGCAGCACTTGGCCTCGTCAATCTAGACCGCATAGAATTGATCGCAGTTGAGAGCGGTGAGCTGAAGGCTCTTCGCTGTATCCAAAGTTGGTTCATCCCCATCGTTGTCACCCCGCTCGGCCAACGCTCCCCACTAGCTCTTCCGCCGGTCCACTCCGTACAATCTTCGGCGGGTTGAAGTCGCATGCTCACCGGCTCTACGGAATCTGGTTATCTTCGGCTGAAGATCGATGATCTTAGAAGGCGGACGGGCGATCGACCGCCGCCGAAGTTCTACTGCGTCCTCCGCCGTCTGCCCGAAGGCGCCCGCGCCTTTGGGCCACGACGCTGTGGGGGCCTCCGGCGGCGCCGCTGCATCAAACGGGGTGCGTCTGTCAATTCGTGGACATTCGTGGGGGCAGATGGTTGTGGGTTGATGCTTCGACAGCCTGAGCTTGTGGTCACTAGGACCGTGAGCTACCTCCTTGTCGTTCACAGCTAGCGAGCACCCATGATGTGCCGGAGGAAGGGGAATGCATAGTGGACGGGGTGTGCCTGACTTGATACGCAGTCTCCGCGCCGCATTCCAGGGTAGTGTTCCATCCGTTGCTGCGATTGGGCCGCACCTTGTGGCCTCTTTCCTTTTCTGGCAGGTGCTGAGCACGCCGCAAGCTCGCGCTCTGGCTAGGCAGAGCGAGCTGCCATCGACACACCATGGGCTACAGTGGGCTACTTCAGTTCTCGCCTGCGTCTTTGTGGTAGTGATTGTTGATCTGATACTGGTGTCCGCCCCGCAATCTGCGCAATGGAACTCGAAGCATCCTGAATCGCATCACTTAGACCGCCGCATCGGCTTGAGCAATCGATACCTGACGGCTGTGCTCGCGTTCGCACCGCCCGTGCTGATGATCGGAGCGACAGGGTCACCGCTTCAGTGTCTCGGCGTTCTTTCCAGCCTGTTCGCCATCGTTCCGTTAAGCTGTCGCATCGTAGACACGATCACAATCCAAGGTGACAAAACTTCGCGTCGTGTGGGTGGTGTACTTGCGATCATGCTAGGTGTGTTACCTCTCGTAGGCGCCGCGTACGTGTCGGTCGAAGCGCCGACTCGGCTTTCTCTAATTGGCCCCTTGTACTTGGGCTTGATCGGCTTCCTTCTGATTGCCAACCTCGTATCGGCGCTCTTTGTGGTCGTTCCGCGGTTACTGCGAGTTCCTCAGAGCCTGCTACTCATCCTCGCGGCGATAGTAGCTTGGCGGGAACTCTCGTCTCCGATCAGCGAAGTGTCCAATCCATTGATTACAGTCGTTCACGGCCCGACCACTTGGAAGGAGAGACGGGAGAAGGGATGCCTACGGCCTGGCTCCAACTTCGGATTGGAAATGCGGCGTAGGTTCGAAGCCTCAGCAGGTTTGCAACGAGAGAGAGCTGAAGCACCGGCGATGCTGGTAAGCGCTGAAGGCGGTGGGATACGCGCCGCGTACTGGTCTGCCCTAGTTCTCGCTTCCTTGGATGTGGCGAAGCGTGGCACGCTCGCACAGGACGTTGCCCTACTCTCGGGGGTGTCTGGCGGAAGTCTCGGCGTCGCCGCGTGGCTTGGAATTCAAGAGCGCGATGATCTCTCCGCTGAGGCGCGTTGGTTGCTTTTATCGGACTTCCTCGGCTCCGATTTCTTGTCCCCGATTGTAGCTGGACTGCTGTTTCTTGATACGCCGAGAGTGCTGTTAGGTCCGCTATGGACTGCAGTCCGTCGGGAGCATGTTTTTGAGCGGGCAATTGCCGATCGATGGACCGAACTGGTCGCGACGGACTTTTTTTCTCGTGAGCTATCGACACTGTGCATGCCGGGATTACCCTCTCCTCCCATTCTAGTTCTCAACGCCACAGACGTAAGGTCAGGCAGGCACGTAGCGCTCAGTGCGGCGGGCTTCTCGAGTGTCTTCTTTGAATTCTCAGACTCTTACCCCAGCTCGTATTCGAGTTCACTCCGCGCTGCGTCGGTCGCCGAGGCTGTTCACGTTAGCGCTCGCTTTCCCTACTTGGCCGCGCCTCGTCCACTAAGCGTTCCTGCGGCCGAGTACTTTCGAAATGCCGCATTGACGAAGCTTAGAAGCGCGATCGATTCGGGTACCATTTCAGAGGACCTCGAAAGGCAGCGCGAAGCGGACATTGATCGTGACTATCACGCGCTACTGAAGGAAGGGCCGACGTGGCGTCAGTTTCTGCTCGTAGACGGCGGATACTTCGACAATACGGGGTTGATTCCGATTCGAGATGCCCTCGAAAGCATTTTCGACCTGAGGCGAGCGGCTGCACGCAAGCTTGCTCGGCGACCAAGTGAAGTTCGACGAGGAATCCAATTCGAGGATCGCAAGGTGATGGTTCTGCATATATCGAACGATCCGGAAGCTCGCTGCGATCCGCCGGATCCGAATTGGAGAGCAACAATCAGTGGTGACGCCCGCCAGTTTCAGGAGTTAGCGAATATTGAGTTCCCATGCGCTAGAGACGTAGATCGGTTCGTTCGATCTTTTTCGCCAGGCCGATTCGGCGCCCTGACCGCTCCCCTCGAGACACTCCTTTCTGTGCGTAGTCAGCACGCTCTCCGCTCTTCTAGGTCTCTCTTTGAAGGCGGAGGCGACCATCCTAGCGACTATCCCCGCTCATACTTGGCCATTGACCTAAGTCTCGCGAGCGCGATCCAACTCTCGGGTGCGCGTACCGTGTCTCGTTCCGGCGTGACGGCGAAGGATCTATTCGGTCTGTTGCCGGTCTCGCCAGAGTATTCCGACTCCGCTACGGTCGCATTCGCCTTGCGAAGGGGTCGCCAACTCTCCGAGTTGTCGCCAGCGGAGGTCGATTTTGAGGCGTCAATGATGGCACTGTCTCGCCTCGTTAACTGTAGAGGTGCACGGCCCAACGCGGAGGTGCCCCTTGGCTGGACGCTCGGTTCGGCAGATCAGAAGTGGCTTCAGTGTCTTGCGTTCAGGTCAGCGGTCTTGTGGGGACGATAGCGGGGTGAGCCTAGCAGATGATAGTTGGCGCACGCTACGTTGAGATCGCCCTTCGTGCTCACCTTCGCCGGCCAGATGGCCCGAATGGGTGCTGCCTACGATCCGAGCATTCAATGTTCGACGGCACACACTGGCTTGTCGAGGTTGAGGCTCCGGTCTGCCGCGCGGACCGCGGTCGCCCAGTGTAGGGATGGGCACATGCGCATCGTGACGTCCCCACGGGGCGTGCCGACCCGCGATGCTTTGCGAAGTGCGTGATCCGTGTGCAATTTCGAGCCGTTGCGACAGAGCCCGCGAACGTCCGGCCCTAGAGAGCTTAACCGTCGGGAATGATCACTGGTGGTCGTGGCGCGAATTCCGAAAGGCATCATTTCGAGGTGAACGTATTGCAGATACCGAAGTGGCATTTTCGAAAGTTCGCCCCCGGCGACAACCTCTCCGACCCCGATTTCACCAAGGCGCTCTTCGCGAACGACTCGGAGTCTGCGGTTGCGCGCTCGCTCGTCCGCGAGGCGCTCCAGAACTCCCTTGACGCGAGAGCGAGCGGCGCGTCGAAGGTGCGCGTCCGCATCGCGATACACAGGGGTAGCAGTTCCGCGCCGCGTTCGAGCGCGGACTCGTTCATCCTCGGTATCGAGCCCCACCTCAAGGCCGCCGACAACGGTCTCCCGGACCCACCGGATCTTGGCGCGCCGATTCCGTTCTTGGTGCTGGAGGACTTCGGAACGAAGGGGCTTCGCGGCGCGCCGGATCACTGGCGACCCACCGGTATTTCCGACAACTCTTTCTTCCTCTTCTTCAGGGCGCTGGGACGAAGCGGCAAGGAGAACGAGGCTCGCGGCCGGTGGGGCGTGGGCAAGTTCGTCTTTCCCATGTCCAGCCGCGCCCATTCGATCCTGGCGCTCACGATTCCGGAGGACACGCAAGTTCCCCTGCTGATGGGGCGCACTGTCCTGCGAACACACGAGACGGCGGCAGCGCAGTGGCACCCAGACGGGCACTGGGGCGAGAGGCTCGCGTCCGAGTCCAATCTCGTAACGCCGTCACGTGATGCGGAGCTGCAGGAACGGTTTCGCGCGGCCTTCGGAGTAACGCGGCGGGACGAGCCTGGCCTTTCGGTCGTAGTTCCGTGGCTGATCGACGAGATCACGGCTGAGGGAATCCGCAATGCCGTTCTCGGCGAGTATTTCCTGCCACTTCTACGCGGTGAACTCGAGGTTGAGCTCGTTGAGGACCGGGGGAACGAGGTCATCGACGGGAACGCGGTGCGGGGCTACGCCGAACGCGCAAACGATCGAAAACTCCGTGAGCGACTTGCACTCGCCGTGATGGTTGTCGATGGCAAGGGATTCGCCCTCGATTGGCCGGAAACGATCAAGTGGGACAACCTGGATATCCGACCCGACGACCTGCCGGACTCGCTCAGGGACATGCTTAATGCGAATCTCGATGAAGGGCGCGCGGTTTCCATGCGGATTCCCGTTTCAGTCGGTCGAAAGAATGCCAAGGTGCCGCCGGAGGGCCACTTGTGGGTTCACCTTCGCAGGGCCGACGGTCTCGGTGGACTTCGTCCTCTGATCATCCGTGACGGCATCTCGCTCCCAGAAGACAAGACCAAGACGGTATTCGACCACGTGTCGTTGCTCGTGGCGGAGAAGTGTGCGTTGGCGACGGCGATCGGCGATGCCGAGACGCCGGCGCATGAGCAGATGCAGCACGAGCTGCTGAAGGACCGGTACAAGTATCCGCTCAAGCTCGTGAGGTTCGTTCGAGAGTCCGCGTCAAAGCTCGTCCAGGCACTGCGTCACGGAGACAACGAGGACGATCCGTTCACCTTGGCCTCCTATTTTCCGCTCGAGGCAGATATCGGTCCGCAGAAACCGATCACGAAAGCGAAGCCTCAGGGAAAGAAGCCCACCGATGACCTCCCGCCATTGCCAGCTCCCTCCCCGCGACGATTCCGGGTCGGGCGTGTGGACGGGGGCTTCACCTTGATCGGGAATCCCGAGGGTGGCACACCGCCAGAAGAGCTGGTCGTCACCGCTGCTTACGACGTGCGGCGTGGCAATCCCTTTGCCAAGTACCGCGAGTACGATTTCGACTTCGCGGGCGCCACCATCAGGAAAACCGCTACTGGTTGCGACGTTGCGGCCGCCGATGGCAACCGCCTCGTGATCCGACCGACCGATCCAGGATTCACCGTTACCGTGACCGGCTTTGATCTCGAGCGGGATCTCATCGTGCGCGCCAATGCGACGGGAGGCGAATCGTGAGCATCAGTCGCATCAACTTCACCGGCCGGAAGCGGATACCGCGCGAGCACGTCATGATCGGCGTCAGCGGCACAGGGAGCACAGCAGTGGTCGGGGCAACCTTCAACCTCAAGGCGCTCGGCTTCCCGGAAACGGCGCGGGTCGTTCTCGAAGCGCAGGCGGGCTGGACTGTCCAGCGATTCGAGTTCGGCACGGTCGGTCAGTATGCCGAGCCCTCAGATCGTCGTTTAACGGAGTTCCAGTCGCTCGCGGGGCTGCTCTTCCGACTGAAGGTGATCGGCACCGGTGATCGCGACGGACGACTTCTCGGCGTGGCTGACAAACTCAAACCTTCAGGCGACATCCAGCAAGCCTCCCAGCAGTCTTTCGTCGTGGTCCGGCCACACGATCTTGGTGAACGCGTCTGGAAGATCGACTTCGACGATTCCCAGCCACTGCTACTTGTCAACAGTCGCCTGCAGGATCATCAGGATTTCCTCAAGCGCAAGGAAGTTGCCGCGCTCGTCGTTCCGGAGGTGCTCCAGCGCATTCTCGAGGAAGCCGCTGAACGTGGCGCCGACGACGAAGCCTCTGACGGATGGCACACGATGGCGCTTCGGCTCGGTGAACGGCTGGCCGGGCGCGTCGTTCCGCAGTCGACCGAAGAAGAGGAGATCGATCGCTGGGTGGATGAAGCAGTCGGCGCCTTCTCACGGCGCCACCAGCTAATCGACATCTTCGTTTCCGAGAGCGCAGGAGACTCCCAATGACGATGCTCCGATCCCTCACCCACACCGGTCGCAGAGCGGCAGCGGACATGCTCGCCCTCGTACGCTCTGGCGAATCGGCTGGCGTCGTCATGGCCGAACTGGAGCAGGCCGCGTTATCGCGGGAAGTCGGCGTCACCTTCGAAGCGCCGATTTCCGACGACGTATCGACCCGTTGGCACCTTGGCCGTTGGTTGGTCAGGAACTTCGGCGATCGCGAGGAGCAGGTGGATGCCGGCGCTTGGTCGTGGCTCGCGCTCCACCTGTTCGACATCCTGTGTCCGGCGAAGGATGGGACGCGGAAAGTGCGCGAGGATGCGCGATACCTCTTGGAGGCCGGCGACTATCGCAAAGCGCACCGGCACCTGCTGGCAGGTCCATTCCTGCTGATGCAAGCACATCGCCGAGACGCGGAGTCGGTGCGCGGACTTCTTGCCACCTCGCCCGACGCCCCCGGCGAAGTCTACGAGCAGCTCGCCGCCCGTAAGTACACGGTGACCAGTCGAGCGGTGGTCGAGGTCGCCACGCGACTCTACTTCGATCCAGCCAACGGAAAGCTGAAGAAGGGAGCGGGCGGGGCAGCAGGTGGCAGTCCGCGCAGACTGAGCGACGTCTTGCAGCAGTTCGACCTGACCTACGATCTGCAGGCAATTCCGACTGACCTGCTGCTCGGCATTCTTCCGAAGGAATTCGGAAGGTTTATGAAGTCGTAGTGCTCGCGGCGTTCTGCTGTTTCTCTACTGGCAACCGTAGACGAGCGCGCGGATACGAGTGGGTTGCAAGGTACACAGAAGTCCCACCCTTTGTGTGGCCCACGGTCGCATCCGTAGGACTAATACTTAGCGTCTTGGCGATTGGCTTTGTCGCGAGCGTACGTGACACTCTTCGCAGTTTCCCAATTGATGTGCCGCGAGAGCCCGTCCAGATCCGGGAACGCGCCGGCAAAGTGTACGCCATAGTCTGCCAACATCGTTCGGGTTTCCAGCTTGAGAGCCGCTGGGATCACAATCGCTTTCAAGTTTGGGCCGCTCATCGGTGGTTCAAGCTCCTTTGACTGAATCGGCACGTCTGGTCGTGGGTGCACGGTGAAAACACCTTCTTGTCGGTTCATTCGCGCGTCGATGGCTCTCGGCATTAGGCACGCAACATCTTCGGTGTATGTGAGAGGATTTTGGTCGATGTTGATGAACCCGTCAGCCGTATAGCAATACACCACGCCATCTCTATCGGCGTGCTCGACAACCGCGAAGAATGTGGCGACAAGCGGATTCAGCGTCCAATCCAGTAGACGCGTTGCTAATCCATAGTGCTGTGCCAGAGCAAGACACTCCCAGTCATTTTCTGGTAAAGGACCATAAGCGCAAGCGCGCCTTCGCCACTCGTTGAATCGACCGAGGTCGCGGCCGTTGTTGTACTCTGCTCGGCCTGCTTTCGGAATAAGGGACCACGTCGTATCCGCTTGGCCACGGTACATGCATCCGATTCCACCGTGACTTCGATACGCGCGAAAGAAGCGGTGCAGATCGAGCACTTCCTTGATGGTATGCGAGTTCACGCGAATGTCTGCTTGGGTGATCCTGCACCTATGTCTTGTCAGCGGGGACCACTGATCAGATTGCTGTCGCCCTGAGCTCAATGAGGAATTTCTCCAACGTCAGCAGATGAGGACGCACCTCGACCGGGTAGCTCGCGACCACCGGCTCCGGCACCACCAGTCGAACACCCGCGCCTTGCATCTCACGGAACTGTGCTTCCGACACGCCCTCTTGTAGCGTCAACAGGTGCTTCGACGGAATGCGATCCGCCTCATTGAGGATCTGGCGCCACCGATCCTTGCACGTGGTCTTGGCGGCGAGCATCCGGAGCGATTCCGCCGGGAACTTCGGATCGTGATACGCCTCTTCCGACGGAAAGACGAAATCCGGCGACTTCTTCTGCTCCGTTCTGGCTTGCCAAGCGAATGGAATGCGTTCTTCGTCGAAGATCCGCCGCGCATGCAGCTCGAGCGATCGGCCGCTGCGCGACTTGCGGCGATTGGTCAACGAGCCGGCGAATTCCACGAACGCTTCCACCGACGTGAAACCGCTGTTGATGCGTGGCATCGCGTGGTAGCGCTCCACGGAATAGAAGACTTGCTCTTCGCATCGACGTCGTTCCACGAGGCGCCTGTCGGCGCTCCCACGCACGACGCGGCGCTGAGCAGCCCATTCGACCAGCGTCTCGCCGTTCGGAAAGGCCGCTCTCCACGCCTCCGGAATTTCTTCATCGCTCAACGAGCAGTTGCCGCTCGAACCGGTTGAGGCCCACGCTCCCGTCGGCGACACGATTCGACCCGAGCCCGGCGCCACCTGCGGGATCCGATCGAGCAGATAGTCTTCCTCCGTCGGTGTCCGGCATCGCCAGACGCGCAGCGCGTCCGCGTCTGCACCAGGTCTGACGCGGAAGGCGAAGACGACCAGAGATCCCGTCGCCTCAGGCTCGACGAGTGGAGAGTTGGACCCGCCCCATCGTGTGAGTCGCGTTTCGTCGCGCCCGTTCCTCTGTCCAGAACGACGCCTCGAGTTGTACCAGCCAAGGCGAAGGTCGCGGCTCTCACCGTGCGAGTCGATGTGCGTCGGAAGTGTCAGAGACGGGTTTCGCTCGTGGCTGGCCCTCGCCGACAAGATGGGGAAGGCCTCGGCGAACAGCGCTTTCGTGATATGCGGGCCTGCCTGATGGACGTTCCTCTTGGCGTACGTGTCGTTGGCCGACAGGTACTTGGCATACCACAGCCACTCGGGACCGGACACCTGCGTCAACCAGTCCGCGAGCTCGCGTACATCGGCGTCAGTTTCGCTCATTGGCGGATTCTGCGTACGAGTGCGTCGAGTGCGCGAGGGGTGGTTCTGCACTCCCACACAACGTAAACGCGCCAGCCGAGCCGACGCAGGGCCGCGACGTTTCGCGCGTCGCGTGCCACGTTCTCGCGGAACTTGCGATTCCAGAACGCCCGGTTCGAAGAGGGTGTCGCCGCCTTTGGGCAGTTCGTATGCCGGTGCCAGAAGCAGCCGTGGACGAACACCACGGCCTCCCAGCGCGGTAGCACGATGTCCGGCCGGCCCGGCAGGTCGCGTCCATGCAGGCGGAACCGCAGCCCGGCTCTGTGCAGATGTGAGCGAACGAGACGTTCTGGCGTCGTGTCCCTCCCCTTGATGCCGGCCATCATCCGGCTGCGGCTGGAGGGATCGACGATGTCGGCCACGCGTCAGTCGCCCGCGAGCGCCAGCATTGGCTCGTCTTCGACCATGAGCCCGTCTCCCCGTCGTTCACCGCGCACATACGGGACGAGCGCTCTGGCGATCGCTTCCACCACCGGTACGGCCACGGCGTTGCCGAACTGCCGATAGGCCTGCGTGTCCGAAACCGGAATTCTGAAGGCTTCGCGCCCCGGTCGATCGAACCCCATCAGTCGGGCGCATTCGCGCGGGGTAAGGCGACGGGGCGGCCCTGGTTCCCGGCGTATGAGGATTTCGGAGCCGTCCTTGTAGTACCTGGCCGAGAGCGTTCGAGCCACGTCGTCGGGGCCGACGAGCCCGAAACCGAAGCCGTTGCCGGCCGCTTTGTGCTTCTTCGCGTAGTCCTGCAGATACTGCCAGAGGGCCGGCGTCAGCGTGTACTTGGGCAGGACGCGGCCGTACGGGTCGGTGAACCGCTCCTCGGGCAACTCCGCGCCGTTCTCGGGGTGCAGAATGTTGCCGAGTTTCGGCCCCTCATCAGAGCGCGGGAGTCGAACGTCTGCAAAGTCGAATCGCGCCTCAAGATCGGGCCGCAGGCCGACGATGAACACACGCTCACGGTGCTGCGGCAGAAAGCTGCGGGCGTCGACGACACGAAAGGCGATTCGGTAGCCCAGCTTCTCGGTGAGCGTCCGGCGGATCACGTCGAACGTGCGCCCCTTGTCGTGAGACTGCAGGTTCTTGACGTTCTCGAGGACGAAGGCCTTCGGCTGCTTCGCTTCGATGATGCGTTCAATGTCGAAGAAAAGCGTGCCCTGGGTCTCGCACTCGAACCCGTGCTTGCGTCCGAGAGCGTTCTTCTTGGAGACGCCAGCGATCGAGAACGGCTGGCACGGGAAGCCGGCCAGCAGCACGTCGTGGTCCGGTATGTTGTCGGCCGGTATGGCTGTGATGTCCCCGTGGACATCGTGATCGCCGTAGTTCGCGCGGTACGTGGTCTGGGCGTGTCGGTCCCATTCAGACGTGAACACGCACGTGCCGCCGACCTCTTGGAAGCCGCTCCGGAACCCTCCAATGCCGGCGAAGAGGTCGATGAACGTGAATTGTCCATCGCCAGCGGGCTTGGGCATCAAACCAAGGAGGTACTTGTAGGCTGCCTCCCGGACCGCCGATTGACCGCTTTCCCACCGTGCAATGGTCTTTGCCGCATAGCCGACCTCGGCAGCGAGCTCGTCACGCGACAGGCCGAGAGCCTCGCGGAGGCGCCGGTGTTCAGCGCCGCAGGTCGGAATGGGTTTTGTTCGGAGGGACATACTGTGGACATTATGTCCCTAGTGCTAGGTTCGCAACCGTAGCGGCAAGGTGGTCAAAGAAATGGCGAACTGGGGAACCACAGCCTCGTGGACAAACTACCGGTGGGTTGTACAAGATCGGGCACTTGTCATGGTTGCGCGATTCGGCGAATGCCCCGAAGGTATGCTGGACGGCGCGCTGCCCTTCCCAGTTGTTCAAGCTCACTCGACGAGGCGGGCGCTAACCCGCCCAACTGGAGGTTCTGCGATGTCGGACGTTGCGTATGTTCGGCGGCTTCAGCGCCACTTGGGTGACTACCGAGCTCGCGTGCTTGGCGTCGAGCCCGGTCAATGGGGAAATCCGGCACGCACTTACCGGCACATCCTTCCGCCTGCCTCGGCGCACCTAAACATCGTGGAACCGCTGCGTCAGCAATTCCAAACTGCTCAGGCGACCAAGCGATGGAAGCTGCACCGCTACTTCCATCATCTCTCCTCCTCACAGGCGCTGGCCTTCAATGCATTCTTGCCAATTTACCCCGAGGTACCGGAGGCGTTCGTAGCCACGCGATGCGCCATCGGTTTGCTCGACGGGAAGGCGGACGTTGATTTCGAAGTCGAGCTGGCGGGCGGCGACGGCACGAATATCGACGTGCTAGTGACCGAGCACCCTGAACGGCGCACGGTGATTGAGGCAAAGCTCACAGAAGCAAGCTTTGGTCGAGCCACCCACGACGAGCGGCACTTGGTCAAGCTCCGCACGATCTATGAACCTTTGCTGCGCGGCCGTCTCGCCGACGACTTGCTCCGTCCAGAGGTCTTCTTCCGCGACTACCAGTTGTTTCGCCAACTTGCTCAACTTCGACCGACGTCAGAAGACCGAGTCGTGCTACTGTTGCCGCGCGGCAGACGTAGACTATGGGATCATGCCTCGCTTTGGTGTACGCAATCGAGGCTCGGCGACTTGTCTGCTCGTATTTCGATTGTTGCTCTTGAAGACTTGTTGGCAGCGTTGCACGTGGACACGCACGCCGCAGGCGCTGGAGTGCAAGCGGTGTTGGATACGACAGCGAAATATCTTCCCTCCGGCTAACAGCATCGCCACCCGTGACACTTGCCGAGATGCTCGACCAGCTTCGCGCGTGCGGCCTCGAACAGTCGGTCGCACGGCCTCGACCACAGTTCGAGGACGGGTTGTAAAACTTCGGAGAGGTAGCAGACCTACGCGAGTAATCAGCGAGTGGTGGCGAAACAACTCACTCCAACAGCTACCTACAGGAAAGAATGCTCATGGCCGTGCAAGATCGTGTTCAGAGGATCATTGAGCTCGCTCGGGAGACCGCCGCTGCCGACCCGGACTTCCAGTCGGTCAAAGGCGCGGGCGCCGGTGACCGCGCGACCGCAAGATTCCTTGCCGCACTTCGCATGCGCGTCCTTGAGGACCTCGGTACTGAGTGCTCGGAGAAGAGGATATGCGGACCAACTTCTTACGCGGTTGACTTCTTCCTCGAGGAGGAGGAGACGGTTGTGGAGGTCGCGCTTGGCCTGCCCAATCCCAGCTCCGAGTACGAGAAGGATATTCTCAAGGCCATCATCGCTCAGGACTACTTTCCAGTTCGACGGTTGGTGCTGATCTCACGTGCGGGTGGCGAACAAAAGTGTCGCCAACCGGGACGAGCTGCAGTTCGCGAATGGGCGCGAACGAAACATGGGCTCGCAATCGAGGTGTTCGATCTCGGCGGCACCGCACGAAGACGAAAACGCGCTGGCCGCCCTACACGACCTGACGGATGAGGCATCAGCCTCACGTTTGCGCGCGAAGCCGGAAACCGCGAGGCAGTTCAGCTCTGGCTGGGCTCCTCAACGCTATCTTGCAGCTCCCGCGCGGTGACCACCTTCACACCGCGTCGCTCAAAGTCCGCTCGATGCTCAAACCCATCGGCGAGATCGTCCGGCACCACCAAAAAACGCGCGAGTCCGACTACGTCGAGATCGGCCACGCGAGACAGAAAGCGACATCGATCTGCGAGTGTGGCCGTTTGCCACCCACCAATCTTTCGTTCCGACGGAACATTGATAGTCTTCGAGAAGAAGTCGCTATCAATCCCGTGCAATGTTTCTACCTGTTCGTTCGTGGCACGTGGTGCAAGCGGTGCGCCGTCATTCAACAGACCACACTCCACCACTCGCCACTCGCGTTGCCGGTAGTAGTGAAGTCTACCGCCACGAGCAGGGTGTTCCGTCGGGTAGAAGCAAGCTGCGGCTGCAAGCAGCTTCTGCCTCGTCGCGACGAGGGGCGATGCACAGATGCTTTCGAACTCATCAAAGAATGACCTGAGGATGGTGGTTTGCTCCTCAGTGAAGCGAACGCCGTCACCAACCGTCTGACCGTCAATCGTCCGAGTCCATTGAATCCTAAGGGTCGGCGATGTCTCCATTTGCTGCCGCATAGCGACAATGGTGTCCAGCACGCGCGCAGCATCGGCGAGACCTCCGATAATCTGCGCGCCGAGACCATAAAGATGTGACCCAATCGGCATCGGCACGTAGTGCACCGGCAGTCCACCAATACGGCGGAGGTCGTCAATATCATAGATAAGAGAAAACTCGCCGAACGTCGACGAGTGTTCGCGGAGCTCTGAAGTCGGGATCTCGGTGAAGCAAATGCGAGACTGAAGGAAGGAGATCGAGTCGTCTTGAACTCCGTGTTCGTTTAACAGCGGTATGTCGAAGTTCTCCGGTGCGAGCAAGAGCCCGTTCTTGAGCAGGCTATCTGCAATGCGCACCCCTTTGATGGTCGATTCAAGGCGCGTCTCATCCCTTCGCGCCCGAGGGAAGCTATGGAACACGAGATCTGACATAAGTGCGGAGGTTGGAGTGATCGCATTGCCCGTACACGCGCGTCGATGAAGTGCCGCTGGGTGCGGCCCGCTCGGAGCGATCACCTTCGCCGAGCACGAATGTTGCTGCCACGTCGGCTGGTTCGCAGGTCTGATCGTTAGGTCCCTTTCCGTCAGGACACAATCCGCCTTGTAAACTGGCGCTCGCGCAACTGGAACTTCTGGGCCGCCTCCTTTTCCGGCCGATTCGTCCGTCAGTCTGAAAACCGGTCGAGGGGTCGCTGGCGAGGACGGTGGCGGATGGCGTCAATCGTCAACGTCTCGTCCGACCTCGCCTCAGTTCAGAGCTCACGGCCGCTGACCGTATACGCCATTAAGAATCGCCTTCCACCCGACGCGCTCCACACTGACTTCGACCCGACCTCGGTCCTGTCGATACAAGATCAGGTAGTACAGCGGCTCAATTCTCCCGTTGTCGAGATTCACGGGATCGTGCCGCACTACGAGCGTGGAGTCGATTCTCCCTCTGTAGGCATCTCGCATAACGGGAATCGCTAGGCGAACGGCCTTGCAGGCGCTATCCACATCGGCCGCAGGGACACTGCCGGTTCGCCGAACGACACCCGCCGCCGCCGCTCTGTCGCAGGAGGCGACGTACACCGAGTCGCGATCGGGCTGCGCCTCCCCAATGTTGGACAGCACACCAAGCAGGAAGGCGATGCGCAGCGCCGTGGCGATGAATCGAACGCTCCGCTTCCCCGCGTCGACGCTGCTCACGGCACATCTCCGCGACCACACGGACCGACTAGAACCCGTTAAGGGCGTCGGCCTCAGTGGGGAAGGCTTTCAGAATGGTCGCGAAGCCCGAAATCTCGAACACCTCGCGCACCGACTGATTCAAGCCGAAGCTGCGGAGGGCACCGCCCTTGCTGTTGAGCTGCTTGGCGAGCCCGAGAAGAACGCGCAGTCCGGCGCTGCTGACGTAGTCGAGTTTGGAGAAATCGACGGCAACTTTACGGGCGGCGGAGGCGCCGACTTCGTCGAGCGTCGACTTCGCCTGCGGGGCGGTGTTGCTCGTCACGTCGCCTACCGTCCGTGTGGAAACGTCCATCAGTGTGCTCCTTCGAGATCCGTCGACCACCCGTCGGGAAGTCGCTTGGTCAGGGTCAGAATGTTGTGCCCGTCCTCGCGCACATAGCGGGCATCGTCGACGAGGTGCTGCACGAGATGAATGCCCAGGCCGCCGATGGGGCGATCGTCGACTCCCAGCGCGGTGTCGGGCGCGGCCCGCGCCAGCGGATCGAATGGCGGGCCGTTGTCGGTGACGACGACGTCCACGGCGTCGTGGCGTGAATGTACCACGACGCTCACCGTGCCGTCCGGCTGGGCGCCGGCGCCATGCATCACCACGTTGGCGAGCAGTTCATCGAGCACCACGAGCAGATCGCGGCGCGCGGCGTCAGGCCAGCGCGCGCCCGTCGCGTAGCGGGAGAAGGCGTTGAGCGCGGCCGCCACCTCCCCCGATCCCGCTCCGATCATCACCTGGAACGCCGCCGACATGCCCCCTCCACAAAAACTGGTGCGCCCCGACGCGAGACGGACCGCTGTTATGCATGGGGGAAACCGGCGATGTCAAGCCGATCGGTGCCCCACGGGACGCAGAGATTGCCGAGAGCACCCCGGATCTGCACGTTACGCCGGCGCTCCGCCCAAGGTGGCGGGGGGGCGCCCCGGCGACAACGTGGGTTCCAACCTTGGCAAATCTGGGGTGTACGTGGATCGGACGACGGTCACAACCGATGAAACCGACCGCGCCGCGATTCGACGCTATCTCGATGGCGACATGGCCGCGGCTCAGGAACTGGTGGAGCGGTATCAGCGGCCGTTGTTCACCTTGGTCTTGCGCATGCTCGGCAACAGGCAAGACGCCGAGGATGTGACGCAGGCAGTTTTTAGCCGGGTGTTCCGCGACTTGGAGTCATACGACCCGACCCATCGGTTCTTCAGCTGGGTCTATCGGATGGCGGTGAACGCGGCGCTCAACGCGCAGCGGGATCGCAAGTCGCTGGTCACCATCGAAGATCACACGGACCTGCCCGCGATGGCGGTGGGAGTCGATGAGGCCCTCGCGGTAGAAGAGCAGGTGCACCAAGCGCTGTCAGCACTGAAGCCGGACGACCGCACCATCGTGGTGCTGCGTTACTTCCAATCCCTTTCGTACGATGAGATCGCCGCTCTGCTCGGCATTCCTGCCAAAACCGTCAAGTCGCGCCTCTTCACGGCGCGGGAACGGTTGCGCGGGCTGCTGCTGGCGCATGAGGACTGACGCGTGCTGAGCGATCGCGATCTGGAGCTGATCCACCTTGCCGCGGATGGCACGCTGGACGCTGCGCAGCGCGACGCGCTGGTGGAGCTTCTGGCGTCGAACGCGGAGGCCGCGAAGCTCTCTGCCGATTTGCATCGCTTGCACGACGTGTTCGCCCGCGTCCCTGCGGCGGAGCCCTCGTCGGCACTGCAGGCGGCGTTGGTGGCCGCTATTCCCCCTCGGCCGCGCGCCCTTCCGGCGGCCCCTGTTGTTGTACCGCGCTCGCTGTTGACCTCTCGCCCTGTTTCCCTGTTCACCCTCGCCGTCCGCCGGATGGAGGAAGTGCTCATGTCCCGCAAGCTGTTTCTGATTGGTGCCACGTCGGTTGCGATCATTGCCGTGATCGCTGGCCGCATCTTTCCCATTCCGTCCTCGGGCAATGAAGTGGGCACGGTGGGTGGGTCGGAGATCGGCGGCGTGCAGAAGGCGGATCGCTATCGCGGCCGGTCGATGTCCGAGAAGGACGTCACGGTGGCCAATCCGGAAATCGCCGTGCTCTTCCAGAATCAGGACATCCTCACCCTGGTGAAGAGCGGCGCCTTCCGCGAGGCGATGAAGAGCGACGCCTTCCGTGAGCTGCAGGCGAATGCGGCGTTCCGTGAGATGGCCAGCTCGGAGTCGTTCCGGGAGCTGATGAAGTCCGAGGCCTACGCTATGCTCGCGCAGAACGACGCCTATCTGAAGGTCATGGCCAGCGACGCGGCGCGCGATCAGTTGTTTCGTGCGGCCGAGCGCATGGCGCCGCGGGCGGCGGAGCGCCAGGTGGACGCGAAGCAGCTGGATCGTGAAGCGGCCCAGGTCGAGGCGTTCCGCGAGCTCGAAAAGCAGGAGGCATTCCGCGAGCTCTCCAAGCTGGACGCATTCCGCGAGGCGGCCAAGCTCGACGCTTTCCGCGAGGTGATGGCGAATGACGCGTTTCGCGAGATGATGGCGAAGCAGGCGTTCCGTGCAGCCCTCGCCAACGACGCGTTCCGCGCGGTGATGGCGAATGACGCCTTCCGCGCGCTGCAGAGCTCCGAGGCGTTCCGCAACGTCGCTCGCGACGCGGCGCTGTCGGAGCTGTTCCTCAACGAGGCCTCCCGGATGCGCGCGCCGTAATCGCGGCGGTGCCGTGCGCGGTTCCTCCGCGCGCGGTTGCTGATGGTGTGCACACGCCGGCCTCGGCCCCTCACGGGTGCCGGGGTCGGCGTGTACTTTCTGCGCATGCTGCGCCCAACTGGAGTCGGCTCCGTGCCGGCCTGCCTGCGTCGTGCCATCCGTCGGGGGCTGCTCATGGCGACGGTGGCGCTTGTGCTGGGCCCTCGCCCCCTCCGCGCCCAATTCCAGCAGATCGAGACCGTCACGGCCCGGCTGGTCTTCACGTCGCCGCTGCAGACGTATCTCATCCCGCAAGTGACGGGCGCCTTCGACAACGCGCTGAAGGTGCACCGGCGCCTGTTCGACTATACGCCTGACGGGCCGATCAACGTGCTGATGCACGACCTCTGGCACTACGGCAATGCGGGCGCGCGGCCGGTGCCGGACAACCACGTCACCGTCGGCATTGCGCCGTACGGGCACGAGTACGAGTCGGCGCCGGCGCCCGAACGCATGGCGAGTTCGATGAACCATGAACTCGCGCACATCGTGACGACCGACAAGGCGTCGGCAACCGACCGGTTCTTTCGACGGGCGTTCCTCGGCAAGGTGACACCATCGTCCGAGATGCCGGTGTCGGTGCTGTACGCCTATCTCACCACGCCACGCTGGTACGCACCACGCTGGTATCTCGAAGGCATCGCGACGTATCTCGAAACCTGGATGAACGGGGGGCTCGGGCGGGCGCTCGGCCCCTATGACGAGATGGTGTTTCGTACGCTGGTGCGCGACAGTCAGCCGATCTACGACGTGGTGGGACTCGAGTCGGAAGGTACGACCGTCGACTTCCAGGTCGGCACCAACTCGTATCTGTACGGCACGCGCTTCATGAGCTATCTGGCGCTGCGCTACGGCAATGCGTCGCTCTTGCGCTGGGTCGACCGGCGCGACGGGAGCGCGGCCTACTTCGCCACGCAGTTTCAGCGTGTGTACGGCCGTTCGCTGGCCGAGGAGTGGCGTCGGTGGCTGGTGTGGGAGCGCTCGTGGCAGCGGGACAACCTCGCGGCGATCCGTCGCCATCCCACCACCGTGGTACGGCCGCTTACCAACCGTGTCCTGGGTGGTGTGTCACGCGCATTTCATGACACCACTACCAACAGTGTGCTGATGGCGGTGCGTTACCCGGGGCAGGAGGCGCAGTTCGCGCGGATTGACCTTGCCACCGGGCTGTTCACTCGGGTGGCGCCCATCGTTGCCGCAGGTGGGTTGTCGGTGACGTCGTTGGCGTTCGACGAGTCGACGCGCACCGCCTTCTACACCACCAACAACAGCGACTGGCGCCACCTGAAGGCGCTGGACCTGTCGACGGGGCAGTCGCGGATGCTGCTGCGTGACTCGCGCCTCGGGGATCTCGTGTTCAACCCGGCGGATCAAAGCCTCTGGGGAGTGCGTCATGACAACGGCCTGTCGACATTGGTCCGTGTGCCGGCGCCGTACACGGAATGGAAGCAGGTGTGGACGCTGCCCTACGGACGCGACCTGTTCGATCTCGACCTGTCGCCCGACGGACGGACGCTCATCGGGTCGATGTCGGAAGTGAGTGGCGACACCAAGCTCGTGCAGATGCGGACGGAGGAGCTCCTCGCCGGCAAATTCGATTCGCAGGTGCTCTTCGAGTTCGCGGAGTGGGCGCCGTCGAACTTCGTCTTCTCACCGGATGGCAAGTTCCTGTACGGCTCGTCGTATTACTCCGGTGTGTCGAACATCTACCGCTATGATCTGACTCGGCGGCGCATGGAGCCGCTCAGCAACGCCGAGACCGGGTTCTTCAAGCCGCTGCCGCTTACTGCGGACTCGCTGGTGGTGTTCGCGTATTCGCAGACAGGCTTCGTGCCGTCGATGATGGCGAACGCGGTGCCGGACAGCATCAGCGCCATTCGCTTCCTCGGCAATGAGATCGCGGAGACACGCCGGGAGGTGCGCGATTGGATGCCGCCGCCCGTGTCGGAGCTGGGGCCGCAACCGACGGCCGATTCGGCGCGACCGTATCGAGCGCGACAGAACTTCGGGCTGAACAACGTGTATCCGGTGGTCGAAGGCTACCAGAACGCCGAAGGAGTGCTCGCGGTTGCGGGCGGCGTCCGCTTCAATGCGTCGGATCGCGTCGGGGCGACCAATCTCGAGTTCACGAGTTCGTACTCGCCCGACCAGCGACTGGCTTCCGACGAGCGGTTGCATCTGCGCGCGGTGTTTCGCCATTGGAACTGGAAGCTGACCGGGGCGCTCAATCGGGCCGACTTTTACGATCTCCTTGGGCCGACCAAGGTGAGTCGCAAGGGATACGCGATCGGCGCACAGTACGGCCGTACGCTGCGCATGGATGGCCCGACGTCGCTCGGCTACACGGTGCAGGCAGCGACCTACGGCAACCTCGCCATCCTTCCGGAGTTCCAGGGTGTAGCGACGGGCTTCAAGCAGCTCTCCACGTTGTCGGGTGACCTCGCGTATCGATCGTTGCGCAAGTCGCTGGGCGCCATCGACGATGAAGTCGGCAGCACGTGGAGCGCGGCAGTGCGTTCATCGCTGGTGAACGGCGAGCTCTATCCGCGTGCGACGCTCGATGTGGCGAAGGGCCTGCTGTTGCCGCTCAATCACTCCTCGCTCTGGTTCCGCGGCTCGGCGGGCACCGCGCTGGCGGGTGACCGGACACAGCCGTTCGCGCGCTTCTACTTCGGTGGGTTCGCGAACAACTGGGTGGACTATCGGGCCATCAAGCAGTTCCGCACTGCGGAGAGCTTTCCCGGGCTCGACATCAATACCGTGAGTGGCGCCACGTATGCGAAGGCGCAGGTGGAATGGG
>CAZMGX010000001.1:20614-20978 GCA_964565915.1 uncultured Gemmatimonas sp.
CGCTCCAGCGCAGCCAAAGGTGGGTGAGTTGCCCCGTGCCGCGGCGGGTGGGAGTGATCGTGGTGGTGCCGCTCCATGCCCCATCCGCAAAGACGAGCGGCAGGGCAATGCGGCCACCTTCGGCAAGGCGCAGGTGGAATGGGTGTCCCCACCGCTGCGATTCCGGCATGTGGGTATGCCGAGTGCATACCTCCGGTGGGCGAACTTGTCGCTGTTCGGCACCTCGCTCACGACTGACTTTTCGGACGCGGCCGAGCGGCGGAGCTTCCGCAGTGCCGGCGCGCAGGTCGATGTCCGCCTGGTCACGTTGTCGAATCTCGACTCGACGATTTCGTTCGGCTACGCGGTGGCCGTCGGTGCCGCG
>CAZMGX010000001.1:20988-54875 GCA_964565915.1 uncultured Gemmatimonas sp.
GCGGTGGCATCGGGGAGCGGCATTCCCTTTCGCCGCGCGACCATGATCTCCTTCAAGATCCTGTGACGATCGCGATCGGGGTGGCGTTGAGTACTCTGCCGGTGCTCGTGTTTCTCGGCGCACTAGTCGTCATCGATAGCTACAAACTGGTGGCGCTGCGGTCGGTGCTTCTCGCGGCGACGGTCGGGGTGGCGGTGGCTGCCGTGAGTTACGTCGTGAACATCACCCTCGCGCCAGCGCTCGGGCTCGAGCTTCAGGCGTACGCACGCTATGTGTCGCCGGTCCTGGAGGAGCTGGGGAAGGCGGTGTTCGTGGTGGTGCTGCTGCGGCAGAGCCGGATCGGCTTCGTGGTGGACGCGGCGATCTACGGCTTTGCCATCGGTGCCGGCTTTGCGCTCGCGGAGAATGTGTTGTACGTCGTCGCCTCACCCGATGCGCCGCTCTGGGTCTGGTTGGTGCGCGGACTCGGCACGGCGGTGATGCACGGTTGTGCGACCGCGGTCTTCGCGATGGCGGCGCGCGCGCTGCATCCGCAGGCGACTCAAGTCGTGTGGGCGCGCCTGCTCCCCGGCTTGCTGGCGGCCATGGCGCTCCATTCGTTGTACAATCATTTCCTGCTGCAGCCGCTGATGGCCGCCGGTCTGGTGCTGCTGGTGTTCCCGTGGGTGTCGGTGTGGCTCTTCGAGCGGAGTGATCGCGATACCCGGCAGTGGCTGGGCGTCGGCTTTGATACCGATCAGGAATTGTTGCAGGCGATGCGCGTCGGTGCGGTGTCGGGGACGCCGGTCGGGATGTATCTCACCACGATCCGTCAGCACTTCGAGCCCGAGGTCATCGTCGACATGCTCTGCCTGCTGCGCCTGCGGGCCGAACTCGGCATTCGCGCCAAGGCCATGTTGATGGCGCGCGAGGCCGGATTCGAGATGGATACCGATCCCGCGTTGACGGAAAAATTCGCCGAGCTGCGGTATCTTGAGCGCAGCATCGGGACCACCGGCATGCGGGCGTTGCAGCCGTTTCTGCGCACCAGCACGCAGGACCTCTGGCACCTGAACATGTTGAACGAGGTGAACGCATGAACCGCCCACCTGCGGCACCAGCCGCCACCGTGACGACGCTGCGCCAGCTGCAGAAGGCGCTGGTCGTCGGACGCGCGACGGATGTGTTCTCGGGGCAAGCGAACCTCCTGCTGGCGATGCACTTTCGGCCATACCCGGTTGGAGATTTCGACGCGGCGCTGGCGCGGCTCCGCAAGGAAAAGTTCGACCTGGTCATTGTGGATGCAGATGCGCCCGATACCGATGCGCCGGCCTTCCTCAAGGCGCTGCGCACCGACGCCGCACTCAAGGACCTGCCGGTGCTCGCGCGTGCTTCGCGCGACGACATGGCCGCGGTCGAGCAGTGCCTGGCGAGTGGTGCCGACGACTATCTCCCGCGCGAATATGGTGCGGCGGTCCTTGGGCGCCGCTTGAACGCGGCGGTGGACCGGCATCGCATGAAGGACACGGCAGATCTGCGCGACGAGATGCGCGTGGCCCGCCATATCCAGCGGGACTTTCTGCCGGAGACGTTGCCAGTGGTGAAGGGGCTCGAATTGCAGGCCGCGCTGCATCCGGCCAAGCAGGTCTCTGGCGACTTCTACGATGCGTTCCCGCTAGCGCCCTCGGGGAATCTGTTCTTCGTGGTGGGCGATGTGTGCGACAAGGGCGTCGGCGCGGCGCTGTTCATGGCACTCTTCCGGAGTCTCATTCGCGCGAGCGCCGATCCGGAAGGGGGCGGCGCGATCCAGATGCGGACAGGCACGCACCCGACGCCGACCTCGACGGAGGCAATGCTTTCGGAGACGGTGCCTCCGGCCGAGTTGCTCACGCACGTTGCCGTGTTCACGAACAACTACATCGCACGCTTGCATGGGCGCACGAACATGTTCGCGACGGTGTTCATGGCCATCATTGATCCGGCGACCGGTGCGTGCACCTATCTCAACGCCGGCCATGAACCCCCGCTGGTGGTTGGGGCGCAGGGGATCGTGCAGGAGTTTCGCCCGACCGGTCCGGCGCTGGGCATGATGCCCGATGTGCCGTTTGGTGCCGTCGACGCAACGCTGGAGCGCGGAAGCACCCTGTTCGCCTTCACCGATGGCCTGGTGGAAGCGCGCAACCCGAGCGGCGAAGAATTCGGGAATGCACGGCTCCGCGCGATGCTGCAGGGTGTGCCCGGCGAGACGGCCACCGCGATGGTGGCGCGGTTCGTGAGTGCCGTCAATCGGTTCGGGCAACAGGGCGATCCGCACGATGACCTGACGCTCCTGGCGGCGACGCGCCTGTAGCGCACGGTAGCGCGACTCACGGCACAATCTTCGTCGTGAGCGGCACCTTCCACAGCGCACCCAGCCCGAGATCCCAGAACCGCTTGCTCAGCGCTGGGATATCCACGGTCAACATCTCGTCCGAACGGGCCTTTAGCTTCGCCCACTGGGCCTCCAGCTCCACGCGCCGGTCGCGCGACGGCTGATTCACGCGCGGAATGTCACTCTCCGTGGCGTTGATCATGAACATCCAGTTCGCCGTGAACTTCTGCTCGAAATTCTCCACGTCGTCGTACGCGCGCGACCGGCGGCTCACCATGTCCGCGTCCCACGCCTTGAGTCGCGCCAACAGCGAGTCCGTCGCCCGACGCACCTCGGCAAACCGCGCCTCCTTGGCCAGCGAACCACCCACGGACTTGAGCTGCGCCTGCACATCGTTGAGGGTATTGACGGTCTGGTGCATCGTCGCCACCGCCCGCTCCATCTCCGTCATGAACGCATCATACTCCGCATACGTGGCCACATCGGTCACATAGAGCGGATTGGCGAGGACCGTCACGTCACTTGTGGTCGTCTGGCCCGCCGCGGTGAGTGTGACGCGGTACTTCCCCGGCGGCACGGTATGTCCGCGATAATTCGCCTCGATGTACACGCCCGGCACACCGGGAATGGTCTGATGCCGCAGATCCCAGACGAACCGGTTGAGGCCCGAAGCCTTCGGGAGACGTGGTGCGGCCGGCGGTCCACCGCTCCACGTCGTCACACTGGTGTCTTTCTTGGACGAAAGCGTGCGCACCACCCGACCCGACGCGTCGGCGATCTCGACCACGACGCTGTCTTCCTTCTTGAGCGACGGCAGCTGGTAGTACAACACGGTACCGGTCGCCGGATTCACGCCCGCAAACGTGCTGGCGCCCGTAAAGTCTTCGCCGGGATTGTTGAGCGCACTGCTGCCCGCGGCGAGGTAGACGTCAGCCGGCTTGTACAGGTGAACCGCCGAAGTGCTCGTGCGATACTGCCGGACGAGCTCGAGATCATCGAGAATCCAGAAGCTGCGCCCCGACGTGGCGGCAATGAGATCTCCCTGATGGACGCGCAGGTCGGTGATCGGCGCCGTCGGCAGGTTTCGCTGGAATGGCGACCAACTCTGTCCACCGTTCCACGACACGAAGAGACCACGCTCCGTCCCAGCGAACAACAGATCGCGACGGACATCATCTTCGCGCACGACCCGCGTAAACGCGTCACTCGGAATTCCGCGGTCGATGCGTGTCCACGTCACACCATAGTCGGTGGTCTTGTATAGCCCAGGCGAGTGATCGTTGAACTTGTAGCGCGTGGTGGCGATGTAGACGGTACCCTTGTCGTGCGGCGAAACCTCGATGGCGTTGATCAAACACTCCGCCAGCCCACGCGGTGTCACGTTCTTCCACGTCGCGCCGCCATCACGCGTCACCTGCACCACACCGTCATCACTCCCCGTCCAGATCACACCCTTCTCATGCGGCGACTCGGCGATATACGCCAGTGTGCCATAGTTCTCCGCGCCGACGGCTTCGTTGGTGTACGGTCCGCCCGGTTTGCCCTGCTTCTCCTTTTCGTTGCGCGTGAGATCGGGAGACACCTCGCGCCACGTCTTGCCCATGTCCGATGTCTTGAGCAGGTACTGCGAGCCGTGATAGAACGTGTTGGGCTCGTGCCGGCTCCAGATGATGGGCGCGTTCCAGTTATAGCGATACTTCATGTCCTTGGCATCCATGCCGAGATACTGGATGGGCGCCGCCATCACCTGCGTACTGGCATTCGCCTTGGCGTCCAACACCTCGACGGTGCCCTGGTAACTGCCGCCCATGACATAGCGCGGGTTGTTGGGGTCGAAGGCGAGGAACGCACTTTCGCCGCCAGCCGACGGGGTCCAATGGGCCGCGGTTATGGCGCCGGTGCCGAGGGCACGACTGGCGATGGAGAGAGATGTGTTGTCCTGCTGTCCCGCGTAAATGCGATAGGGGAACTGATTGTCGACATTGATGCGGTACAACTGCGCCGTGGGCATGTTGGACTGCGCACTCCAGCTGTTGCCGCCGTCGAAGGTGATCGCCGCACCGCCGTCATCCGCCAACACGAAGTTGTCCGGGTCGTTCGGGTTGATCCACATGTCGTGGTAGTCGCCGTGAACCCCATCAACGGTGTTCCACGTCTTGCCGCCATCATCGGAACGCAGTGCCGGTGCGCTGAGCACATAGATCTTGTCTTCGTTCTTCGGGTCGACGAACAACTCGATGTAATACCACGCGCGCTGTACGAGACGTGGCTCATCCGTCACGTGGCTCCAGCTCTTGCCCGCGTTGGTGGACACGTACAGTCCGCGGTCGTCCTCGTTGGAGTCCGTCTCGATGAGCGCGTACACCTTTTCGGGGTTCGACCGGCTGACCGCAATCGACATCTTCCCCATCTTGGTGGGGAGGCCTTCGGTCATCTTCGTCCAGGTCTCGCCCATGTCGGTCGACTTGTAGAGGCCGCTGCCCGGCCCGCCGCTGATGACCTTCCACGGCAGACGCCCGTGCTCCCACATCGCGGCGTAGAGGATACGCGGGTTGTTCGGATCCATCGACAACTCGGCCGCCCCGGTGCGCTCATTCACGTAGAGCGTCTGCTTCCATGTCGCGCCGCCATCGGTCGACTTGTAGATCCCGCGCTCCTTGTTGGGCGCGTACAGCGCCCCCTGCGCTGCCAGCAGCAGGATGTCGGGATTCTTCGGATGGACGACGATGCGTGCAATGTGGCGCGTGGAGTCGAGCCCGATCTTGCGCCAGGTTTTCCCCGCGTCGGTGCTGCGATACATGCCGTCACCCGAGTGGGTCATGACACCGCGGATCGCATGCTCTCCGGTGCCAACGTATACCACGTTCGGATCACTCTCGGCCACCGCGATGGCCCCGATGGTGCCGGTCTTGAAGAAGCCGTCGGAGATGTTCGACCAGCTGATGCCCATGTTGCGGGTCTTCCAGAGCCCGCCGCCTGTCGTGCCCATGTAGTACGTCTTCGCGTCGCCAACGACGCCCGAGGCCGCTACCGACCGTCCGCCGCGAAATGGCCCAATGGAGCGCCATAGCACCGGCTTGAAGAGGCTGTCGAGGTTTTCGCTTACCGCTTGGGTCGGTTGCGCTGGCAGCTGTGAGAGCGCCGCAACGAGGGAGGACAGGAAGAGGAGGGGAGTGCGCATACGTTAGCTTGAGCCCGCTGTGGGGAGGAGCGCAAGGGTGCGATGCCGTATGGGCGTGATACTGGGCGAGCGTCCGCATTGGGAGCATCGGTGCCTGTCGGACTGCACACCGCGTCTGCAATTTCAGCGCAACGCTGATGCGGAGTGCGAATGCGCCAGGTCCACCGGAGAGCGATATGAGACTCGGGAGACAGTTGGGTATCCTGTTCGTCGGGCTCATCACGCCAATGGCAAGCACACGTGGGCAGGATCTGCCTGATCGCTGTTCCGCGGTTGATAGCATTCTGGGTGTGCCCTCCTCGAGCCAGCAGCGAGCGCCGCTGGTTCAGTCGCGCACGGTCGACGGACAGACACTGGTTCGCGCGGGAACGCGGACGTTGAGCAAATCCGGTGTTGCGATCATGGCCACGTGGTCAAACACCGGGGTCCGCGAGAGTCTTTCGCTGCAACTGGAGGTTTCGCTGCCCACCGCCCGCGTGAGGCAGCTCCTCACATCCGGGGACACGATTCTGCTGGTTGTGGACAGCGCTGTCCCGGTATCCCTCGGTGTGCCCATCCCCCCACAGATTGCGTCTGAACGAGTCCCGTCGCGTTTGCCTGTATCGGTTCGTCTGTTCGAGGATGACCTCAGCGCCGTGGCTGCCGCGCGCGCGGTCGTGGTGCGATACGGCAACCTGAAAATCCCATTCGATAAGACGGATCTGGCGGCGAGCAACAAACTGTATCGCGTGTTGCGCTGCGCCCGGTCAGCAGCTGAAAGAGAGAACTCACATCCACCAATCCCACATGTTTGAACTGCGTCGCGCCCGTCACATCGTTCTCGCCGCCGTGGCGATCACGTCAGCCTGTGGCACCCCTTCTGGAGAGAAGGTTCCCGCCGAGAAGGCGCCCGCCGAAAACCCTCCGGCGCCAGCAGCGGAGAAGGGGGTCGTCGCAATCATTGGCACAGGCACACTCGCCGGAGCCCTTGGCCCGGCGTTGGGCGCGCAGGGGTATCGCGTGATCTACGGCAGCCGCGACCCGGGACGTGACGTTGTGAAGGCATTAGTGCAGCGGTCCGGCCCCAACGCGTCGGCGGTCAGTCAGCCCGAGGCCGCGTCGCAGGCACCCGTGGTCATACTCGCGGTCCCCGGTGAAGTGGTCGTCGAGGTCGCGGGCACTCTTGGTGACCTGAGCGGCAAGGTCGTCATCGACGTCAGCGGCGGCGACAAGAAGGTGGCGCCAGATGGCTACCAGGAACTCACGTCCGACAGTGCGCGCGCGGAGCGCATCCAGGCACGGCACCCGACCATGCGCGTGGTCCGTATAAACCTGCCGAACATCGTCTACTTCATGGACCCGCTGGTCACGAAGACGCGGGCCACTGTGTTCGTCGCCGGCAACGATCCAAAGGCTCGAGAGACCGTGGCGAACATGCTGTTCGATCTCGGGGTCGATCCCTGGGACGCGGGGCCGGTGCGCTTCGCGCGTTTGTTCGACGCGTTCAATACCTTGGCGAGCATTCCCGGGCAGCAGCGGCGCGCGGAGGGGTATCAGGTGGTGATGATGCCCACGGTGCCCTTCTCGTGTTTCTTCGACATGGTGCAGTTCTTCGGCTTCGGGGAACCCGCAGAGTTGAAGCAGCTGCCGAAGTTTCCGCGGCGCGAGCCGGCGCCGACCTGCGAGGAGTGGATGCGTCGTCTTCCGCCGATGGGGCCACCACCGCGATAGCGACCGCGCGCTCGCGGAATGTGTTCACATCCCTTCCCACGTCGCGACCATTGGATCGCGCTCGTCGGCATCGCCCTCCTCCGCTCTATCACCTTCGCCCTACCGCATTCGCTCTGCCGTAAACGTGAACCGGTAGGTCGAGACATCCGGCTTCCCCGTCGCGTCATCAATCACCGACACCCTCAGGGTCATCGTGCCGGTCATGATCTTCCCGGTCCGCGTGGCCTGCACGCGAAACTCCGATGCTCCCTCGGTTCGCACCCCGGTCAGGGTGCCGCTGGCGAGGTCGGTCGTGGACTGCGACCACGAGGGCCAGATCCAGACGCGGTCGTCACCACCGAACGTCGGAGGGCAACAGCCGGCCCAGACGCCCACACGCTTCACACGCATCGAGAGCTGATTCCCCGTCGTGGTGATCAACGCTGATCCCGGCAATGACTCGGCGCCCCACAGCAGGTCGAAGAGCGGGCCGCCCTGTTCCGGATCCACGCCGGGCGGGTCGACCAGATCATCCACGTCGACGAACGTCGTCAATTTCCAAAACGGGACCGGCTCGCCAGCCTTGATCTCCACGGAATCACGAGCAATGACCCGCTTGGTCCCGGCCTCATGCGCCGTGATGAGCAGTTTGCCGGGCTTGTCCACCTTGAGGTCTCGTTGGTGCGACAACGTGGCGGCTTCAACACTGTCACGGCCATCGGCAGTGCGCAGCACCCAGCTGTATCGTGTGCCTGACGGCAACGCAGTCGTCGGCGACAGCGTGAACGTGGCGGTCGTGTCCTTTCCGATTTCGAGGCTTGAGGGATTGGGGCGCAGCGAGGTGCGCTTGAAGTTCACGACTTTCCAGTCGAGCCAGCCGGGGATCACCTTGCCTGGAACACCCGGCGGGATCTGCGGAAGGAACACGGCGTGTCCAGTCACGGTCGGTGTGACATCAGAACTCACGGAGTCCGCTCTCCAGCGGACCGCCCCACGAATGACGTCCGTGGGAAACGGTGCTATCGCGCCGTTGATCTTTCGACCGAAAAGGAAAGCCTGCAGGTGTGACGCCGTCGGGAGATTCGGTGCCCTCAATCCGTAGTCAGGGCAACCGGCGCACTGCCACCAGAAAGTCAGTGTGTCCGCCAAAAACACGCCGGTGGTGTCGAGCTCGCCCTTTTCGAAGTGCAGGGTCGGCGAGGGCCATCCTTCCGCGTCGCCAAGTGTGCCGGCCACCACGCGAGCCCAATTGCCGCCAACGGCGGGACCATCGGTCATGGTGCGGTTGAGCAACGGCGCGAAGGCTCGTACGGTGAACACCTCCGAGCCGTTGCGATCGAGTACGGTAAAGGGTCTGAGTCCCGTGGGCAGCACCTTCGCCACATACTCACTTTCGGAGTTGTTGGCGACAACGATTCGCACCTCGTCGCCGTCAACCCGTGTGGCAATGCCCACGCCGACTGCGATTCGCTTCTCTTCGACGGCATCGAACAGAAGCACGGGCAGCGGCCGCTCCCGTTCGAGATAGAAGAGAACTTTCAGGCCATCCAGTTGTGTCTTTGCGAACACGCCAGGATCCACGCTCATCCATTCGTCCCAGCTTTTTGAAAGCTGGGCTCCTGGATCGGGCAACTCACGATTGGCCAGCGCCGCCCACCGGAATCCCATTTTGTTGCTGTACACCTGATCCGGTTGCAGACGGAACCGGTTGTAGAGTGGTCCATCCGCCTTGCGGTTCTCGAAGTACCACAGAGACGTCGCAATCATGCCGGCGCTGGGATCCAGCACCTCCTCTTCCTGTTTTCCTTGGGCAGTTCCAGGCAGGAACGGCAGCCAGGCGATCGGTACGGCTTCGAAGTCCCAGTTATCCCGCCGCACACGAAACTGCGAGTCGTATGGTTTGGTGAGAATCGTCGGGTCATCAATGAGAATCGTGAAAAGTCCAACCGGGTCGTTTTGGCGACTACTTGACATCATGAAGCGCGGTGCGACACCCGGTGCGCCGGCAATCTGCGAGGCGTCCATCGCGAAAAGGACGGCGCTCACACTGACCGAATCACGGCCGAGTGGCGGAAGGATGGTCATGTCACCCGTCGTCGGGTTGCGGACGGCGATGAACGTCGACTGTGCCGTCCCCCCGGAAACCGGAAAACGAATGGTTGCTGGCTGGCTCAACCGGCCCACGGATGAGGTCAACGTCAGGACCGGAGATGTTGCCCTTACGCCGGGCCGAAGCGACAGTCCGGCACTCGACGCAATCGACATCGACACCGTGGCGTTCGACGCAACGGCACCCGCCGGCATGTCGATTCGCAGGCCGTTGAGTGGTGACCCCGGTTGGTTGACCGTGATGACGCCGCCTTGCGACGACACCGTCCCGCCACCAACCGCCTTCGGCTCGATACGCACGGTGGCGCGAATCCGCACAGGGGGCAGCGACGTGACACTGGCGATGAGCACCTGCGGCCCCTCCGTGCTCCCGAGACGCCACGAACCTGCGGAGGCCACTCCGTTGGCATCGGTTGTGGCCGTCGACGTGCCAAGAGATCCGCCGCCTGAGTCGACGACGAACGCGACGGAAACGCCCGGTACGCCGGCACCGCTGGCGCTGCGCACGACCACGGCCGGCGCGGTCGCCGCGAGGCTGTTCGGCTCACCGACCTGACCGTCGCCTGCCGAGACGGCGATTGACGCCGCGACGAGTGGCGGTGGTGGAGGGGCCGGCGGCGCGACGGTGGGCGGCGTCGCGTCTCCTCCGCCACACGCCGCCAGCAGAAGCATCGCGGAGAGCGCGAGCGCGCGCCGGGGAGCGTCGGGCCGGCGCACAGGGGCAGAGTAGATGTGTTCCATCGGCAGTACCGGCGGCTGAGAGCGAATTTTTGGCGTCCACCTCGTAATGCGCCAAATCCGATCCCCGAGGCTCAGCCTCGGTATCTCGGCCCGCCGTATCAGCGACCTGTCGCCGAGTCTGCCGCGCTTTGTGGGAGTGGGCGCGCGTCGAGTCGCTGCCAGCTGCGCTCACGGCGTGCGAGACTCGCTGACGGCAGCGAGCTTTCGGGAAAGATCCGCAGCACATTGTCAGTGGGCATGACCTCGGTCCGCCAATCTGCCGTGCGAAAGAAGATGAAGTAGCGACTGGTGGCCCCGACCATCACCAGCGGACGTCGGGGCGTACCACCATCAAGCGTGCCGTTGGCCAGTTCGACGACGACATTCTGCCCCTCGCCACGCATCGCCCGCGCGGCGAGAATCCGTTGGTAGGCGTCGGCGCTGACGAAGACCCAGATCATTGCCATACCGATGGCGAGGAACGGCAGGAGCGGCTTCGTCCGCGCCAGCGTGGCTTCGCTGCTTTCCCACCACGCGCGCTCCTTCCCGGCAGCGCGGCGCTTTTCGCGCGCGCGCGTTGACACCCGGTCTATCGCGCGCAGATATCCCCACGCCAACACGGCGGGAAGGACGGTTACCACCATCACCATCGGGTCCCGAAACGGCGCGAGCAGAAAATCGCTGGCTTCGGCGTAGTCCAGAATGTTGATGCCGAAGTGGCGATAGCCGAGGGCGCTGTGGAACATGCCGATCGCCACGAGGACGAGGTAGCTCAGCGTGATTCCGGTGCCGAGGTGGTCGGCCAGCAGCCGGTAGCGAGTCGGTTGGACGCGTTCATTCATTCTGAAGAATACGTCACGTCAGGAATGTTCGCGAAGCCCGCACTCCTGTCCAACGCAACTCGGTCGATCCGAACTACGAGGTCACCATCGGGCGCGATGAGTCACCTCCTTTGATACGCAGAAACACCAGCAGCATGATCGGGAAGCCGATCCCCAGCATCGACGCGAAGATGGAAAAGATCGGCTGCACGGCGCGTACGCCCACGAAGACGGCCAGGCACGACAGCGCGGCCATGCGCGCGAACATCTGTGCTCGGCGCGATCCGCGAATCAGTGCCATGCCGGCCGCCACCATCAGTGCGCCAACCGCCGTGCCAAGCAGCCCGACCACCAACGAATAGGTCCCGCCGGCCTGGAATCCACCGTACGACACTTCGATCAGCGAGTTCACCACTTCCACAGCGCCTACGAGCATCGCCAGAATGGCCATGACCAACATTGCGACCTCCGCGTGTTGAATGTCCTGGGAGAACTGCGCGTGTGCCTGATGCAGTCGCATCGTCGGCGCACTCTTGGCCACGTCCCACAGCACGCCGAACCAGAAGGCGATGGTGTTTCCTCCCGCGATTCGTCGCTGATCCCGGAACAGCGTCGTCATCTCACGCTCGTAGGCGCGGCGAAACTCTGCGGGATACGCGCGCAGGAGGGCGCGATAGAGCGTGTCAGCGCCGCTCATATCGGATCCCACTCGAGCAACTGCTTCTGCCGCGCCGAGCGGACGAGCGTGGCCATGCGCCGCGCTTCAGCACGTGCGACACGCAGGCCGAAGTCGGTGAGCCGATAGTAGCGACGGCGCTGGTCGTCCAATTCGGGATCCGCGCGCTCGCCACTTTCGGCGACGAGGCCTCCCTCCAGCAGGCGCTTGAGCGAGCCGTACAACGTGCCCGGTCCCATCCGCACTTGGCCGTCGGTGGCCTGCGCAGCCGCCGTCATGATGGCGTAGCCGTGCCGCTCGCCGTCAACCAGCGCCAGCAGGATCTGGAATGTGGCGGGCGTCAGGGGCAGATGTGACTCGGGAGAAGCGTCGGCCGTGCTGGCCATGGGACTCCGGATTCGATATCAGTCGTGAGGCGTTATATCGTCTGACGATATAATCGGACCGCCATGGGATTCTGTCAAGAGGACGCCAACGCCCCCGTCGACTACCCCTCGTGCAACACCTGCATCGGATCGATCCGGGCGGCACGCCTCGCGGGAAGCACCGTCGCGAGAATTGCGGTCGAGGCCGTGACGACCAGCACCAGCGCAAACGTCGGCACGTCGGTTGGGGTCACCCCTTGCAGCAGTCCCGACAATGCACGCGTGAGCAGCAACGCACCGGCGATGCCAGCCACCAGTCCCGCTGACGTCTGAACGAGTCCGTCGCGCACACTGAGCAGCACCAGACTCGACGGGGATGCGCCGAGGGCCGAGCGAATGCCGAATTCGTGAGATCGCGCGGCCACCATCTGGGCGACGATGCCGAAGATGCCGACGGACGCGAGCAGCAGTGCCAACACACCAAACAGGGTAAGGAGCCCCATCGCGAAGCGCGGCTCGGCGATGGAGGCCTTCACCACGTCGTCCATCGTGCGTTCGTCGGACACGGGAACGCGCGGATCGATCTGCTGGACTATCTGGCGCACGGGGGCGATGAGCGTACGTGGATCGACCTGCGTCTTGAGCACCAACGAGAATGATCGTGTGATGTTGCCCTGCGAACGCGCGAACTGCGACATGGGCGCATAGAACTGCGCCTTCACTTCGCGCGTGAGCCCATTGTGTCGCACGTTGCCGACGACACCCACGATGCGGTAGCGCAGGCTGTCCGGGCGATTGCCGATGCTCACCAGCTTGCCGATCGGGTCGCCGACGGCGATGTACAGTTCCACGAAGCGCTCGTTCACCACCAGCGACAACGGCGCACGGGCATCGTCGGTCGACGTGAGGAATCGCCCCTGCTTGAGCGACAGCCCCATCGCCTCGAAGTAGCCAGGACCCACCACCTGCCAGTCGGATGGTGTCCCCGTGTTTGGTGGCGGCGTGTAACCCTCCACGCGCACTCCCCAGTCTCCCATTTCGCTGGCCAGCGGCAGATTGCGCACGAGACCCGCCGCCGTCACGCCGGGCAAAGTGCTGACGCGTCGCGTGAGTTCATCCTGGAACTGCGTAACGGCCGCCGCGTCGGCAAAAAACGGTGCTGGTGTGCTGAGACGCATGGAGAGCACGTTCTGCGCGTTGAACCCGGCGTCGACGGCGAACAAGTTGGCCACCGTGCGCACCATGAGTCCGGCGCCAACAACGAGCACCACGGCGAGAGCAATCTCCGCCGCCACAAGGCTCTGCCGCCAGCGAAGGCGGGCTCCACCAGCAGTAGCCCCGCGTCCACCGTCTTTCAGCGCGCTCGCTGGTGCGGACTGGCTGGCCTGCACGGCCGGCAAGAGGCCCGCCAACAACGCCGCCCCCAACGTCGCGATCAGCGCGAACGCCATCACCGGCACATCCAGCGTAGCTTCGCTGAAGCGTGGCAGGTCTGCCGGTGCCGTTGCCCGCACGACGGCCACGCTCACCAATGCGAGCAGTGTGCCCACCACGCCGCCAACGGCCGCGAGTACCACACTCTCCGTGAGCAGCTGTCGCGCCAACCGCCGCGGGCCAGCGCCCAGTGCCACGCGAACGGCCAGCTCACGGCGGCGCGCTTCGCCACGAACGAGCATCAGGCCGGCCACATTCGCGCAGGCAATGAGCAGCACGAAGCCGACCGCCCCAAACACCACTAACAGCGCGCCTTCAATCCGCCCGGTGACTTGCTCGGTGACCGGTATGGAGAATGCCCGAAAGCCCATGGTCGCCGGCACGCTGCCATCGGCGACACGCGCCTTGAAGAAGGCATCAAGTTGCGTGTTGACGACATCAGTCGTGACGCCCGGCTTGAGTCGCGCGAGCGCGTAGAAGCCGTGACTGCCCCCACCCGGTGTGAACGCCGGTCCAGCGGTGGCGCCATTGTCGGCGGCGTCGGTCGCCAACGGCAACCAGGCCAGCGTCGCGCCGTCGCTGCTGAAGTCAAGTGGCAACTTGAAACCGGGCGGCATCACGCCGACGACGGTGGACGCGGCACCATTCACCTGGATCGTGCGGCCTACCACCGCGCGATCGCCATCGAAGCGGCGCTGCCACAGGTCGTAGCTCAGCACAATCACATTCGGACCGTTGGGTCGATCCTCCTCGGCGGTGAAGCTGCGGCCCAGCATCGGCGCAACACCCAGGACTTCGAACAGATCGCGCTGGACGAAGCCGACGCGCGCCCGTTCAGGGCGATCGCCCTCGGTGAAGTTCACGGCCCCGTCGCTGAAGATGGCCGCATTGGCGATGCCGGGAATCTCGGTCTCGTACGCCTCGTATTCGTCGAATGAGACCCACGTGCGGTCGAAGCCCTTCCAGGCACTCCACACCACCGCGATCGATTCGGGGTTTCCATACGGCAGCGGCGCGAGGAGCACCGCCTTGACCACGCTGAACAGTGCGGTCGTCGCGCCGATGCCCAGCGCCAGCGTCATCACCGCCACGACGGTGAAGGCCGGCCGCCGCCACAACGATCGCCAGGCAAAACGCAGGTCTTGCCGCACGTCCTCCATCCAACGAGTCCCGCGTTCGTCACGGACGGCTTCTTTTACAGACACGACGCCTCCAAAGTTGATGGTCGCCTGACGCCACGCCTCAGCGGGCGTCAGTCCGCTGCGCTCCAGACGCTGTGCTTCCGACTCCAGATGAAATCGCAGTTCATCGTCGAGGTCACGCTCATCGCCATCCCGCGATGCGACGGAGCGCTTCACCGATGCGAGGATTTCACGAATGCGATAGACGTTCACGGGGCGTTTCTCTCGATCACCCGTGTGCCGCTGACGGCCGCACCGACGTCAGCACCCGTTCCACCGCGCGGCTGGACCGCCGCCATTCGGCCATGTGTGTGGCAAGTTCACGCTCACCGGCGCGGGTGAGCGTGTAGTAGCGGGCGCGACGGTTGTTGTCGGTGAGGCGCCACGACGCGGTGATCCAGCCGCGTGTTTGCATGCGCTGCAGCGCCGGATACAGCGATCCCTGATTGACGGCAAACACGTCGCCGGAGAGATCGCGCAGGCGCAGGGAGATGCCCCAGCCGTGCATGGGTTCGAGCGAGAGTGTCTTGAGGACGAGCATGTCCAGCGTGCCCTGGACGACGTCCGATCGGGGGTCGGTCATGCTCCTTTAGACAGTCGACAGGAGCAGAGGGTTTGTCTGTGACGGCGAAATTCCGACGCTCCTGTGCACCTGCTCCGCGAAACCCTCGCTTCAGGCGTGCCGTAGAACAGGCATACTCCCCTACGGGCCGCCCATCATGCGTGTCGCCACACCTCTCCTCACGGCTCTTGCCTGCAGGGTGTCAGCAATCGGCGCGCAGTCGTCGGCCGAGTTGCGGCGGCCCGACGGCTCTCGAAGAAAAACTCGGAAAGCCGCAAGGAGGGCAGCGGGGATGGTGCACGGACGTACATTCGACCGCTCATGGAGACGGAGTTCGGAAACACGGTGACACCGTGGAGGTGGGAGGGTTACACCGAACGAGCGAGCGGGGCTCGCTTCACGCGGGAAACTTCATCGCCCCAAACTCCGGATCTCCTGCGCCCGTGACCGGCTCACCGGCACCCGCGCCCCATCCAGCATCGTTGCCTCGAGGTTACCGCGCACATCCGCCTTGAACGCCCGCACGTGCTCCAGGTTCACGATGTGGGTCCGGTGCACGCGCAGAAACCGGGCGGGATCGAGCCGCTCCTCCAGACGCGCCAACGACAAATGCAGCAGATGACGCGCCTGCTCCGTGTGTGCCACGACATAGTCACCATCTGCTTCGAAGCGACTGACCCGCTCGACCGGCAGCGGCACCAGCGCACCACCCACGCGCACGAACAACCGGCCAATCGGACCACCACCCAGCGCGCCGGTGAGACGTGCCACCGCATCCACCGGCGCGGGTTCGCCGAGTGCTGACTGCACGCGCTCCATGGCCGCGGCAAGTCGGGACGGGCCGAATGGCTTGAGCAGGTAGTCCAGCGCGCCCAGCTCGAACGCACTCACCGCATGTTCTGAGTACGCCGTGGTGAAGATCACGTACGGACGCCACGTGAGCTGCTGCAGCACCTCCGTACCCAGCAGGCCGGGCATCTGCACGTCGAGGAACACCAGCTCCGGCCGCAACGCCTCGATCAGCCGCACGGCGTCCTCGCCGCTCTCCGCTTCACCCACCACCTCGATCCACGAAAACGCGCCCAGCATCGCGCGCAGCCCCGCCAGCGCAACGGGTTCGTCATCGGCCACGAACGTCGAGACCTTCGCCGTCCCGTTCACGCCGCCTCGCGCCGCCGCTGCGGAATCACCAGCACAGCCTCATATCCGTCAGTACCGATGGCCCCACCCGTAAGGGACGCGCCCCCGCCATACATCACGGTCAACCGCTCACGAAGGCGCGACAACCCGGTGCCCGTTCCGCCGCTGCTTGCCCCCGCCCCAACGTCCTTCCTCGGCGACATCGTCGGCGTCTCCCGCGTTGTGGTGTTGCGTACCGACACCGTCAACGCCGCGTCCGTTCCTGAAGCAGCCACCACGATCTCCGTCACGCCCACGCGAGGGGTGGCGCCATGCTGAATGGCATTCTCCACCAGTGTCTGCACCGCAAACGCCGGTACACGCGTCTCGAGCAACGATGGCGCAATCTCATCGCGCACCACGAGCCGCTTGCCGAAGCGGATGTGTTCCACCGCGAGATACCGTGACACGAACCGCCATTCGTCAGCCAGCGAGACCTCATCACGCTGCTCCTCCAACGTGCTGCGCAGCAGATCGGCCACGAGCTCGGCCGCCTCCATCGCCAGCGTTGGATTGACGGGAATCAGCTGGACCACGGTGTGCAGCGCATTGAACAAGAAGTGCGGATGCAACTGAGCACGCAACGCCGCCAGCTGCGTGCGCGACGCCAGCGCCTCGGCCCGCGCGGCGCGCGCGGTGGATTCCACCGAATAGAAGATCCCCGTCGCGATCGCGTACGCGACACACCCGAGGACGAAGAACTGCCCGGCATAGGTGGGCAGCTGTCGATCGATCGGAAACAATCGCTCGATGGCAAGGGCGCTGCCTACCCACACCCCGGCCACCGCCAACCCGACCACAACATGCAACAGTGCGAACTGTAACCGAAACGGCCGCGGCCACGGCGTACGACGCACGAACAGGTACAATAGCGCGAGATAGCACAGCCCCAGGAGCGGGCGCACCAGTATCGCGACCTTCTCTTCGGGAGCCCATACTTCGGCGCGCTGAAGCGCGGGGAGCGCGACTGACAGTAGGATGGTGATCACCTGTCAATTCTACATCGGGTGTACGGCCACCGTCCCGCCATTCACCCATGCCGATCTGCCACTGGGCGAAACGGGGGTGTTGCCCCGCCGCGCGAGGGCCAACGTTGGACGCAGAACGCTGCAGTCGTCATTCCTCTCAGCTCCTGCCAACGATGCTCACGCTGCGCAATGTCAGTCACGTGTACGCCAACGGAACCCGCGCACTCGACGACGTCTCGCTCGACATCCCTCGCGGCATGTACGGCCTGCTGGGACCAAATGGCGCCGGCAAGTCGACGCTCATGCGATGCATCGCCACGCTGCAGACGCCGTCACACGGGGCCATTCGCTTCGGCGACATCGACGTCGTCGCCACACCCGACCGCCTGCGTCGCACCCTTGGCTACCTGCCGCAGGACTTCGGTGTCTACCCGCGCATCTCGGCCTACGACATGCTCGAGCACATGGCCGTACTGAAGGGCATCACCTCGACCGCGGATCGCAAGACCACCGTGGAATCGCTGCTCCAGCAAGTCAACCTGTGGGACGTGCGCAGGAAGGCGCTCGCTGGTTACTCGGGTGGCATGCGCCAGCGGTTCGGCATCGCGCAGGCGCTGATCGGCAATCCGTCCCTCATCATCGTCGACGAACCAACGGCCGGTCTGGATCCGGAAGAGCGCAATCGATTCCTCAACTTGCTGGCCGAGATTGGTGAACAGGTGGTGGTGATCCTGTCTACGCACATTGTCGCCGACGTGGCCGATCTCTGTCCGAGGATGGCAGTGATGGTCGGTGGACGCGTGCAGCGTCAAGGGGCGCCGCAGGAGCTGATCAACGCGTCGGCCGGGCGGATCTGGTTCAAGGAGGTTTCCCGTACCGAGCTGAACGAGGTACGCGAACGACACGAACTCCTTTCCACCCGTCTCATCGCCGGACGCACCCTCGTGCACATCCTGGCTGACACCGACCCCGGACAGGGATTCAGCGCGGCGCAGGCAGAGCTCGAGGACGTGTATTTCTCGACGCTCGCTGATGCGCGACGTCGCCCATCCTCCGCGGCGGCCTGAGGCCATGCGCATACTGCTTGCCATCGCGCGCTTCGAAGCGGGCTATCTGTTGCGCAATCCGCTGATGTGGATCACGGCAGCGCTCACCTTCGTCGCCTTCGCCGCCTCCACAAGCGTGGAAGGCTTCGAACTCGGCTCCGAGGGCGGCCTGCAGCACAATGCCGCATACGCCATCGTGCGCAATCTGATGTTCCTTTCACTGCTGTACATGCCGGCGATCACGGCATTCATCGCCAACGCCGTACTCCGTGACGACGAGACTGGTTACGGCCCGATCATTCGCACCACGCCCATCACCAAGGTCGACTATCTCATCGGCCGTTTCCTCGGCGGGTTGATCGTAGTCGCCGGAAGCCTCACACTCGGCGCAGCAGGCCTGTGGATCGGCACGATGCTGCCGTGGGCGAATGACGCGATGCTCGGCCCCAACCGTCTCGCGCCCTACCTGTTCGGACTGTTTGCCATCGCGCTGCCCAATCTGTTCGTCGGATCGGCGGTCCTGTTCATGCTGGCAGCGGTCACTCGCTCAATGATGAGCACATACCTCGGCGTGATCGTCTTCGCTTCCTCCTTCTTCTTCATCGGCGTCACACTGAACGATACGCCGAGTTTCCAGACGGCCTTGTCGCTGGGTGACCCATTCGGCGTACAGGCCATCGACAACATCACGCGCTATTGGACCGTGGCCGAGCGGAATGTGCTGGTGCCGGGGTTCGCCGGGTTGCTGCTGGCCAATCGTGTATTGTGGATGGCCATTGGCGTTGCCTTACTGGCGGCCGCATGTGTCCGCTTTCGGCTTGCGGACAGGGGCATGTCGTCACGAGACCGCAAGCGGCAGATGGCGGTGCAGGGCATGCCACAAGGCGCCGAGGCGAAGACTGTGTCACTCGGCGGCGCGCTCGCGCTACCTGGCGCTACGCACGGCGGCGGCGCCATGCGTGCCCTGCTCTGGATGCGCATGCGCTTCGAATCCTGGCAGATCGTATCCAGTCCGGCCTTTCCGGTGCTGATGGCGTGGGGACTGTTCACCACGATCATCTCACTTACCACGCAGCGTGATCCCGATGGGCGTCCGACCTATCCGACCACTCTCTCGCTCATTCCTGAGCTGGAGACGGGTATGGAGGTCATGCCGCTTCTGGTCGCCCTGTATTTCGCGGGAGAGCTGGTGTGGCGTGAACGTGACCGTCGCATACACGAGATCGTGGACGCGTCACCTATCCCCAACTGGGGATACGTGCTGCCGAAGGCGCTCGCAATGTTGCTCGTGCTGGTAGGCATCATGTTCGCGTCGGTGATCGCCGCGATCATCGTGCAGCTGACCCTTGGGTACACGCAGCTCGAACTCGGTCGGTATCTGCTCTGGTACGTATTGCCCATGACGTGGGACCTGTTCCTGCTGGCGTCATTGGCGGTGTTCGTGCACGCACTGAGCCCGCACAAGGTGGTCGGCTGGGGCATCATTCTCGTCACCGCGATCGTGCAGAACATCTTCCAGGTGGTGCAACACAATCTGCTGGTTTACGGCGGTCGGCCGGGTGTGCCGCTGAGTGATCTGGCCGACGCCGGCTCGTTCTGGATCGGTGCGTGGACCTTTCGTGTGTATTGGGGCGCCTTCGCGCTGCTGCTGCTGGTGGCGGCGCATGTCTTTTGGCGCCGGGGGGTCGACGTGCGTTTGGCGCCGCGACTGGCTCGGGCAGGGCATGCGATGCGTGGGGCACCAGGTTGGATCGCTGCCGCTGCGCTCATCGTGTTTGGAACCACGGGTGCCGTGGCGTACCACAACACCAATGTGCTCAACACCTATCGCACCGAAGACGAAGCGGAGTCCCGCGCCGCGGCCTTCGAACGGAAGTTCGGAGAGTACGTGGGGATCCCGCAGCCGGCGCTGGTCCACCTGTCGATGAATGTGGCGTTGTTTCCTGTCGAGCGGAGGGCGGAGGTCCGCGGGAGCTATCGGTTGCGCAATCTCACGGCGGACAGCATCAGTGAGGTACACCTGCGCATGGTGGATGAGAACAGTGTTCTGCTGGAAGCCAGTTTTCCGGGTGCGCGTCTCGTGCGCGATGACAGTACGTACGCGTACCGTGTCTATCGGCTGGATCGCGCCATGGCACCGGGTGATGAGCGCACGTTCACCTTCGCCACCCGACGACTCGTGCGCGGCTTTCGGAACGGTTGGCCGGAGACGCAGCTTATCGAGAATGGTACGTTCCTGAATGAAACACAGCTGGCGCCGGTGATCGGCACCTACCGCTTTGGAATGATCGACGACCCGGAGCTTCGGAAGAAGTATGGCCTGCCGGAACTGCCGCCCCAACCGACTCTCGAAGACTCAGCTGCTTGGATGGCGCCCAACAACAATCGGGGATGGGCTACGCTCGACATCACGGTGTCGACCAGTGCGGACCAGACACCGCTGGCGGCTGGCAACAAGGTGTCAGACGTGACCGCGGGCGGCCGGCGCACGGCGCACTTCGTTTCACCGACGCCGATCCGTGCGCGCTTCGTCGTGATGTCCGCACGTTACGCCGAGCAGCACCGGCGCTACAAAGGGGTCGAGTTCAGCGTGTACTACCACGCATCGCATGACTGGAACGTGCCGCGCATGCTGGACGCGATGGAGCGCTCACTCGACTACTACCAGGCCAACTTCGGACCATATCAGTTCGATCATTTCCGGATCGTCGAGTTTCCAGGGTACAACAATTTCGCGCAGGCATTCGCGGGCACGATTCCCTTCTCCGAAACCGTGGGTTTCATTGCCGACTACCGGAAGCCGGGGGCCATCGACCAGGTCACGGGAATGACTGCGCACGAGTTTGCGCATCAGTGGTGGGCGCATCAGTGGTGGGCGCATCAGGTGTCGGCGGCCGAGGTGGAAGGGGAGGGCGTGCTGTCGGAAACCATGGCGCAGTACGCGGCACACATGGTGATGAAGCACCTGCGCGGCGAGGCGCATATCCGTCGGTACCTGCGGTTCGAACTGGACCAGTACCTCAAGGGACGCAACGACAAGGATCCGCCACTCGCGCGTGCCCGTGGTCAGTATGCGCTGCTCTATCGCAAGGGTGCCGTGGTGATGTATCTCCTGCAGCAGCGCCTTGGTGAGGAGGCGGTGAATCGCGCGCTCCGTTCACTCGTGACTCGCTTTCGGTTCCGGGGCGCTCCGTATGCCACGACGCTCGACCTGCTGGCAGCGCTGCGTGCGGAGGCCACGACAGAGGAGCAGCAGGCGCTCATCACCGACCTGTTCGAGCGCGTCACGTTGTACGATCTGCGCGTCGACAACCCCACCGCCGTGCAGCGTGCGGACGGCAAGTGGGACGTGACGCTGCCCATCGAAGCCCGAAAGCTGTACTCAGACACCACCGGTGCGCAGACCGACGCTCCGCTGAACGAACGCATCGAGGTCGGGCTTTTCAGCGCTGAGCCCGGGCGCGACGACTTCGATGCCAGCGATGTGCTGCTGTTTCAGCGATACCCGATCACGTCGGGGCGCCAGGTGCTCACCTTCGTGACGGACCAGCGGCCCGCGTTCGCGGGAGTAGACCCGTATCACTTCTACATTGACCGGCGGTCGGCGGACAATGTCGCTGCGGTGAAATAGCAATCGCGCGTCTCCTCACCTACCGCTCGGATTACGCCCCGTCCACCGCTTGAAGGCCCGCGAAAATGCCGCCGGATCGGCGAATCCCACTCGAACCGCGACCTCGCGCACCGGCACGGCCCCTTCGCGCAATGCCGCGGTCGCGACCTCGCAGCGCAGGGCCTCCAGCACCTGCTCGAACGTCACCCCCTCCTCCTTGAGCCGCCGATAGAGCGTCTGTCGACTCATCGCCATCCGGCGCGCGACCTGCGCGATGCTTACGTCGCCCGTGTGCAGCACCGCGCGCAGCTCGGCCTCGAGTCGTCCGCGACACGAACGCTGCTGAGCCATCGCCGCCAGCTGCGCGTCCGCGTGCCGTGCGAGCACACGGGTGACATGCGCCGGCCCCGGCGCCAGCTCGGTAAACTCGTACGAGGGATCCAGCAGGATCGCGTTCCTGCCACTCGCGAAGTGTACGGGCACACCGAAGACCGCCTCGTACGATTGCCCGTGCGCCGGCACGGCGTGCCGCACGTACACCGCGCGCACGACATCCGTACGCTGCACACGGCGGATGCCCTGCACCATCCGTGAGAACACGAGCTCGGTAATCTCCGGCCAGGTATCCGGCGGGCGATTGTCGCACATCCAGAGCCCGGTGTGATCGCGCGCGAAGCCATAGCGGTCTGAGCCGCCGAGCGCGGGGAAGTTGATGCTGAGCGGGGTGTACCGGTTTACCAGCGCCAGCGCTTCTGCGACGTTGCTTGCGGCGCGGCCCAGTGGCGCGGCGAGTGAGACCTGGTCGCACGGTACGTATTGACCGAAGTGCAGCGCAAAGGCGGGGTCGTTCGCCAGCTGTGCACCGGCGCGCAGCAGCGCGATGAGATGCTCCACGGGATGCCGCGCATCAAGCGCCGCGAGATCAGCGTCACTGACCCCCGCATGTACCAGCAGCGATCGGCGCCCGATCCCACGCGTGAGGGCGAAGTCGACGACCCCCTGCAAGTACGTCGTCGACACAGTCGGCACTCGACCAACGTCGGGCGCCAGAACGGTACCGGCGATCATGTCGGGGATACCAGCGGTCATCACCATGCTCCCGTGCGGGTCGTAGGGTCACGGCGCCGGCAGACGCCGACGCACGATCTTTCACTCTGCCTACCCGGGCCCATGCCATCGATCGCCGAGTCGCTCTCTTCACGACGGACGTCTGCCGGTTCAGGATTCACGCCTGAACGCACGTCAGGATTGACGCCAGGGTTCACACCTGAGGGCACGCCCGGGTCCACCGTCACCCAGTCGGCTCGACGACTGCTTGGCCGCGCGGCGGCGACGTGGTTCGGGGTCACCGTCGCGGGGCAGCTGATCTTCTCGCTATACATCACGCTGGTGTACGGCGGGGCGTTCGTGACCGGCGACACGGCGCGCTGGAATCACGTGATGCCACGCGGATACGTGGCCGGTGACCCGGTCGGGAACGCGGCGCTCATGACCCACGTGCTGATCGCCGTGGTCATCATGACCGCCGGGGCACTACAAATCGTTCCGGCGCTGCGCCGTCGACTGCCCGCGCTGCATCGCTGGGTGGGGCGCAGCTACATGCTTTCCGTGATCATGTCCAGCATCGCCGGGCTGTATCTGGTGTGGCAGCGCGGGGCCGAGCAGCGGCTGTCCCAGCACATCGCGATCTCACTCAATGCGTGCATCATCATGGCCTGTGCGGTACTCGCGTGGCGTGCGGCCCGTGCACGCGACTACTCGGCGCACCGGCGATGGGCTCTGCGCACGTATCTCGCGGCCAACGGCGTGTACTTCTTCCGCCTGGGGGTGTTTGTGTGGTTGATGATTCACCAACGGCCGGTGGGCTTCGATGCAAAGACCTTCACCGGACCGTTCCTGACCACCTTGGCGTTTGCGGTGTATGTGTTCGTCCCGCTCACGGTGTTGCAGGGGTACTTCGCGGCGCAGGGGAAGGTCCAGGGTGCGGTATGGGGCCCGCGCCTGATGTCCCTGGTCCTGTTCGGTCTCGCGTTGCTGTCTGCCGGCGGCATCGCCAGCGTGACGATGATCCTGTGGTGGCCGGCGATTCGGGGCTAAGGGACCCGGACGTGTGGTAGTCTGATTCAGCGGTTCGCGGGGCCGCGTCTCATCAGCGACGTGCTGGCAGGAGGCGCCGGAACTCCCGGAGTGCGGCCAACGCGCGGTCTCCCGCTTCCCTCTGCTCGAGCCCATCGCGCAACGCCTCCGCCAAGCGCGCGCGATCCGCTTCGGAGCCATCGGTGTCGAGGTCGAGCAGGCCCATGTACCAGCGCGGGAAGAGGCGCTGCGGTGCCTCCGCGCGCAGCAAGACGCGCACGTCGGTGTGCCGCGGGTCGAGTGCGATGCGCTTCATCAGGGCGTCCACGGTGGGGGCTCGCCCCTCGAGCAGCTGGAGGAATGAGCCAGCGCTGTAGAGGAGCAGGCCCGTCACCGCGACGGAATGATTTCGCTCGGTGCTCTGCGCGGCCAAGGTGCGCAGCTCACTCGCCGTGACGGGTTGGGTGGCGCGGCTCGTGTAAAGCAAATGCGTGAGATAGTTCATTCGTCGGCTGGGGCGGCATGGATCGAAGCACCGTCAGCCAAGGAATATATTCACGTCGCTCCACTGCGGACGTTCCTACCGCTTCTCCGTCATCGCTTCCAGCTCCTTTCTCACCCGCGGGTCCGCCGATCGTCCCAGCGCCGCGATAGCCTTCTTGCGTGCGGTGATACTCTCGTCGCCCCGCGCGATCGCGATCAGTTTGTCGGTCGCCTCGCGGGTGTCGTTCTGGATCAGCGCCGCGATGATGGCATCCTTGAGCTGATAGTCGATGGTCGCGTTGTACAGGCCGATCAGATCGGCAACGCGTGCTCCTGCACGAACGGCCGACGTGACCGCGCGACGCCGAGTGCTTTCGAGGACGCCGGGGTCGCGTGCCAAGGCCAAGAGAAACTTTGCGTTCTCGGCACCGCCGAACTCGGTGATGGCGGAGATGGCGGCTTCCTGGGACTTCGGCCCCGTGAACTTGCCCCACGAGTCACGGATGACCCGCACGTCGGCCGCCGTCGCGTACTGGCTGCCCAGATTGCGAATGGTGGTGGCCATCGCTTCATCAGGCAGTTCAGCGCGCTGCACGATTTGCCGCAGGAAGTCGCGTGAACGCGGGTCGCCACTCTGCGCCAGGGCGGTGAGGGCCTCGCGCGAGGTCCAGCCGCCCTCGCGGTCACTCGCCAGCCGGATCAGCGCCGGTATGCCGAAGCCGGATTCCAGCCGCGCCAGCGCGCGAAGCGCCGACTGTCGTACCGACTGGTTGTCCGACTCATCCGTCGCGATGGCGAGCAGTGGGTCCGCCAGCGATGAGGCCACGCGCCCGTCACGCGTGAGCCAGGAGATGGCACTACGACGCGTCTCGCGAGCGCGGGACTGGTCACGCGCAATGGCCATGAGCGGCGCCTGGATGTTTGCGCTATCGGCGATTGCAGCGGGCATGATCGCGGCCTGCGACACATTCCCCTCGGCCGTCGCCGCGATCGACAAGAGGTAGTCGGCCGCCTCCTGCGGACGGACTGCGCCGAGGTCCGTTGCGCCTTCGGTGGCGGCGACCGGGCCGACAAATACGCGCAGGCTGACCACATTCCGCGCCGCACGTTCCAGCAGGACCCGCACGGGGCCGCGGGCACACGCCGGCATCATGGCATCACTGTTCCAGTTGCCGTAGATGTCGCCGCCGTTCCCGGTCGTTACGCGCATGTAGGTGCGCCCATCGCCGCATGATCCGTCGCGCGACGGGAAGTGGAACTGCACCCGTCCGTCGGCGACGTTGGCCACGCGCTGTGACAAGGTTTGTGCGTCGCTTGGCGCGGGCGTCAGCAATACGAATGTGCTCAGCAGGACCGACGCGAACGGCAGGACGGCCAGGGCGCGCTTCATGATGTGCTTGTCGACGGATTGCATGGTCAGGACCCCACGAGATCAGCGAGAAACTTCTTCGCCCGCGGGTCATCCTTCTTGACCAGCGCATTGGTGGCCTGGCCACGCAGGCGCGGCTCGGTGCCGGTCTTCACGATGTCCATCAGCTTGTCGACCGTCTCCGGTTCCTTGCGCTGACTGAGTACGTTGATGATCTGCTCGCGCAGGGACCGCGATTCGGCGGTGTCATACAACCGGCCGATCTCCGCGATAGAGATGCCCGTCAGCCGGTACATGCGGCTGATCGCGCTGGCCCGCACTTCACTCGACTCGCCGACGTCACGAGCGACGCGCAGCACGAACTGTTCGTTGTCCGTCCCCGGTGTCTTGGAGATGGCGGCGATGGCCGCAATCTTCACGCGTTCCGGCTGGAGCTTGGGGTAGAGCCCTCGCAGGTAGGCAGCGTCTTCGCCACGGCCAGTACCCGGCTCACGCTCCATGGTGTTGATGGCCTCGATGCGCAGCTGCTCGCTGACATCGCTGCGTTCAATGAGGGCGCGCAGGGTCTGCCGGGCGCGTGCATTCTCGGTGTTGGCCAGCGCCCGGATGGCGGCCCGCTGCACGTCGCGCTCCGTGCTGGTGCGCAGCAGCTCTTCAAGCGTGGCGATGGCGTTGTCGCCGGGGAGTCGCGCCAGGAACGAGACGGCGTCGGTGCGCAGGGCGATGGCTTCGTCGCTGGCCTTGGCGACCGAGATGGCGGCCGAGGTGGCGGCGGTGTCGCCGCGACGCAGCAGGATGCTGAGCGAGCGACGACGCAACTCCAGCAGGCACGGATCGCGCCGTTCGAGCACCCGCTTCAGCATGGGGATGGCAGCCGTCATGTCGGCCTGGGCCAACGCGCTGAGTGCTTCCGATTTCACCTGCACGTCTTCCGAGTCGCATCCGCCCTTCTGTGCGTCTGCGCTCAGTTGGCGCGCCGCCTCGGTGTCACCGCGTGCTGCCAGCGCGCCGCGGATACGCGTGGTCAGCGAGGCCAGCTCTTGCTGAGTGGCCGTATTGCTCCCAGAGACCGGGCTGCGTTTGCTGCGATCGTTGAGGATCTGCATCGCCGTGCGGAGCGACTCCGTTGTGCCGATGCGGTAGTGCATGAACGCCTCGTAGTAGGTGGCGGACATGACACGACGCGATTGTGGGTACTTGGCGGTGACCTGGGCGAAGAGGTCGGCTGCGCGACGCCACTCGCCGCGGTTCATCGCGTCATACGCCACGCGGTACAGGGAGTCGGCGGGATCCTGATCCTGCTGCCAGTCCTGCGATGGCTTCGATTCGTAGCGGAACTCCGGCGAGGTCACGTACACGTCCGGCTTGAACCCGACATTCACATCTGTCGTCACGTACGGCTTGTGCGTGGTCGTCACGGTGTAGTGCGTCGCTCCGTTCACCACGTCGTAGTCGTACACGAGCTTCGGTGTCGGCGTACTCCACGATTTTTCGAGGGCACGGGTGTACCCCTTCACCACCGGCACATCAGTAGGCGCGGGCGCTGCGCTGGGAGTCGGAACCGGTCGGGGCTTCTCCTGTGCGTCCACCGTTGAAGCGCACAGGACGAACATGCTGAGTGCAACAAAGCTTTTCATGGAGAGCGCCTCAGTCGGCAGAGTTCAGGTTGGCCACGGCCGAGCGCAAGCGGGGCATCACGTCCCGTTGCTGCATGGCCTGATGGATGAGTTCGAGATCCGACGCCGACTTCGACGACGGGATTTGCACGATTTGCACCAGCACCAGCTCCAGGTCTTCCAGCAGTGCCCGGACATTCGGATCCGACGCGGACGGCGAGTCGAGCAGAAAGCGCGTGGTGCTGAGCAGCCGACTCGCGCGGGCCGTCATCAACGTGTCGCCGGACATGGACGGCACATCGGCCTGCAGCGATGCCAGCAGCGCGACGGTCTGCCCGAGGTATCGCTCCGCACCGGGCAGATCGAGCACACGCTCGATGTGTGGGGCGCCTGTCACCGCGACGCTGTCGGCGATCGCCACCGTCGTGGTCGTACCTCCCGGCGAGACACTCAGGCGTCCGAGCCCGACGCCCACGGCCAGGATCGCGGCGGCGCGAAGCCACGGGGGCATCTGCCAGTGACGCGGACGGACCTTCGTGACCTGCGTCGAGATCGACTCGCGGGCGCGACGCGCATCAAGCTCGCTCCAGAGGCTGTCAAGGTCGGTGTCGGGCGGCTCGCGATAGCTCGCGGCCGCGTCCTGCAACCATCGATCGAACGGTTCCTGCTGCATCGTTACTCCTTCATGAACGGCGCGAGCGCCTCGCGCAGACGCGCTCTTGCGATGAACAAGCGACTCTTCGAGGTACCGACCGCGACGCCGGTCGCCTCGGCGATGTCGCCATGCGTAAAACCTTCGACGTCATGCATCACCACGGTGACCCGGTAGATCTCCGGCAGTGCATCGATGGCGGCATGCAGCCGTTCCCGCAGATCCGGATCAGCCTCCGCCACCCGCTCGTCCGCGATGGGCCCGATGGACTCGATATCGGTGGTTTCCCGTCGACGTTCACGACGCATGCCGTTGGCCACCACTGACAGCGCCACGCGATAGACCCACGTCGACAAGGCGGAATCGCCCCGGAACCTGGGCAACTGCGTGAACACCCGGATGAACGACTCCTGCACCAGATCTCTTGCCTGTTCGTCATTGCCGCACATACGAAAGGCCAAACGGAAGACCCGAGTCACGTGCGCGTCGTACAGCTCGCGCTCGGCGATCCGGTCTCCGGCCAGTACCCTGCCGATGAGCGCCTGCTCGTCGCTGCGGGGTCCGGCGTCCAGAGTGAGTGCTGCGGGTTCAGGAGGCGTCACAGGGTGTCCAAAGGATGGACACGGACCTCCCGGAAAGGGTTCGGTCGTCGGCGGGAACTGATCGGTTCGCCCGTCCCCACACACGGTTCGTCACACGATTCCGTCGCGATTCCAACGGTCCGGGTAGTCTGGGAATCCAATGGCCATGCCGATCTCCGACCCTGCGCTGCGCGCGTTTGCCGATGCGCTCGCCGACCGCTACGACGACCTTGAGCCCCTGGGAGGCGGGGGGATGGCCGACCTGCTCGTGGGGCGCGAACGCAGGCTAGATCGACGGGTGGTCATCAAGCGTGTCGCCGGTTCACTCGATACGTCGGACGCGCGCAGTCGATTCGAGCGCGAGATCGCACTGCTGGCCACGCTGCAGCATCCGAACATCGTGCCGCTCTTGAGCGCCGACATGGTGGACAACACGCCGTACTTCGTGATGCCGCTGGTCGTCGGTGAATCGCTCCGTGAGCGGTTGACGCGCGGTCCGCTGTCCGTTCGTGAAGCGGTCGCCGTGCTGGAAGACGTGGCGCAGGCCCTCGAGTGTGCACACGGCGCGGGGGTTGTCCATCGCGACATCAAGCCGGGCAACATTCTCCTGACACGAAGTTCGGCGGTCGTGGCAGACTTCGGCATTGCGAGAGCGTTGTCCAAGCAGGGGCCACACGCACCCATCCCGATGCGCACCCCCAGCGACCTGACGCTCGCGGGGCATTCGCTGGGCACACCGCGCTACATGTCGCCTGAGCAGTTCGCGGCCGATCCGTCGGCTGACCATCGGGTGGACCTGTACGCGCTCGGGGTTGTGGCGTACGAGATGCTGGCCGGAGTGCCACCCTTCACGGGAGCTACCCCCTCCGCTCTCGCGCGGGCCCACATGGCCGAGCTACCGACCCCGCTTCGCACGCGGCGCGCCGACGTGCCTCCAGCACTCGCGACGCTGATTCTCAAGTGTCTCGAGAAGGACCCCGACAAACGTCCGCCGACCGCGACGGCGGTGTTGCGGGCTTTGCGCTCGCCAAGCCTGCTCGCGCAGCCCTCGGGTCAATCCGATCAGGACAACGAGCGCACCACCTCGTCAGGGCGACTGGGAACCGTGTTGGCGGAGTTTCTGCAGGCCTGGCGGTCGTTGCGTCGTGCGCCCGTGCTGTTGCTGGCCTGCGTGTTGTGTCTCGCGATCGGGCTGGGCAGCACGTCCGCGATCTTCAGCATCGCCGATCGTATCATGCTGCGTCCCGTCGACGTGGAAGAGCCGGAACGACTGGTCTCGGTGTTTCGAGCGCTGCCGGCGTCGTCGACGCTGCCGTGGTCCGCGCCCAACTTCCTCGACATTGCCGCAGAGCCGGCGGCCGAAGGGATTGCCGCATTCGGGTCGACGTCGCGGCTCGTGGCTCTGGGTGATCGGTTCGCGCCGGGATTCGTGATCCGAACCACGGGCAAGTTCTTCACGCTGTTGCGGACGCGTGCCCTGCATGGCCGCGTGTTGATGCCGTCGGATGACGACCCCAACGCGCCGGCCGTCGTCGTGGCCAGCTACGAATACTGGCGCAGCCATCTGGGTGGCAGTCCCACCGTGGTGGGTACCATGCTACGACTCGACGGGGAGCCGCATCAGGTAGTGGGTGTGCTGCCGCCGAACTTTCGTATTACGAACGGCGGCGCGGTCTACTCGGGCGAAAGCTTATGGGTGCCGATGCGCTTCACGGCCAGCGAGCGGGAACAGCGCACCAGCAACTGGCTGCGCGTGTTCGCCCGACTCGCGCCGGGCACCTCGCCGGAGGGACTGCAGACCGCGCTCGTTCGGCGATTCGCTCCGGTGCTCGCGACGTACCCCGAGCTGGCCGGGCACGGCATTGCCGTCACACCACTCATCGCTGACGCAGGTGACGGGCTGCGGCGCCCACTGGCGTTGCTCATCGTGGCGACGCTGGCCGTGCTGGCTATCGCCGTCATCAACGTGTCGAGCCTGCTGCTCGCACGTGGAATCCGACGGCAACCCGAGCTGGCGGTGCGCACGGCGCTTGGCGCGACGCGCTGGGAAGTGATGCGCGTGGTCTTTGCGGAAGGTGCACTCATTGCCCTGCTTGGATGGATCATCGGGCTAGGCATCGCGGCTGCAGCGATCAAGGGTATCGCGACGCTCGGCTCGGCACGTATTGCGCAGTTGTCATATGTGAGCATCGATCTGCGCACGGTGCTGGTGGCACTGGTCACGGCGCTGATCGCGGCGGTCGCTGGGACGGCAGCGCCGGCGTGGCGTGCCGCACGAGCCGCGCCGGGCGATGTACTGCGCGGAGGACGCTCGGCGGGATCACGGCACCAGCACCGGACGTTGGCCACGCTGGTGGTGATCGAAGGCGCGCTGGCGGTCACGTTGCTGATCTCCGCGGGTTTGGTAATGAAAGGATTCGTGCGGCTGACGCAAACCGATCCTGGATTTCAGGCCGCTGGTTTGCTGACGATGCGTGTGCGTGTCGCACCGACCGATTTCAAGCCAGACCGTGCGGCCGTGGATTTTCTGACGCCAGCGCTGCAGGTCGTGAACGCCGTGCCAGGGGTCGTCTCGGCCGGTGCCATCTCGCAGTTGATGTACGCCGAATGGGGCTGGAACATGTGGATTCGGTATGAGGGCCGGCCCGAGGTGCCACCAATCGAGCAGCCGTTGATCGAGACGCGCAACGTGACGCCGGGCTTCTTCGCGGCAACCGGTCAGCGTCTGCTGGCCGGCCGTCTGCTGGACGAACGCGAAATGGTGGCGGGCGACTCAGTGCAACGTGTCGTGGTGAATCAGGCGCTGGCGTTGCGTGACTTCCCAAACGGCGATCCGGTAGGAAAGCGCATTTACAACGGTGACCGATGGATCGAGATCGTCGGGGTCGTGTCGGATGTTCGCAACTTCGGTCCCATCACCGAGCCGCGCCCCGAAGCGTACTGGACGTATGTCCAGCGCTTTCCGGGAGCGACCGGCTACAATCTCGTGATCCGCACGCAAAGCGACGATCCGATGGTGGTTGCGGCCGCGGTGGAGCGTGCGCTGCGCGGTGTCTATCCGGGGGTGGCCATCTCGCGAGTGCAGCCGATGGCTGAGCTGATGTCCGCGAGTATCGGCTGGCCCCGATTCGTGTTTGCGTTGTTTGCGACTCTCGCCGGCGTGGCGCTGGTACTGGCGTTGGCCGGGCTGTTCGGGATCCTGAGCTATACGGTCGAACAGCAGCGGCGTGAGTACGCACTCCGCTCCGCGCTGGGTGCCCCGCCGTCCAGTGTGCGCGCACTGATCTTCGGGCGCGCCGGTCGCATCATTGGCGTAAGCCTCGGGGCGGGGTTGGTGGTGGCGTGGATGGCAACGCGTACGATGGCCGCCTTCCTCTACGGGGTGGAACCATTGGACGTGCCCGTGTGGACGATCGCCGTACTGGCGATGGCGGTGGCGGGGCTTTCGGCAGCGGTGGGTCCGGCACTGCGCGCGAGTCGCGTGGCGCCCATGACGGTCATGCGCGCTGACTGACTCGACCCTGGCCCATGACCATCAGCCCCTGCAATCTTTTTGCATGCGAATGGAGGTGACTTCTCGATTGCGCCTCTCGGCACGTGCCCGTGTATTGCTGCCGGGACTGCTCACGATCGTCGCCGCCTGCGGCGACGCGGCGGTGACGCCCCCCAACCCGACGCCCGTTCCGGGCGTGACGGTCCGCATTACGGGGAACCGGCTGCGCGGCCTCGGTCTCGGCGACATCCTGGTGCTCAACGCGCAGGTACAGACGTCGGACACCACTGGCGGCTCGGCGTCGCCCGATCCGGTGACGTGGTCCGTGAGCGACTCGGGCATGCTGGAGGTATCGCCGGATGGTGTGGTGCGTGCGCGTGCTGCAGGCTATGCCCGTGTCCGGGCGCGCGTCGGTGCGGCCACCGATTCGCTGTGGGTCCGGGTGGAGGACGCCGAACCGGTCACACCGCTGTTTCACTTCGAATTCGACGCCAGTGTTTCCATCCTGCAGCAACGAGCCGCGTTGCGGGCGGCGGCCCGCTGGGCGCGGGTCGTGCGTGCACCGCTCGATTCACTCGTGCTTGATCTGGCGCCGAACGCATGCGCGGGCTCGATCAGGTGGCCACGTGCCGTCGTCGGTGGGGAAACCGGTGTGCGCGTGCTCGTCACGTTGACGCGCGACATTGCCCCCGCCGGCACCGCGCTTTGTCGCCGTCGTTTTGACGGCAGGAGTGCGGTCGCGCTGATCGGGGTGAGTACCGACCCCCTGTTCGCCTGGTACGACGAGGCGATCTGGACGACCATCTGGATCCACGAGCTTGGCCATGCGCTCGGGTTGGTCGCCGATCTGGTACAGGCACCGGGCAGTCGCATCGCCACACCCGGGTTTGTGGCCGGATATGTGCACGATCATGGGCGGCCGCCCACCGATGTGGTGTGGGACCAACGTGCGCACTGGGGCGGACTGCCGGGCGACATCATGGACGGGAATACGGGACAGCCGAGGGCCACGCTCATTGGGCGCGCTACCGTCGGACGACTGCTCGACATGGGCTATCCGGTGGATCTGCGTCAGAGCGGGCCGCTGGATCCGGACAGGTTCAACGCCGGCGCCGCGCAGCCAGCAGCGGCAATGGCTTCAGAATACCTTTCCGGTCACCGTCGAGAGCACGCGCTGCGATCTGGTACGCCGCGCTGACGGCCGCAGCAGACATTCGTCCCGCGTTTCAACTCCCGGAGTGCACGTGGCAGAGAACGAGAAAGTCAAAGGTCCGGCGTCGTACTTTCCGTCGATCGAGAAGACGTATGGAAAGCCGGTGACGCACTGGTTGAAGCTCCTCGATTCCCTGCAGGACAAGAAGCACATGGAGGCCGTGGCCTACCTCAAGTCCGAGCACAAGATCGGGCACGGTCATGCCAATGCGCTGGTGGCGTATCACCGGGCGAAGGCAGACGCGTGATCTGGTCAGACCGGAACCCGCGCGCATCCTGACGGCGCGGAGACACGTAGCCGGAGCGTTCATGCTTTCCGTCAACCTCGCCGAAAAACTCGCCACTTTTGATGGCCACTGGCAGCCACGCGTCGTCGGTCAGTTCAATGACCACGACCTGATGGTGGTCAAGGTGAAAGGGGAGTTTGTCTGGCATGCACACCCCGACACCGACGACTTCTTCCTCGTGCTCAAGGGGCGTATCACCATCAAGATGCGAGATGGTGACGTCTCAT
>CAZMGX010000002.1:0-51472 GCA_964565915.1 uncultured Gemmatimonas sp.
AGGGTGCCGACGGTGGTCATGATGCCATCGTTCGGGTTGGCGAGCGTCACGAGTACGTCACGCGCGAAGTCGATCGCGTACAGCACCGTGGTTGTTGCTCCCGTCACGCTGTTGGTGTACGCGGTCCCACCGATTGCTGGCGTCTGTCCCGCGCCCGCATCTGCCGGGGCGTAGCTCAGGACGCCGTCCACGGCGGCAACCGTTCCGTCGGTGGCGCCGCCCAGGTTCGGCACCAACCGCAGGTTCTGCGCCGTATTGCTGTGCACGCGCACGCGATTGGGCACCGGATTAAAATCGAAACCGAAGCTCGTACCGTTCAGCGTGGTGGCGAACGGAGCAGTGCCGACCACAGTGGCCGCGCCACTCGTGGTGTCGAGTGTGTAGAGGCGACTGGTCGAGCCCAGCGCGTACAAGCGGCCGTCCACGGGGCCGAAGTCGATACCCAGCAACGTCTCCCCAACCTGGAGACCGGCGACCGTCACGCGACGGGTGACCTGATCTGGACGTAAGGCCCCGAACGCGAGCAGTACGTTCGCGCCGTCGACGGCATAGATGGTCCGCCCGTTGTTGACGCCTGGCGTGCCGGTGGGGCCCGTCGGGCCGGTGGGACCGGTCGGGCCCGTGGGTCCCGTGGGCCCGGCGGGGCCAGTCGGGCCAGTGGGGCCAGTGGGGCCGGTTGGACCAACGTCGCCCTGACAGGCAGCGAGCACGGCCGTGAAGGCGATGGCCATCGTACGAACAGCGGCGGAGGCGGGGGAAGCGGTGGGCATTTGTTGGAGCTCCTCGCCACACACGTGGCGCGCGTGAATCTCGGTGAATTTCAGTGGTGGCCGGACACCTGTACATCGGGTGCCGCCGGACTCGATCACGATCTCGACTCCCGTCTACGCCGCGCACAGTCGGCTGGATGCATTGACGTTCAGATCGGCGACAATCGGCAACAATCGGTGGTCGATACTGCTCGAAAACGCACGACCGCCCATGCGGCAGTCGACGACGCTGGCGACGGGCAATTCGCCGCAGCACTATAGCTATCCCGGAGCGCCCGATTGGGTCCGACGTCACCGTCGGCATCGGGCGCCGCGTCAACGGCGATCGCGACCACATGTCAGACCCAGCAGCGACCACCTCACCGCCGGCCGCGGAATCGTACTACCTCGCCTGCATTGCGGGTCCCGATCGTGGCAAGCGCGTACGTATCGCGCGCGACGCGATCGCCATCGGCAGCACGCCCGACTGCCAACTGCTCACCGACGATCCCGACATCGCCGGGCCATTTGCCCGAGTGCAGCTGAACGGACAGCGCGTACACATCGAGGCGCTGTCCACGCGTCAGCCACTGGTCGACGGGCATCCGGTCGCGCGGGCCGAACTCACCGCGTGGCAGCAGGTTCGCCTCGGTCGCTCACTCTGGGAGGTCCACGCGACGGTCGGTGCGTCGTCCGTCTTCGACTTCGTACATCGTGTCGGCGATCACCTTTCGAACGCGGCCGGCATCGAGAAGCCAGCCGAGTGGAACGCGCGCGAGATGTTCACCGAGGTGGCGAAGCGGCACGAAGACGAAGAGATCGAGGCCTACTTCACGGTCGGGACGACCTTCACCACCCCATCGCTGGGGGAGATCGACACGTCGTGGCCGCGGCCGTGGGTCTTCCTTCGGGTGTGTGCGCTGTCCCTCGCCTTGTACTGGGGATTCAGCTTTGCGTGGAACACGTTCGCGAACGTGAACCTGATCCCCGGCCTGATCATGATCGGGTCGGTCGCCGTGCCGCTGTCGCTGCTCATCTTCTTCTTCGAGATGAACGTGGCGCGCAACATCTCGCTGTATCAGATCGTGAAGTTGCTGCTGACCGGCGGGCTCGTGTCCATCATCATCTCGTTGTTCCTGTTCGACTGGACGCGCGGCGTGTCCAACTGGCTCGGGGCGGCCAGTGCGGGATTGGTCGAGGAGACGGGCAAGGTGCTCACGTTGCTGCTGGTCGTTCGCAAACCACGCTTTCGCTGGACGCTGAACGGACTGCTGCTGGGCGCGACCGTCGGGACGGGGTTCGCCGTTTTCGAATCGGCGGGCTATGCCTTGCGTGCCGCGCTCAGCGACGGCGGCATCCAGGCGATGCGCGACGTGATCTTTCAGCGCGGCGTGCTGAGTGTGCTGGGCGGCCACGTGTTGTGGACGGGCCTCGCCGGTGCCGCGCTGTGGCGTGTGCGCGATGAGCAGCCGTTCCAGCGCGAAATGTTGTGGGACCCGCGCTTCCTGCGTGTGCTTGGGGTTTGCATGGTAATGCACATGCTGTGGAACTCCAGTCTGTCACTGCCGGTGATCGGGGTCTACGGCAAGTTCGTGGCCCTTGGCGCGGCCGCTTGGCTGCTGGTGCTGGGGATGATCCAGAGCGGGTTGCGTCAGATTCGCGACGCGCAGGGACGAGAGGCGATGCGACGCACGGGGCCGACGGCGATCCCGGCCACGGCCATCGCACCGGCCTGACAGGCTCGCCGCCACACCGGGGCTGATTCGGTCCGTCTCCCGTCCTCCGCCCCTTGAAACCCCATTTTCAAGGGGGCGGAGCCCGCGAACACCCGTTTGGACCGGTATTCCAAGCGTTTTCCGGGACCCGGACGTTCAAACACGTACAAACACGTACATGGAAGCCGGCAGGTTCCGCCGCGCCGCTCGCTGTCTCTTTGGGGGTTTTGACGTTGCCGAACGTGATCCGAGGTGGTCGTCTCCTGCTCGCCGCGCTGGTCCTCTCCAGCGCGGTCAGTGCATGTGCGAAGGAAGCGGACGGCGGACCGTCGACCGGGGGTGGCGCTCGCGGTGGTGGCGGGGGCAACGGGGGACCGGGCGGAGGGGGCGGCGGCGGTCGGGGTGGCCGCGGCGGTGACAATCGCCCCACCCCCGTCGAAATCGAGACGGTTCGGCGCGGCGCGGTGTCGCGTACGTCCATGATTTCCGGCATGCTCGAGCCGATCCGCGTGGTCGGCGTCAACGCGCAGGTCGGCGGCATTCTGCTGTCGGCCGGGGTCGAGGAGGGCAATGCGGTGCGACAGGGGCAGGTCGTCGCCGAGATCGACGCCCGCGAGCTCGAAGCGCAATTGCGCAGCGCCGAGGCCAGCCTGGCCTTTGCGACGGCCACGTTCGAGCGATCCGAGAAGCTGTTCAAGCAGCAGATCATGACCGCCGCCGAATACGACCGGGACCGGGCGGCGTTCGAGGCAGCGAAGGCAACGGCCGATCAACTCCGGACGCGCGTCGGCTTCTCCAAGGTGCTCGCACCGATCAGTGGCATGGTTACCGAAAAACGGTTTGAGGCGGGTGACGTCGTGTCCGCGCAAACGCGCCTCTATACGGTGGCGGATGTCAGCACGCTGGTGACGCTGGTGCAGGTGTCTGAGCTCGAGGTCGCCGCGCTGAAGGTGGGAGATCGCGTTCCGGTGACCGTTGATGCACTCGGCGGCGAGTCGTTCGCGGGGCGTATTCGTCGCGTGTTCCCGACGGCAGACAGCACGACGCGGCTGGTCCCGGTCGAAGTGGCCCTCAGTGGCGACACGCGTGGACGGCTCCGCCCGGGTTACTCGGTGCGTGCGACTTTTGCGTTGGACCGTCGCGACAACGCGCTACTGGTGCCGTCGCGAGCCGTATCGGGTCCCGCCGGTGCCCGCGCCGTGTTTCTGGTGATCGACGGCGCCATCACGCGTCGCGCGGTGCGGGTGGGCGAGGATGTTGGCGGGTCGACCGAGGTGCTGGATGGACTCGTCGAAGGCGACTCGGTGATCGTCTCCGGGACGTCGCAACTGCGGGAGGGCGGCAAGGCGACGGTGGTGCCGCCCATCGGCGACGCGCGTCGCGGTGGTCGCTCGCTCGATTCCATTGCCAGGCCCGGTAGCACCGATTCCGCCCGCAAAGCGCCCGGCGCGGACTCCAGTCGTCGCAAAGGAGGTCGCCCATGAGCGAGAAACGCCGCGGAATCGCCAGCTGGTCGATTAGCCGACCGATCGGCACGATCATGATCACCAGCACGCTGCTCGTGCTGGGCATGGTGTACGTGGGTCGACTGCCGGTCGACCTGCTGCCCCGCATTGTGTATCCGCAAGTGCGCGTGAATGTCAGCAACCCCGGCGTAGAGCCGGCCGTGCTGGAGGAGACGGTCGCCAAGCCGCTCGAGGCCGCGCTGGCTACGACCGAAGGGTTGACGCGAATGGCCGCGGACGTGTCGACGGGCTTCGTCAACATCACGCTCGATTTCGATTACGGGACCAACGTCGACTTTGCACTGCAGGACGCGGCCAAGAATGTCGAGCGCGTGCGCGGTCGACTGCCGGAAGAGGCCGATCCGCCCACGCTGAACAAGTCCGACCCCTCGCAACAACAGATCTATCAGGTCGCGTTCTCGTCCACCACGCGCAACCAGACCGCCTTGCGGCAATGGGTGGAGCAGCGGCTGCGTCCACAACTGCTGTCCGTCAACGGGGTCGCGTCGGTCGAGGTGTTCGGCGGCTTGGTACGCGAAATCCAGGTTGAGCTCGATCCCGATCGCCTGCGCGGCCTGGGGCTGTCCGTTTCCCAGGTCATCAACGCGCTGCGCAACGAAAACCAGGACATCTCCGCCGGTCGCATCACCACCATCGATCGCGAGTTGGCCGGCACGACCTCGGGCAAGTTCCGCTCGATCGAGGACATTCGCGGCGTATTGCTGACCGCGCCGGGGGGCACGCGCATTCCGCTGCGCGACGTGGCGATCGTGCGCGACACGAGTCAGGAGCAGCGCAGTTGGGCGCGCCTGAACGGTGTCCCTGCCGTGCGCATCGGCATCCAGAAGCAGCCCGAAGCGAATACGGTCGAAGTGGTCGACGGGGTGCAGGCCAAGCTGACGCAGCTCACGGAAAGCGGCTACATCCCGCCGGACATCAAGAACGAAATCACGTACGACCAGTCGGGTTTCATCAAGGACGCCCTCAACTCCGTGCGCGACGCGGCCATCATGGGTGCGCTGCTCTCGATGCTGGTCGTGATCGTGTTTCTGCGGTCGTTCCGCAAGACATTCATCATCGGGCTGTCGATTCCGCTGGCGATCCTGGCCACGTTCGTGATGATGGGCGTGGCCGACCTGACGCTCAACATCATGTCGCTCGGTGGTCTCGCGCTTGGGACGGGACTGCTGCTGGACAACGCGATCGTGATGCTGGAGAACATTTATCGGCGTCGCGAAGAGGAAGGGCTGGACCCCGAGGAGGCGGCGCACGTCGGCGCGGCGGAGGTCACCAATGCCGTCGTCGCGTCGACCACGACGAACCTCGCGTCCGTGGCGCCGTTCCTGCTCATCACCGGCCTCACCGCGCTGATTTTCCGTGAGCTGATCCTCACGATCTCGTTCGCGATTCTGGCGTCATTGCCGCTGGCGCTCACGTTGATTCCGATGCTGGCCGCGCAGTTGGGCAAGATCCGCTTTTCCTCCGGGCTCGAACGCTTTGGCCCACTGCTCGCCTTCGAGCGCGCCTTCGAGAAGGCCATCAATGGATATCGGATCGTGGCCACGCGGGCGGTGAGAGCGCGTTGGGTGCTGCTGACCGTGGTGGCAGGAATGGGCGTGGCCGCGTATTTCGCGGCGCGCACCTTCCCGACTGAATTCCTGCCGCAGGTCGACGACGGCACGGTCTCCGCCAACATCCGTATGCCGCCGGGCTCGACACCCGATCAGGCGAACATCATGTCACTCGAGGTCGAGAAGCTCATCGACTCGATGCCATTCGTGGAGAGCGTGTTTGCCAATCCCGGCGCCGGCCGCGGTGGTCTGGAAGTGCGACTGACCAAGGCGGGCGAACGGACACTGACCGCCGACCAGTGGGTGCAGCAGTTGCAGAAGAAAGTGGATGATCAGGGGTACGCCGGTTCGCGGGTCTTCGTGCGACCACCGCGTATTCGCGGTCTCCGCACCTCCTCGGCCGGCACGGATGTGTCCATCGCCATCGTCGGGGATCAGCTGGAGCAACTGCAGTACGTCGGCGACGATGTCGTGCGACGTCTGCGAGGCATTCCCGGTCTCGAGAACGTGCAGGTGCAAGCGGAAGAACCGCGACCGATGCTGTCCATCGCGCTCGATCGCGAACGCGCCCGCAACCTCGGGCTCGACGTGGCCACCGTTGGCCAGACGATTCGCACCGCGCTGGACGGAACGATCGCGACACGGTACGCCGAGCTCAACTTCGAGTACGACGTGCGGGTGCTCTTCCCGAAACACCGTTTTTCCAGCGCGACCGACGTCGGCGGCACCATGCTGTTTCCGGGCGGCGGCAACCGCGCACCGGTATTCCTGAACGACGTCGCAACGGTCGAGCCGGCCATCAGTCCGTCCACCATTCGGCGCGAAAACCAGAATCGTCGCATCGAAGTGAGCGGCGACGTGATCACCGCGATCGCGCCGGTGGGTGCGGTCACCGACTCCATCCGTAATCGCCTGGCCGACATCAGCCTCCCCGACGGCTACGGCCTCATCATCGGTGGTGAGCAAGAAGCGATCGACGACACCAACAGCCAGATGGTGCTCGTCATCGGACTGGCCATCTTCCTCGTCTTCGTCGTGCTCGCCGTGCAGTACGAGAGCATCCTCGACCCGCTCATCATTCTTGGCGCGGTCCCGCTGGCTCTCATCGGCGTGGTGGCCATCCTCGGTGTGACCGGGACGTCATTCTCGGCGCCCGTCCTGCTGGGCATGATCATGCTGGCCGGCATCGTGGTGAACAACAGCATCCTGCTGGTTGAGTTCGCGAAGGAGTATCGACTCGAACACAACGTGTCGACGACGGTTGCCGTGGTCGAAGCCGGCGTGGTGCGCATGCGTCCGATTCTCATGACCACGTTCACGTCGCTGGTGGGGGCAATGCCACTGGCGCTTGGCCTCGGCGACGGCGGTGAGCTGATGCGGCCACTCGCCATCGCGGTACTCGGCGGCCTGTCGGTGTCGTCGCTGTTGACGCTGTTCGTGGTGCCGTGCATGTACGTGATCCTGCATGCGATGGGCGACGCCGTGGCGAAGTTCTTCCTTGGCGATCGCGCGACAGCGCCGCTGGTGGCGCGGGAGGCGTCGGGGGACTGAACGGGACTGCATCCGTTCGGGCCAGTGCCGCGAACTGAAATGGAGAGAATCAGGCGCGTCCCTCCACGTCGTTCGCTGCCCCCATGAGAATACGCCTCATCGTCGTGGCCCAGGCCGCGCTCATCGCTTCGTGCACTCCGGCGGACACGGAAGGGCGCGAGGACGTACGCACGCAGCGCGGTGACACACTGGTGGTGGGCATTCGCGGGGCGGGTGCCTGGGGGGCGGCTACACAACTGCAGCGTGTTGCGGCCTTCGGCGAAGCGGAAGGCACGGACGATGTGACACTCGGCAACATCATCGCGATCGCCACGGCGCCCGATCGGATCTACGCGACCGACGGCCAGCGCCACGCCGTGCGGTGTTCGATTCCGAGCTTCGGCCTATCGCGGTGTGGGGTCGCGATGGCAGCGGTCCGGCCGAATTGAAAAATCCCGACGGTGGCCTCGCGGTATTCTCCGATGGGCGCGTCGCGGTGCGCGATCCCGGCAATGCGCGTCTGCAACTGTTCGGGCGCACGGGTGCCTCTGCAGGAGAATGGCGCGTCATCGACGCGGGATTGCGCACCCGTGACAACTTCGGTCGGCAGGGCGATACGCTGCTGTCGCGGGTCGTCACGAAAGCCGTGGGTCCGATCGATTCATGGCAGTATGGGCTCGCTCGCATCACACCGGATGGCCAGGTACTGGACACCGTGCCGCTCCCGTCCGGGGCGCGCGCGACCTTGGTGGCCCGTCGTGGTGGAAACACGGCAGAGCTTCCGCTGCCGTTTGCGGCCAATGCGCTCTGGGCGTGGCACCCCTCTGGGGGATTCGCGCGCGCTGACGGTGATCGCTATGCCATCACTTGGCCAAGCGCGCGGGGCCTGATTCGTGTGGAGCGACAGGTCAGGCCCGTCACCGTCAGCGACGCCGAAGCGGCTCAGGAGCGCGCGTACGTGACCAAAGGACTGCAGTGGCTGGACCCCGCATGGACATGGACGGGGCCGGACATTCCTCCGACCAAGCCGTTGCTGAGCCGGCTTTTCACCGGGAGTGATGGGTCCGTCTGGGCCCTGCGTGAAGGTGAGGCCGTCGACGGCGAGGATCCGGAGTACCAACCGAACGACGCCTCGTCTGTCGAGCGACGGTTGCGGTCGGCGCTGTCGTTCGACGCCTTTCAGGCCGACGGACGATTTCTGGGCAGTGTGGCCGCGCCCGTCGGACTGCAACTGCGTCCCCAGCCGGTATTCGACAGCACGGGAGTGGTGGGTCTCGAGATCGACGGAGAGGGAGTGCCGCGGCTCGTTCGCTATCGTGTGGTGAAGAGTCAGCGCTGAAGCCGGCGGGCGATTTCCAGCAGCATCTCGTCGTTGTCTCGCGCGGCGATGAGCGAAATCCCGAGCGGGCAGCCGTTGAGCGTCGCGAACGGCAGACTGACTTGCGGCAGTCCGCCGAGTCCGGCGATACACAGCAACCCCAGCGATTGCTCGCGGAACGCGACCGTAGCCTCGGGCGGTGACTGCAGCAGCGGCGCGATGTCCGGCATGGTGGGCAGCATGAGTACCGCGTTGTCGGCCAGTAGCGCATCGAGCCGCGCCCGGATGTCGGCCCGCATGATGCGCATCCGCGCGACCTCCGCGGGATCGGTCTTGGCCACGGCGTCAAAGCGTGGTTTGATCTGCGGCCCGAAGGTGGGCTTTACGCGTTCGACCCACTCGCGATGAGCGTCATGGATTTCACTGAACTGCAGCACGCGGAACACGTCGAACCACGCGCGCAGTCCTTCGCGAGCGACCGTCACCGGCTGCGCTGGCCCGAGGCTGGCGATGATGCGTTGCACCGCGGGCTCCAGGGCTGCAGCCGCGTCAGGCATCGCGAACGCAAATGCGTCCTCGGCCATCAACAGGCGACCGGGCGTCGCGGCGCGACCGCCCAACAACACCGCACCGATGCGCGCAAAAAGATCGGCGTCGCGCGTGAACCAACCGCACGTGTCGAATCCCGGAGCCAGCGGGCATGCGCCGTCCATGGCGATTCGCCCGTGGGTGGGCCGGATACCGTAAAGACCACAGAAGCTGGCCGGACCGCGAACCGACCCGCCCGTGTCGCTGCCAATGGCAAAGTCCACGAGGTGACCGGCGACGGCGGACGCCGAGCCACTGGATGAGCCACCGGGGACACGGCCCGGTGCGGCCGGATTGATCGGGGTGCCGTAGTGGGCGTTTTCTCCGGAGAGACTGAAGGCCATCTCCTCGGTGTGTGTTTTGCCCACCATGCTGGCACCGGCCTCGAGCAGTGTCACTGCCACTGACGCCGTGCTGGTCGCAGGCTCGTGCGTGGCGAGCCAGTCGGGACTACCGAATCCGGTGCGATGGCCGGCGACGTCATACAGGTCCTTGAGGCCGAACGTCAGCCCCAGCAACGGGCCGCGCGTTGCACCGACGAGTGCAACGTGCGTGTGGCGGCAGAAGGCGCCGAGTGTGTCTCGCTCGAGGATGTCGGACGGCCCCGCGTGAGCGGCAGACACATCCGCGGAAGACGCATCAGCGGTAGACGCGACCGACGATTGGCCCGCGGTCATGGTCTCGATATGACAAAGGTGTACGTGTGCTCCGAGCCATCGGGGAATCGGATCGCTGCCCGACCGGCTCCCTTGGTGGTGGAACCCGCTTCCCACGTGAACTGAAAGACGTGCCAGTCTTGGTCGTCCCACGACAGGCGCATGCGACCTGCGGTACACTCGTTGCCGCGGAGTCGGCACCCGAACTGTCCGGTGGGTCCGTCAGAACGCATGGCCCCGCCGAGCGCGCTGTCGACTTGCACGACCGTGGCGGTGAACGTCAGCCACGGCGACGGCTTGAGGTTCGGTTCGCCGGAGCGGCTTTCCGTTACGAACGCCAGCTTCCACTCGCCCGCGTAGACGGACGGGGTCTGCGCCTGCACGGTGCCGGCCCACAGCGCGCCTATCGCGCTCAGCCCAATCCACTTCACGTTGCCTCGCTGGTTGACGCCGCGTCGCCCGATCCGTATGTCAACGTGATGAGCAATGACCACGCTGGCAAGGACCTGACCCGCCGCGAGCTGCTGCAGCGATTTACCGCCAGCGTGCTTGTGACGGCGGTTGCAACGCCACTCGGCAAGGCGTTTGCGCTCACGTCACATGCGGAACCGGTGAACGCGGTCGCGGGTGTCGATCGTGTCGTGATGAAGCACGGCAAGACATACCTGAACGGATGGGCGGGATACGGCGCGCCACCACGGCCGGGTCGTGGCGGGCGGGGCGCCGCGCCGCCGGCACCGACTGGGCCAACGCCGCGCACCACGTGGAGCAAAGTCTCAGGTCCGGGCACGGTCACGTTCGCCGACGCGAACGCGGCCCGCACCACTGCGACGTTCTCGGCGGCCGGTGACTACGTGCTGCGCGTATCGGCCAGCAACGGCGAGACCACGGCGGCCTCCACACTGCGCGTGAAGGTGGAGCTCCCGCCGCCGGTGCAACAACTCGCTCCCGTGGTAACCACGCGGCATGCCATCACGAGTCCGCTGTGGCGTGCGCGCACGAAGGCACTGATCACCTCGTGGATTCCGCACTGCATCAACCAATGTACGCGTGCCGACATTCCGGCCGGACGCGGTGATGGCGGGCTCGACAACTTCATCGAGGCGGCCAAGGCGCTGCGTGGTGAACCGCATGCCGCGCATCGCGGCTACGTGTTCGCCAATGCGTGGGTGCACCAGACCGTCGAGTCGATGAGTCTCGCGCTGATGGTCGACCCGCAGGGTGACGCCGAGATCATCGCCGCGCAGGAGCGCATGCGCACGACGCTGAACGAATGGATCCCGATCATTCTCGCGGCGCAGCATCCCGATGGGTATCTGCAGACCGCGTTCACCTTGCGCAACGCACCGCGCCCGGGCGGGCCCGGATACCCGGGCGGTAACTCGCAGGCGTGGACCGAGCGCTGGAGTCCGGCGGCGCGGGCGAACCACGAAGGGTACGTGGCCGGATACTTCATCGAGTCGGCGATCAATCACTACTCGATGACGGACCGCAAAGACGATCGCCTGTACAACGCCGCCAAGAAATTGTGCGATTGCTGGGTCGATCACATCGGGCCCGCACCGAAGCAGGAGTGGTTTGACGGGCATCAGGAGATGGAGCAGGCGCTGGTGCGCTTCGGACGCTTCGTGAACGAAGTGGAGGGTGGCGGCAAGGGCGATCGCTACGTGGCGCTGGCCAAGTTCCTGTTGGACTGTCGCCGCAACGGATCGGAGTACGACCAGAGTCACTTGCCGGTCACGCAGCAGTACGAGGCCGTCGGGCATGCCGTGCGCGCCGTGTACAGTTACTCCGCGATGGCCGATGTCGCGGTGGAGACGCACGATGTCGACTACCAGAGTGCCGTCAAATCGCTTTGGGACAACATCACGCACAGGAAATACTATCTCACGGGCGGCGTCGGCAGCGGCGAAACGTCGGAAGGGTTCGGCCCCGACTACTCGCTGCGCAACAATGCATACTGCGAAGCGTGCTCCAGCTGCGGCGAGATCTTCTTCCAGTGGAAGCTGCACCTTGCCTACCACGAAGCGAAGTACGCGGATCTGTTTGAGCAGACCCTGTACAATGCATTGCTGGGCGCGCTCGATCTCAAGGGCACCGAGTTCTTCTACACCAACCCGCTCTCGCAGGTCGGCACGCGGTCGCCGTGGCATAGTGTCCCGTGCTGCACCGGCAACATTCCGCGCACGCTCCTGATGTTGCCGACGTGGATGTACTCGAAAGGTCCGCGGGCCATCCAGGTCAACCTGTTCGCCGGCAGTGCGGTGACCGTGACCGATGTCGCCGGCACCGACGTCGAGATGGTGCAGGACACCAACTACCCGTGGAGCGGCAACGTCGCCATCACGGTGAATCCGAAGGTGCGTGCAACGTTCGCCATCAACATTCGCGTCCCGACGCGTGATGTGAGTACGCTGTACACCGCGATGCCAAAGGCCGATGGGGTATCCGCGTTGCGCGTGAACGGCCGTGTGGTGACACCGAAGGTGGTGAATGGCTACGCCTCGATCACGCGCGCGTGGGCGGCGGGTGACCGCATCGAGTTCGTGCTCCCCATGGTGGTGCAGCGGGTGCATGCCGACGAGAAGATCGCCGCCAACCGCGGGCGCGTCGCATTACGCTACGGGCCACTCGTGTACAACATCGAGAACGTCGACCAGAACATCGAGGGGGTGTTGGCTCCTGATGCCCGCCTCACGACGCAGTGGCGCGCGGATTTGCTGGGTGGAGTCACGGTCATCACTGGTACGTTCGCGGATGGGAGCCCGATGTTGGCCATTCCGCACTACGCGCGCTTCAACCGCAATCCGACTGTGCCTCCGCCCGCGCCGCGGCCGGATGCGGTGGCGATCGCCACGGCCGCGGCGGAGGCCATCGCGGCGGGCCGGCCTTTGCCACGTCCGGCAGGGCCGTCCGCGAGTTCGATCGTGTGGATTCGCGAGCGGTCGGGGTAACGCGTCCATGATCCGTGCGCGATGCCGCGGCACACGTCACACCGAAGCGCCGCACCCAGTGCAACCCTATCGCGCCGTTACGTCAACCTGCATCCCCGCGAAGCGCGCGTTGAAGGTCGCCGTGGCGGAACCGATCTGGTTTGCCGGACCCGCAAATCCGGTGAGGTAGAAGCGATACTCATTCCCGACCACGCCACTCGTGCCCCATCCGCTGAGGGAACACGGGCTGTACGCGGGCAACGGCGTGTTGAACGTGCGTCGAATGCTCGTCCCCCAAAAGGCGGTATCGTTGAATCCGTAAGCGTGCATGTCGTACGTCGTTGCGCCCGGCACCAGCGGAAAGGCAATGTACGCGGTGATACACTGCCGACCGGCGTCGAGTCCGACCGGCGGACTCACCTGCAGCGAGCCCCGCACGACGTTGCTGCGGGCCTCCACGCTCACCGCCGCACGTGCGGTCCCCACGCGCCCGATAGTGCCCGCAAACAGCTCCACGTCGACGAAGTCCGTTCCACCACTCGGCGAAGCAGCCGCCGTGTACGTGACCGATCGCTGGGTCACGGGCGCACCGTTCGCCACCGACAAGGCGCCCTGCGAACCGGAGAGCCGGAACTGATAGAAGAGTTGCTCTGACTCCGCCCACGCTGGCTGTGTGGTGGCCTGCAGCACCACCGACTCGCCGGCACGCAGTTGGGATGATGCGGGAGTGAGCTGCACCTGATACTGCGGAATGACCTGTAGGAACGCCTCAACCTCGCCGAGGTCGGTGTCGGTTGAGTCGTAACTGAAACGTCCGCTGATCGGCAAGGGTTCTCGCCTGAATGTCACGACCCTCACGCGCACCGTGACCTTGTCCCCCTTGGGCGAAACGGCCGCCTGTCGGGAAGCAGGAAAGGCGGTATACGTACCCCGTCCCAAGGTGATGCGGCCGGTGGGCAGGGAGAATTCACCGGCACTCGACGTCGCTGTCCAGTAGTAGCGGAGGTACGGACTGTCCGAATACGGAAGGCCGCCGCTCGCATCACGCACGACGACACCAAGTGCTGCGGATTGGCCATACTGCACCAGGGATCGCACCGGTTCGATCTGGAGTGACAGCTGGAGATCCGATCGGACTGTGGTGCGCGCCTCGCCAAGCATCTCGTAGGGTCCGCCTGCGTCGAATTGGCCAAGCATGCGCACACTGACGCCGTCGAGATCGCCGGCCGGAAGGAGCGGAGTGAGCGCGGTATACTGCACCGTGTTGCCTGACGAGGCGGTCAGGGTACCGTTCGCCGCCGTGTGGCTCCACTCATAACGAAGCGCGTCCGGATTTCTCCCTTCTCCGGACACCATCGCGCGCAAGACCACCGAACGCTGCTGCGTGTTGACGTGGCCCGGTGCAGGATCGAGCGTCACGGTTGGATTCAGAAAGAACACACCGACCGTACTGAACCCCGGCGTTCGACCGCGGATGGTTCTCGCGACGGTGTCCACCACGATGTTGCTGAGGCGCGACCATGCGGCTCCGTCCCATCGCTGCAATACGAGATCGGCGGGACGCACCCACGGCGGCAGGCGGTGGGGGTCGTATCGCATGACCACCGTGGCCGGTGTGCTGAATTGCAGTCCATCGGGACCGAACGCGAACGCGGTGCCGCGCATGGGCGTGGTCCCCGACGGCACACTCAGGGCTTCCGTCGAACGGACAATCGTAATGGCGGTGGCGGTGGCAATCGCGCCCGCCGGTACGGTGATGCGCACGACGCTGTCACTCGAGAAGACACTCCCGCCAGTCGGTCTCACGAATCCACCTTCGCCCACCTCCACCAGGGCAGAGGCACTTTGCCCTTCGCTGGTGGCCATGACCAGGGTCGAGCCGGTCGCCAGTCCGGTGACGACCCCACTGGCGCTGACCGTCGCGACCGCAGGTGACGTGCTGCTCCAGCTCACGGTGCGACCGGTCAACACGCTGCCGTCACGCGCTCGAACCTGCGCCGTCAGCTGTCTCGTCTGGTCACTCACCAGCCTGACCGTGTCCGGTGTGATTCGCACACTCGCGACGGGAGGCGGAACCACCGTAATCGCCGACTCACCGGTCTTTCCCCGTATCGTCGCGATCACGGTGGCCGAACCAGCACCCACCGCCGAAACCTGACCAGACGAGGAGACCGTCACGACGTTCGGCGCCGAGCTGTTCCACTGCACGCTGTCGGTGGCCAGCTGATTACCCTGCGCATCCTGCGCCACCGCCGAGAGTTGGGTCTGTTCACCCTGAATCATGTTCAGCGCCGGCGGAATGACGGATACCCGCGTCACCACCGCCGTCGGTCGGGTCGCGTCACTGCCACAGGCCGCCAAGGTGGCCGCACACAGGAGGAACAGAAGGGATCGCATCGGGTCGCTCGCGTTAGGGGGTGCTTGAACACGCGCGCGAGCCCCCCGAATTGGATCATGCGAGTTTCGTCATCGCTGTCCGCGCTGGACCCGGAGGTCGGCCAGCCACTGTTCCGTCTGTCGAAGCCGCGGATCTGTCGAAGGAAGCGTCCGTCCGTACCGCGCGGCGGCTGATCGCAGCTGTTGCTCAGCTTCCGCCACCCGACCCTCGCCGGCCAGGAGCCGTCCCAATGCCCGCTCGACGTCGGCGATGTGCGGACTGCTGCTCGAGAATTTCGCCAGACGGATCGTCAGCGCGTGTCGCAGGAGACGCTCACCGTCGCGGGGGCGACCCTGGGCCACTTTGATCTGACCCATGATGCTCTCGCTACGCGCCACGTCGGGGTGATCGTCGGGGAGGGCGTGCCGAAAGAGGCTGTCGGCCTTGGTCGCGGCCGACCACGCCTCGTCCACGCGACCCAACTCAAGCAGGGCGCGCGCCATGTTGACATAGCCCTACCCGACGGCCGCGTGGGTGTCGCCCAACTGCGTCGAGAACCCGCGCACCTGATCGCGCGCGAGGGGCAGGGCTTCTTCCGCGCGCCCTTGCAGGATGAGATCGACCGCCAGATTGCCCAGCGTGTAGCTGCGTTCGAAGTAGTCGCGCGGGTGCCGCGCGAACGCGGCGAGTGTGGCACGATAGACCTGCTCGGCCTCCTGCAACTTGCCCTGCTGACTGAGCACAAGACCGAGGTTACCCATCAGGATCGCATTGGCCACACTCGTACTGTCGAACTGTGCGCGGTGCCGAGCCGAGGCCCGGATGTACCGCTCGGCCTCGGCGGCGCGCCCCGTTGACGACAGGGCAATCCCGAGATCGCCGAGCGTGCGACCGTATGCGTCGGACGTGCTGTCACCGATGGATGCAAACGTGGCGAGCGACTGACGGAACCACCGCTCCGCTGACGTCAGATCACCGGCGGCGTTGAACGCCATGCCAAGCTCGTGCTCATCCTCGGCCACGTCGGCACTCTGGGCGCCGGTGGTGGCAACGTGCAGCGTCCGCGCCCGCTCCAGTTGCGCAATCGCCAGATCGGTCCGTCGGAGCGCCTGATTCGCGCGCCCGATGGTGCGCAGCACATTCGCAAGCGTGTGCGGAACGGCCGAGAATCGCGACTCCGCATTGCGCCCGGCGTCTTCGAGGAGAGCTCCGAGTGTCGTTTCGGATCCTGGCCGACGCAGCTCGGAGTACCAGCTGGGGTCAGCGGCGCCCAGCGTTGCCTGCAGAAACGCGCTGACGCGCTCAGCGTTCGCCGCCTCGCGCTGTGCGCGGTCACGTTCTGCAGCCGCGCGTCGCGCCTGCCACAGTGTGGACAGCAGCCCCGCGAACAACAGCACGAGCATCCCGGTGGCGCCGCCGACCGCGGTTCGATGCCGACGCACGAACTTCTTCACACGGTACGTCGTGCCGTCGGGGCGAGCCGCAACGGGAAACCCGTTCAGAAATCGTTGCAGGTCCCGATTCAGCGCGTCAACGGAGTCGTAGCGTCGGCCACTGTCCTTGCGGATGGCCATCAGGACGATGGCGTTCAGGTCGCTGCGCACGCCGTCCGATTCACGGGCCAATGGTGCACCCGTCACCGAGCCGGGTCCGGGCGGGTCAAGCTCGCAGATGCGCCGCCGAACGGTCTCGGCATCGGGTCGATCGTCGGTGAACGGGTGCCGACCGGCGAGCAACTGATACAGAACGACACCAAGCGAGAACACATCGGTGGCGGTCGAGACAGGCTCGGCACGAACCTGTTCGGGGCTTGCGTAGGCGGCGGTAAGCGGCGTGGCGCCGCCCGCCTCGGTCACGTCGGGCCCGTAGTCGTGGGCATCGCCACCAACCACCTTCGCGATGCCGAAGTCCAGCAGCTTTACGACCGCATCGGGCGTGACGAGGATGTTGCTGGGCTTGAGATCGCGATGCACCACCAGGTTGCGGTGGGCGTATTGCACCGCGTCACACGCCTGCAGAAACAGGCGGACGCGTGCTCGCACATCGAGTGCCTGCTCGTCCGCGAACACCGTGATGGGCACGCCGTCCACCAACTCCATCGCGAAGAACGGCTGCCCGTCGTCGGTGATCCCCCCATCGAGCAGCGATGCGATGTGGTGATGGGACAGTCGCGCCAGGATTTGCCGCTCCTGCCGGAAGCGCTGCAGGACCTGGGGCGAACGCCAGCCGGCGGAGATCGTCTTGATCGCAACCCGTTGCCTGAACTGTGCGTCATCGCGTTCGGCGGCGTACACCACACCCATTCCGCCGCGTCCGATCTCCTTCAGCACGCGGTAGGGTCCCACGCGGGTCGGTGCCGGCGCGTCGCCATCGGCTGGCGCCGGGACGGCGCCTCGTTCGAAGCGTTGTGGATCACGTTCCAGCGCCTCGAGGAGCGCCCACGCTTCCCGATGGATGTCGGCCTCGGCGTCGGTCGCTGCTCGAGACCGCCATGCCTCGCGGGCGTCTGGCGGAAGCTCACTCAGCTCAGCGAAGAGCGTCTTGACCCGCTGCCAACGATCGGGGGTGAGAGTCATGCAGGATCACGCGCGCGAGGTGGTCGAACCGGCTCATCCGAGTGTGCGCGCCAGCCACGCCCGCGCCGACTGCCACTCCCGCTTGACGGTTGCCGTGGAGATGTCGAGCGCCGCGGCCGTCTCCTCGATCGTGAGATTCGCGAAGTAGCGCAGTTCGACAATACGGGCCTGCCGGGCATCGAGCAGTGCGAGTTGGTTCAGCGCTTCGTCGACCGCGAGCAGCTCGCGATCCTGATCGGACGAGTTGAGCTCGTCGTCGAGCGTGACCACCTGGCCGAGGTTCCTGACGGCGGCGTCGCGGCGGCGTGCCGCGTCCACGAGGATCCGGCGCATCGCCAACGCGGCGATGCCGAAGAAATGGGCGCGGCTCTTCCACGACGTGCGCTGCTGATCAACGAGACGAAGGTAGGCTTCGTGAACGAGTCCCGTGGTATCGAGGGTCAACTCCTCGCGCTCACGCCGCAGGTACCGCGACGCCATCACGCGCAGTTCCTGATACACGAGCGGTACCAGGCGATCCGCTGCCTGCGGATCGCCGCCCCCGAGTTGGTGCAACAGGTCGGTAATTTCGGTGGATCCCACGGCGGGCCTGGATCGGAAGACTCCCGACGGGCGACGCCTTCGGGAGACCAATACAATAAGCCGAAGTGTGATGATCTGAGAAAGCCGGCGTCGGGCGCGCGTCTATTGCGAACACCCCCACGCATCGTCGGTTCAGCGCGAAGACCACGCTGGGCCGGCCGTGTCTCCCAATCGTCCGCTGGAGCCGGCGGCGCCTTCATGGTCTCACGCACCTTGCTCGGATGTCTTGCCGCGTTGGCGGCGATCCAACCGCCCGCGCCTCACGCGGCTTCGCGACAACCACCCGTGCTGACGGCGTTCGCCATCAACGACGGCGGGGCGACCGCGCCGGCCGGTGCCTCGCTGCGACTCGCACACTCGGTGGTGGGCACCGCCCCCTCCGAATATCGCGTGAGCCCGCGGGCGGACTTTGCGGGGGCCTTCTGGCTCCCCTACCGCCGCCAGCCGGAGTTGCCGTCGTCCGCCGTGCCCACGACGCCAGGATGTGATGCGGGTGGGTCGACCCGACGGCTTCGTCTGTTCCTTCAGGTCCGGGCATCGCTCGGTGATGAAGTCCGGGTCGTGAACGGCCAACGGACGCTGGTGCCGATCATGGCGGAGAGCAACGTCATGGCCGACAGCATCTGCATCGCCGCACCGCCGGCGCCGTGAGCGGACGCTTCGTGCGGCACGGCGGTACCGACTTGACGAGGTCGGCGGAGGGACGGAGAATCTGCCGAACACCCATTGACTCCGTTCCGGGATTCGGGATCATCGCATGATTACATCGCTCCTCGTCGGCGCCGTGGTCCTGCAGGTGAAGGCGACCACGGTTGTGGTGCCGGAACCGGTGCGCCTGGCCAAAGAAGTCCAGCGTACGATCGATCGTGACGGGGGGCAGGCGCTGGAGCGGGCGTGGCGTGATCGGCTCGCCAAGTCGCCCGAGTCGCCGGCCGCGCTCTTCGCAGTCGCGACCTTCGAGCGCTCACGCTATCGATATGAACGTGCCGATTCATTGTATCGTCGCCTCGCGGCTCGGGCCGATCTCGAACCGGCGTGGCGCGCGATGGCCCAAGTGGGCATGGCGGTGTGGCGTGCCTTGGGAAGCGATCCCGCGCGTGCCGACAGCCTCTACTCGGCGGCGCTGGTCATCGCTCGCGAGCGAAAGGAGCCCGCGGTCGAGGCCGAGATTTTCCTGGGGCTTTCGCAGCTGCGCGGCCGCACGCAAGGACCGCGCGCGGGGCTCGCGCTCTTGACCGACTGGTGGAGCGCGCTGCCCACGAAGACGGCAGAAGACAGTGCCCAGCGGCTTTGCCTGACCGGCGCACTCGATGAACAACTCGGCGATACCACCGGAGGCCGTCGCATCATCCGAGGGGCGGAAGCGGCCGAGCGGTCGCGCGCGTGGCGAACGGCGGGCACGTGTCGTTTGGCCATGGCGCAGACCGCGGAGCGTCGAGGATACCTAAATGCCGCGACCGGAAGTGCGAGGCAGTCCCTCGATCATTTCGCGCGCATTCGCTACGAGCTCGGGAGCGCCTTGGCCAGTCAGTGGCTCGGGTACGCGATGCTGCAGGCCAACCGATTTGCGAGCGCCCGCATCATGCTCGAACGGGCGATCGTCTCCGCCCGTGCCACGCGCTTCGCGTCCGTGGAAGCGTGGGCCCAGTCCGGATTGGCCGACCTGCACCTGACGCTGGGGGACCCCGCACAAGCGCGGGTATACGCCGAACTCGCCGCCGCGTCACACCGTGCCCGTGGTGACGGGTGGGGACTGGCCGTTGCCCGCAGCTTCGAGGGGGACGCGCTGGCGGCAGCCGGAGACCTGCCTGAAGCGTCGGCGCGGTACGCGGCGTCGCACGCCGCCTATGTCGCTGCCGGAATATCCCGGAATGCTGTACCCGCGCTGGTCGCCCGGGCGCGAATGCAGTTGCGCCTCGGGCAGCTGGACAGCGCCGAACAGACGATCGCGGTGGCTGGGGCACTGGGCCGCACCACGGAGGGTTGGATCCGTGACGGGGCAATCCTGCGCGCCGGTCTGTCGTTGCGCCGCGGTCAGCTTGCCAAGGCGGACTCGTTCCTGCACATCGACGCATTGTCGAGAAGCGTGCTCTCCGGAACCAACGGATTGGGAGGGGTAAGCATCGCGCTGTTTCGCGCGCAGGTGGCCCTCCGGCGCGATCGCATCGCGGACGCCGAGTCGTCGCTGGTGCTCGTGACGCGATCGCTGGCCGACTGGCGTGCTGCGCCGAAAAACCGCGGCCTCACCGCATCGCTGGCCCAGCTGCGGACCAACTGGGGTGGACTGAGTGACGTCGCGCCAGACCTCGTGGCGCAGTTGGCGGAACGGCAACGCATCGATCTCGCGTTCACCTTCGTCGAGCAGTTGCGGGCACGCGAAATCGTGGAACGGTCGTTGCGTGCGGTGGCGCAGTTGTCCGATTCGTCGGCCGCCAGTCTTGCGCTGAGGGTCACCAACGGCGAGGCAACGCTGGTGACACTTCCCGAACTGCAACGAACGCTGGGTCGCGATGAAGCCTTCGTCTCGTATACACTAGGCGTCGATGATGCGCCCACGTCGGCAATCATCGTCACGCGAGAAGCCGTCACGGCACGCGCGCTGCCGACTGGGGCAGTACTCCGTCCCGACATCACACGCTTTGCGCAGTTGGCGGCGATCGGAACCGAACCCATCGCCAGCAGTCGACGATTGGGCGCCGCCTTGTTGGCCCCGGTGCTCGCGGCGTTGCCCGCGACGGTGACCCGTCTGACACTCTCGCCGGACGGCGACCTGCACCGCGTGCCGTTCGACGCGCTGCGCCTTCCCGACGGTCGTTATGCCGTTGAACGCGCTACGATCTCCCTGGCGCCGTCGGCGACGGCGTTGTTGGCACTGCGGGTACGTGCCAGCACCGAAGGGCGTCGCATCGTCGCGTTTGGCGATCCCCGATACCCGAGGCCGCGCCCGATCGATGCGATGCACGACGACGGGGCGCGGATGGCGTCGCCCCTGCGCACGATATCGCTGGACCGGCTGCGTCACTCGGGAGAGGAGGCACGCCGCGTGGCCCGCTACGGTGTGCGCAGTTCAGTCTGGGTCGCCAGCGGCGCCACGGAAGACACGTTCAGAAGCACGGACTGGCGCGACGTCGCGGTGCTGCATGTTGCCGCACACGCGATCGTGAATGCCGAGAGCCAGTCAGGCACGGCACTGGCGCTCGCACCCGGACGGGAAACGGATGGTTTCCTGACGCCGACGGAGATCACGCAGCTGCCGCTGCGCGGTCCCCTCGTGGTGTTGTCGGCATGTGGATCGCTGGGTGGGCAGGTGCTGGGTGGCGAGGGGCTGCGTGGCCTGACGGCTCCGTTGCTGGAAGCCGGCGCACGTGCCGTGGTCGCCACGTACTGGTCCATCGGCGACCGCAGTACGGTGCCGTTCGTCGATCGCTTCTACGCGGCCATGGCAACCGGTGCCCGTGTCGACGAGGCGCTACGCCAAACCAAGCTGGCGGCGATTCGCGATGGGGCCAGCATCGCCGACTGGGGCAGCTTTTCCGTGATCGGTGATGGGGCGCTGCGTGTGCCGCTGCGCGCTTCTTCGCTCGCGCCGACGATGTGGCTGCGCGACGTATCACAACCGCGCCGCGACAGCGGCGGTCCGCCCTGATCTACACGGAAAGCTCCCCGTCGAGATGGCCCTACCGCGCGGAGATCACCACGCGCTGCGTGACGGCCGTGACCGAAGCGCCCAGGCGCGTGGTCGCCTGCACCCACCAGAGATACGTCCCACCCGTTCTGAGGCGCACGGAGTCCGGCATCGTAACCGCCGTATCGCGCGTCTCGGCCGCATAGACCTCATTGCCTGCGCTGTCCACGACGACGAGCATGTATCGTTCGGCGTCCGGCAACGCCCGCCATACGAACTTCGTCGCGGCATTCGCCGTACCGATCGGCGCCACGAGCGTAATGGGCGACGTGTCGCTTCGCAGCAAATTCTCCTGCGGCCGCTGCGACCACCACGTTCCCGTGACGCCAACCGCGGCCAAGAGCCCCGCCGCAATCAGGCGCATCGTCCAGCGCGCACGCGGCGGGCGAGCCGCGCGGGCCGCCGCCCACACGATCTCGAGTTCGCGACGCCCCTCGGCGGAGGACAGGAGCGTATCCAGTGTGTGCAGTCGCTCCTCCTCGCGCCCTTCACGTTCCACCAGCTTGCGCAAACGCTCGGCCGCAAGGTCATCCAGCGGTGGACGGTCGGTGCCCGTCGGCAGCGCCTTCGCATACGCTTCGCGCAGTTTTTCGTCGCTCATTGCCACGTCTCCCGCGTGATGCCACGCGATGACAGGATCTGCCGAAGATCTTCAAGACCTCGGTACAACAGGTTGCGCGTTTTCGGTTCACTCCATCCAAGCAGATCGGCGATCTCATGCCGATCGTATCCCGCGAGGTACATCCGCACCACACCGCGTCGCGATTCCGACAGCAGATCAAGCGCATCGTGGACGGCTCGCCCGAGTTCACTGCCGGCGAGACCGGCATCCGCGCGCGCCTTCTCGTCGGCGAGCGCCGAGGGGTGCACGTGGTCGATCGACGTCGCCGACGCCTTGGCCGTCCGGCGACGACGAATGATGTCGAGGGAGGCCGACACGGCCACCCGATAGAGATACGTGGGTTTCGCGCGACGAATGAGCTCGGCGGTGCCGAACGACTTCCACACACGCACGCGCAAGTCCTGGACGACGTCGTCCACATCCTGTCCGGCGAGCCCGTGGCGAGACGCCGTCCGTCGGATGAATGCATCGAATCGCTGCAGCAGATCGCGCAGAGCATACGAGACGTCCGCGTCCGGCAGCGCGTCCAGGGAAGCGGGTTCCGCTCCTGACTCACCCGACGGGACGGGCGTGGTCTCGGTGGCAGCCGGAGCGGTGTCGTCACGAAGGACGCGCAAGGGTCGCTGAGGAGATGTCATCGGTGACTCGTGTCCGCAGGAGTCTGGAGGACGGCGGGCCGGGCCACAACCCGGCTCCAGCCGGTCTGACGGACGAAGGCGCCGGCCCCGTCGAGCGCCGTGACGCGCCAGCGCAGCGCGCCGTTCGTCGCGCGTTGCCACACCATCGTCGGAACCTCATAGTGGCGCGCCGACAATGGCAGCAGCGCACTCAGGAGCGCGGTGCCATCAGTCGACTGCAATTCGACGCGATACGCCGCCGCGGATGGCTCGCCGCTCCACGTAACGCGGAACGACGAGTCCGCTCGTGTCCCGACGCCATTGCCCGGTGAAAGCAGGGCCAGTCGCGAGCGGCCGCCGCGTGCCGCGGTGCTCCCATCACCCATCACGACGTATCGCAACGTCGGCATCGGAAAACCGGCCACCGCCGCCGAATGCACCAGACCGGTGCCGGCACCAGACGCTGTCAGATCGGAATCACTCTCGCGGTCGTCTGACGCCTCGATGCGCAGCAGCACGGAGTATGCGCCCTCCACGGCCGACGGCAGTCGCGCCGGCTCAGGTCCCGGCAACGTCACGACACCGCCGGGCGGTACGAACACATTGAAGCGCTGCAGTTGTGAGAAACGCCGCTGTCGCGGACGCAATTCGATCGGCACGCTGGCCTCGGTCAGCAAGTCGTCGCTGGAGGGGCCGTCCTCACCGGTCAACACCACCTCCCATCGACCGATCAGTCGACCCGTTCCGTTGTACGTGATGCGGGCTGAGAAGGTGGGCGGTATCTCGCCGGCACGAAGAAAGTGCACTTCCTCGTCACCCTCGAAGGCCACGCGCACATCGGTCAGTGCAAAGGGCGAGCGGGCCATGCCTCCGGTCAAGCGGCACGTGACGGCGACGAATTCGTCGGGCCCGCCGGCCAGATTGATGAAGCGTCGCACGTAGAAGAACGAGGACACCGCACCGGCGGTCGCATCCTGATAGGCTCGTCGACTTACGGACGCGGGGATCGACATGATGTCGGTGAAGCCGGCGATTCCGCTCGGGCGTGAGAGATCGTACCGCGCCGGCAGTTGCCCGTAGAGGGTGCGCGGATCGCACCGATTGCCGCGGTCCGGGGCCGCACTCACGAGTTCACCGCACCAGAATGCCTCGGCTGCGCGAAGCGTCGGCGATACGCCGCCGAACGTCAGGAACACCGTGGTGGCGCTCATGGCATTCACGCTCACGCCCGTCGGATTGACACGCACCTGTGCGTCGAGGCGGCCGGTGCAGAGAAGGGCGGCCAGTGAAGCGAGCATGCGGACACGTGGTGGCATCGTTCGCCACTGCGGGTGTCGTGCGGTGGGCAGGTCAGGGCGACGCTTCATCAGAACACCCGCAGATTGAGACCCGACGAGACGGCCCATTGGCGCTGCGTGACCTGCGCAAGTGGATTGGTGGCCGCCTGCAAGAAATCCGGCAGCCTCGCCGTGCTTCGGCCATAGCGAAGAAACAGTTGTCCGCGTGCGCCGCCGCTGCCATCTCGCCAGAACGAGAGCGGCTGTGTCAGCTCGACTCGCTGCTCGTTGTTGATCGTCGACGCGCCGGTCGGCGGTTGCGTGTTCAGCACCGAGACGGCCAGCAGCAGGGATGTGCCCTGACCGCGACGCAGATTGGTGTTGAGGGTGATCCGGCGCGTGTCGGTCTGTTCGCCGCGTTCCTCCGACCGCTGGAAATCATCGCCGACATCCAGCGCGATGTCCGCCGAAGCACCCACGCTGAGGCCCAATGACACCATGTCCGAACCCGCGCGAAAATCGGCGCGCTGCCGCGTGTCCTGTCGATTGTCCTGCACACTGCGATTCTGGCGGATGCTCGCGCGCCAGCGTCCGATCTGCCACTGTGCCGCTACGTCACGGTTCGTGTTGTACTGGTCGGGCAAATCCTGCGCCCGGAACACACCACCCGTCGGAAGGGCGTCGCCGAGTTGATGCACGCGGTTCAGTGAGAACGACAGCGCTGGCCACCAGGCGACGCCCTTCGTGATGTGCAGCAGCGGTGCCACGGGAACGGCAACGGTGGCCGTGTTGGATCGCGAGAGGGTGGTGAGAATGGTGGCGAGCCGCGCCAGGTTGTCGCGCGACCACGCCCACCCCAGCTGACCGGAGATGGCACCCAGCGAGAACGTCGCGTCGGCCCCGTCATTCTGTCGATCCGCCTGCACGGGCGCGGTCACACTGCGATACAACGGATCGACACGCTCGTGCCGATAGCCGAGTCCGAGATTGACGAGCCCGAGGCCGCGAATGCGTCGCTGCTGCACGACACCCAGCGAACCTTCCACGAAGCGTGCACTGCGCGACGTTCGTTCGACGGCGCGGACGACGGTGTCTCCCGTCAGCTGCGGATCGAGTGATGGGTTGCCGAATCGACTGCGCGCGAGGCCCCCGGCAAAACGCAGCCGTTGGCCGGGCGTGGCCATCGACAGCTGCAACGCACCGCCGCGATTCTGTTCCGCATCGAGGACGGCGCCTTGACGGAAGCCGCCCAGCGGCAGCATCGAGGCGTCGAGCATGGTGAGATCCAGCTTGAGAGCGCCTGGCCGGGTGGGGATGACTTCTCGCCCGATCGAAGCGCCCACCACTCGATGGTTCGGCCGGTTGAGTCCGATCAGGTGATCCCAGCCAACGATCGGCGCCGCATTGAGGGCTCCTACGGCGATCTGTGTGCCACCGTGGGTCCAGGCCAGCGACGCACCGCGCGATCCGAAGCTGTTGATCAGATGTCGGCTGGCGCCGAAGGTGGTGTGGCCGATCGTGAGGTTGGCGCCGCCGCTGCGCATCACGATCCGATAGTCGGACAGGTCGACGCGCGGGGCCGCATTCTGGCGCTGCGAAAAGCGCAGCGCCTCCTGGCGGCGTGACGATCCCATGAGATTGGACGACGTCTCGATCACGAAACGCGCGCGTTCGTGGGTGGTGTTCAGCGAACCATTCAACGAAAGATCCTGATACGTTGGACGTTCGGGTTCAGGGAGGCTGGTGGATCGGCCCGTAGCCAGTTGTCCTTTGTTGCCCATCGTCGCCGACGGCGTCGCCGTGACGCGTGAAAACCCGGTCGCGGTGAGTACCGAGAGCGCGATCCGTCGGATCTCCGTCCACTGCGCGCCACGCTTGAGAAAGACGACGACGGGCGTCGTCCCCGCCGGAATCGGGGCAAACGTCGGGCGATACACGATGCGCTGGCCCGTGCGTTCGGAGACCGCGGTCACGTCCACGCCACCGACGAGCACCACGAGTTCCCCTTCGTCGGCGCCCACGTCGCGACTGAGCCTGAACTCCAGAGGACTCATTGCTGCAATCGGTCGAGTCGTGTCGATCGCCGTCGTGATGACCAGCGGCGCCGTATCTGCGACCGTGGCGGCGTTTGCCTGGGCTGCCGCCGCAGACGTCGGCGCGAAGGCCATGAGGACATAGGCCCACGACACGCGTCCCACTGCGTCACGTGTCAAAGCGCCTTGCATCACCGCACCTCGCGCCAGTCCAGAGCCCGCCTAGTACACGACGACAGACGCGCGACCGCCCGAGCATCCGCCTTCGTTCGAGCCGCAGACACTCACGCGGGTTCCCCGGACGGTGAACGACAACTTCAACGTGAAGTCCTTGACCTCGTCGACGGCCATCGTGCTCTTCATCGCGTCGATCGTCAGTGTTCGCTTCAACCCGATGAGGTCGTTCTTGCGAGCGATCGACAGGATCTGCGTCGCGTGGTTCACGTCCGCACCCATCTTGGCCATGACGGTGCGTGCTTCCTTCAGCGCGGCCAGCTGATCGTCGACCTTGCCGATGCTCGTGGCGGCCGCACGTTGCTGCACGAGTCCGGCACGATCGGTAGTCAGCTTGCGTACCCAGTTGTCGATCTCGATGACGGCGTTGGCACCCGCCTTCTGCACATCGGCCGGGGTATCGCGATCAAGCGAGGGCAGCGGACGCGCGGGCGGCTGCGCGCTGATCACGTTGACCGGGCTGGCCAGCAGCGCGCCGATCAGCAGCGCGGGGGAGAGGGAGATGGCTCGACGCGACCGACGGGTGGCGCCGGGGATGCCCGCGATCGGGGCGGTGACAGGCGACATGTGAAGCTCCGTGAAGAGGATGGTGCTGAATGGACGCGAGCAGCGGCAAGACATTCTCACGCGGTCCGCACCGCTTCACGGCACGATCGTGAGCACGGTCGATGCCGTCGCGAGCGGCGGGCCAGCGACGTTCAGCTGCAGCAGATGTGCAGTCATGGTGATCGTCCGCGGAGCGGCAACCGGTCCGCGGGTCGAGAGCGGAAACACAATGGCCGTCTGGCCGGCAACAAGCTGCAACGCCTGCGGGCTGACGAGATTGCCATTGGTGAGCACGAAGTTCGCGCTGTCGCTCGCGGTGACGCGCACGGCGTAGCCGCTCCCTGGTGGCGCGGCGAACACCGGTCCGAAGTTCAAGGTGCCGGTAACGTTCCCACCGGCCGCGACGCTTGACGGTGAGACGCCCAGCTGCATCGAGATCGGCAGCACCGTGAGGTTGGTCGTCGTCACGTTCGTTCCTCTGAACGTCAGCGTCACAGTCCGCGGCTGCTGGACCGCACGGGCCGTCAGGTTCACCACCTGGCTTTGGCCGCTGACGGTGACCGTTCTCGGCGCGGTGATGACCGTCGTGTCGCTGACGGTGATCTCCATCGGTATCGGCGTCACCGGCGGCTGCTCAAGCGTGATCGTGGCGGTTCCGGTCTGGAACGTCGTGAGGCTCGTCGACGACGTGGTGACGGATTGAATGCGTGGCGGCCTGACGACGACCGTGTCGGAGACTGTGGTCCCGTTGAGCGCGGCAGTGATGATGACCGGTGTGTTGACCGCCACGCGCTGCGTTGCGACCTGCAAGAACCCAAACGCTGTCCCCGTCACGCCGACCGACGTGGACGGCACGGCAAGCACGCCGCTATTGGAGCTGAGAAAGTTGACGGTGACCGGATTCGAGACGGGCGCCGAAGCACTCAACGTGACGCGGATCTGGCTCACGTTTGCTCCACCGGTCACCGTGTCCTGCGTGATCGTGAGCCCGGTCAACGTGATCGGTGTGAGCGTGACGGCCGCGCCGGTGCCTTGAGAGCTCACGGCGGATCCTTCGCTGTGGCGAACGGTCAGCGTACCCGTGGTGATCGTCGACACTGGAAGCGTGGGGATGGTGAACGTCGTGGGATTGCCGGTGACGCGGATCCCGATGCGAGGCTGAATGGCCGCCTGCAGTGCCGCCGGCACGACGAGGTCGATGGTGCCAGTGTCCGCCCCCGCGGGGATAGGTCCGTTGAACGCGACGGTGGCCTGCATGGCGACACCACCCACAACCGGTGACGGCGTAACGCTGACGCCGCCGACCGTGGGAAGTTGTGACCGTGGTGCCACCGTGAACGTGCCGCCAGAGGAGGTGCCGCCCGCATGCGTCACGGTGAGTGTGCCTGTCTGCAACGAGGAGATGCTCGCCGGCACCAGCACCGCAATTCGCGTCGTCGAACCGGTGGTGGAAAGCACGCTCTGCAGTGTGACGTTGCCGATTCGGACAACCGGCTTGAAGCGCAGCGTCCCGTTGTGCACGGCGAACAGGTTGCTTCCGCGCAGGAAGTAGGTGACGCCAGGCCGCAGGGTGCTACTGGGCGGCACGGGCACCTCGCCACTGGCGGTGGACATGTCGAGCCCCTGCACGACCGGCGGCGGCATGAACGCGACGTTCTGTACCGTCGTGGAACCGCCGCTGGTGCTCACGACCAGGTCGCCGAAGACGGGTTGCGTAAACGTGGGCGCCAACTCGAGGATCTCGTTGCTACTGCCGGGCAACCGCTGCCACCGTGTGACCGGCACGGCCTGATTCGCGAGGGAGACGGTACTGGACTGCCGGGTGACCCCCGCGGTGCCGGCGGGAAAGACATCGGCGGTCGACGCGAGCCCATTCCCCGTAATGCGCGTGCTGATCAGGCGAACACCCGAGGCAGTATCGAGGTCGTTCAGCGCCGGCGGTCGGCGCACATATAGCGGATGTGGCAGGGGCTGCAGATGTCTCAACACCTGCTCCCCGGACGATGCTTCGGTGTAGCGCAGCATCACCGAGTCGGGCCGGAGGTTGGAGGGCGCACTGAACTGGAGTGCCGTTGCGGAGCCGCTCACCGGCGCAGAAACCTGTGCGCCGGTGCCGGACTTGCCGATCACCTCGATCGAGTAGTTGGGCGGACGGAGATTGACTCCCCCCAGCGTCACGGTGGTACCTGGCTGCACCACGAGTGCTGACATCGACGTCACGCGATTGTCGATACCCGCCTGAATCTGGACTCGGCCAGGACCCGTTGCCTCGCATAGGGGGCGACAGTTCGGTACCGTCGCCGACAAAAAGTCGTCCGCGTTGATCGTGAAGGTCACACCGAGCGTCGGAGTGAACGTCAGTGTCAGCGACGTCGGCGATCGGCCGGTGATCTGCGGATCCCCGATGATGTTGCCGCCAACTCGCGTAAAATCCGCACGCGAGAACTGCGCCTCATCGAGGTTGGTGCCGGTGATCCGCAAGACGAGTGGCGATCCAACAGGTGCCGTCAGGGAACCGTTCGACGTGCCGGCGGCCGGTGCGATGCTGCTCACGGTGGCGCGATTCACCAGTCGCAGCGGAACGACGAAATTCACCGGCCCGAAGCTGTACCGCAGGTCGTAGTGCCCGGCGGTCGGCGCCGTCAGCGCGGTCACCGTGACCGCGTGCGTGAACCCTTCGACCTGCTGCGTCGTCGTGAAGCCAGTCGTCGTCGATCCGTTCGGAAGCGTGACGCGGAGATTGGTCGCGGTCGCGCTGGTTGGAAGGATCATCCCATACCTGAGCTTCATCGGAGCCGGTTCGCCGCGGAAGATCGTCACGCGCTCGCCAGCGTCGTACGTGGTGAGATACTCCACCGATTGCACGGACACTTGCGCGCGCGCAGCATCGGCGAACGCCACCGTGGACCCAGCGGCCAACAGGCTGCGCGCGATGTTACGACGCGTGCGGAAGAAGAAGGCTCGTGTCGGCATGCGGCCCTCAGTCGAAAGCAGTACAGGTCGGCGTATGTTCATGGTGCGTCCGAGGGCCGGTTAACCGCCGATGGGTACGAGACGGATCTGGCGGACCACGACGTCGCTGAAGAAGAAGTCGGGCTGCACGCTCGCTCGGCCGCCCACCACGGCGATGGGTTGACCGGCACGCGGATTTCGGGCGCGCACCTGCAGGTGCAGCATCAGCGCCCTGACACCCGTGCGCATATCCGCGCTGCCGAACGACGAACTCGCCAGCACGATGGTTGGCCGGGACTCGTACGGCTTCCAGGCCGCGTCGCGGAAGTCCGCAAAACGACTCACGCGATACTCCGACGGCACCGGACCCGAGAGGGCGTGCACCAGCGCCACCGTGTAGGACGTGGCAGAGGTATTGGGGCCGACCAGAATCGCCGAATCCACCGGCGTGAACGACGTGATCCTCGGTGAGCCAACGTTCGCCGCTACCGCCGGGCTTTGAGCATTCAGAGCAGTCGCAAACGTGACGGCGGCGAAACAGATCGTCCGGATCATCCGAACGCGTGGATACGTCATGGCAGCGCTCCTGACGGGCGGCGGGCAGTTGGCGTCTGGCCGGACTCGCGTCCGATTGACCTGACACGCTGGATGGAGAAAGGACGCGACGACCGCCGCGGATTCTCACGGTTGCGTACCGAGCGCAGTGCGGGCCGCGCGCACGGCTTTCCCGTGCAGTTGGCCAGCAACGCCGCCGTCGCCTCCGTACCCTCCGTGGTGACGGTGTTCGGTAGCAACACGACCGCGAGTTTCACCATCACGACACAGCCGACCCCGACCGATGTAGCCGCGGCAATCACGGCGTCACTCAACGGTGCGCAACAGAGCCGCACGTTGACGGTCGCTGGGCCGGTGACGGTTTCGACACTCAGCTTCTCGCCGACGTCGGCGGCCGAATGTCACGGTGCCGGGCGGTGCCACGGCAGCCACGTTCACCGCGAACACGCAGGTGGTCGGGGCCGCCCAGAATCAGACCGCGACCGTTGTCGCGTCCCTTGGCACCGGCACGCGCAGCGCGTCGCTCACGATCCAGCCGATCCAGATCGCGCAGTTCAACTTCGCGTCGAGCACAGTGACGGGAGGTATCACCGTGAACGGTGTCATCACGCTGAATCGTGCCGCACCCAACGACGGGCTGACGTTGACACTCACGAGTGGCACTGCGGCGCTTACCGTGCCGCCTACCATACAGGTCGGCGGCGGGCAGCAATCGGCGCAGTTCACGGCCACGACGACGGCGGATCGCGGTGCTGCGCATTGCGCTGACGACGCCAGCGCAACAGACCCGTGGTCATCGCGATCAGACCAAGGATCGGGGGCACCACGGCCGGCTCGCCACGCTTCACATGCGTCGCCGTCGCACCACCCATCAAGACGGCGAGGCCGACCCCGGCAACCGGCGTGAGGACCGGCGCAATACCCGTCGCAGCCGGAACGATCAGACCCAGCGCCCCCGCCACTTCGGCGCTGCCGATCGCCTTGATCTGGCCATCCTCGAAGTCCTGCGACCAGGCCATCTGCGGGTTCGCCCGTAGCGTCGCCGGTGGCGTGGCCAGCTTGGTACCGCCGGCGCCGGCAAAGGCGAGGGCAATCAGGGCCTGCACGGTCCACAGTAACTTGTTCATGAGTCTGGCCTCTCCGGTAATCGTTCAGGGAAACTGATCGTCAGTGATCCTGACGATCAGCATGGCTTACAATTATCCGAACCCTCGTTCGTCGTCAAGCCCGCAGTCCGAAGCTCCGAGCCCCAATGCCGCGAAAACGCCTCCCCACCGTCCCCGATCCCGATCAGCCGGCCCTTCCGCGCGCCGTCACGTCGAGTGTCGGATTCCTCGCCGGACAGGTCGCTGCGCTCTTTCGCGCGCGCTTCGAGGAGGACATGCGCGCGCATCGGTTGCACCCGCGCCAGTTCCTGCTGATGCTCGTGCTGCGCGATGAAGGCACCATGTCGCAGCAGGCCGTCGGACAACGCCTCGGCATGGATCGCACCACGACCATGCAGGCCGCGTTGGCCCTCGCCGAGGCCGGGCTGGTGGATCGGGAAGACGACCCTGATGATCGACGTGTCTACCGCCTGGCGCTGACCGCCGAAGGCCGACGTCTCGTCGCCACGCTCGAAGGACGCATCAAACGCGTGGAGGCGGAGTTGCTTGCGCCGCTCGGCAGCAAAGAGCGCGACGCCTTCGCGCGACAACTGGCCGCTATCCTTGCAGCGGCCGGCGAGCGCACTTGCTGAGCCGATCTCACTGACGCGATCTCGCTGAGGCGATCTCGCTGACGCCATCCCGCCCGTTCGCCCCCGGCATCGACCTCGCCGTCAGTGCGCGCACGCGGCTCACCACACACGCGGTGACCCGGCACGATCGGGTCGCTCAATTCAGAGGTGCCCTACGTCCACCTCTGACTCCGGATCCCGTGCCTCGTCTCCTCGCAATACTTGTCGCAATGGCCGTCGGCGCCATCGATGCGTCGGCGCAGTCCGCGCCCACTTCTTTCGCTGGTCGCTGGCGATTCGAGATCACACCCACCGGCCCGATCCGCGCGCCCAGCACGAAGGGCACGCTGACGTTCGTCACGCGCAATGACTCGCTGGAAGTGAAGGTTGAATGGCTGCCCGGTCCTGAGGGGATCAGCTCGCCGAATCGGACGATGGTCGGGCTCGTGAAGGGTGACACCGCGACGTTCACGGACCGATCGGAAGGCACCGTCTCCGCGGAGTCACGGTCGGTCGGAATCCAAGCCATCATCACGTGGGTGCTCGCACCGCGCGAACAGGCGCTGACCGGCACCATCGCTTTCGAAGTGCCGGGGCTTTCGCTGCCCTTCGAACCCATCCCCGTGCGCGCGGTGCGCGAGGTTCCCTAGTCCCTGCCGATCGTCAGGCCGCCGGTCGAGGGCGGCCGATGTTCCCGGGCCCATCGCACGAACGTCAGCGTCGCGGCGAGGAGCAGTCCATTGGCCCCCCACATCGCCACCAGCGGCGGGATCACCAGCCGATCCGCCAGTGTCTCGCCCGTCATCAGCATCACGTAGTACCCGCTGAACACCGTGACGCTCGCGCCAAGCACCATCCACGCGCCACCGTGCGGGAAGCGCCACGCGATGGCCATGCCGGCCAGCGCCAGCACCAGACAGGCCGCCGGCAACGCGAACTTCTTCTGCACTTCCACCTCGTACGTCGCCACGCGGGTGAGTGCATCCGGATTGCCACTGGTCACGGCCGTCCGTGCCGCCTCTCGCAGTTCGCGGACGGTCATCGCTCGGTCACTCTTCACGGTCGCTACGGCTTCTCCGCGCATGATCGCAACCAGTCGATCGTTCGTGCGTGGAAGCACCTGTGTCGTCAGCCCCAACGCCAGCGTTGCAACGATCGCGACGGCCGACAGCGCGGGTGTCACGAGTCGGCGCACACCATCGCGTGATCGACGGGCGCTGGCGAGTGTGCCATTGGCGCCCAGTCGCGTAAACTCGTGTAGCACCGCGATGAACACGGCCATAGGAATCGTCATGGCGGCCATGAAGGGCACCGCGAGCAGCAGCAACTCGACGATCGCACCCGAACCTGCGCCCCTCGCGCCGAGTGCGGGAATCTGACGGCTCGCATACGACAGCTGCATCAGCGCCGTCAGTGCCACAAACGCGAGCTTGAATGAGACACCGAGTCGGCGCAACAGGTGTGCGGTCGATGGCGGTGGAACGAGCGGACCTTCCATGTGCGATTCCTCCGAATGGACACGCGTGCGATTGACGCGATACGACGGCCGCACCTGTTCGTACGAACCGCGCGCCACCACATCCCACACCCCGGCTACTGCTGCCAGCACGCCGGGCAGCCGTCCTTGCGCCCGCGCTGCGGTCACGTCGCGCGCGAAGAGTGTCTCCATTTCCGCGCCATGTTTGCGCCGCAGATCACTCGGCAACAGGTAAAGGGCCATTCGATACACACGCGTCATGGTCATGCCCCACCCAGTGCGAGGCGCGATCGTGCGACGCGCGCCATGGACTCCAGGCGAGTGGCCTCACGTTCCAGGGCGACGCGACCCGTGCGTGTGATCCGGTAGTAACGCTCGCGGCCGGAGATGCCGTCGGGACGCTCGTCCTCGGCCACTTCTTCCAGCCACTGCTGCTCGACCAACTCCTCGAGCGATCCGTACAACGTGGCCGGCCACAGGCGCACCCCGCCGTCGCTCAGCGTCCGCACGTCGTCTTGGATCGCCGTACCGTATCGGGGCGTGGTGGACACTGAAAGCAGGATGAAGAACCAGTGTGGCTTCATGGGAGTACTTACGTCGAGGTCGTCAGGAGCTCGGTGCTATTGAAGCATAGTATTAAATAATAGTTTGCACCGCAAGGTCGTGGTCAATTGGGTCGGGTGTTGCAAGACAGATCCTCGAAAGATTGACAATAATTACTGTCAATGAGTAGACTCCCCCATATGCTCGACCTCGAAGTCCTCGACAACCCCGCCTCGGCCACCCTCGCCCTTGACCCCATCAAGGCGCGCATTCTGGCGGCTCTGCGCGATCCCGGATCGGCGGCCTCGCTGGCCGATCGCGTCGGCCTCACCCGCCAGAAGGTCAACTACCACCTGCGCGCGCTCGAAGCACACGGCTTGGTGCGCCCGGTCGAAGAACGCGCGTGGGGCGGGATCACGGAACGTGTTCTGGTCGCCACCGCGTCCTCCTATGTCGTGTCACCAGCGGCGCTGGGGCCGATCGCCAACGACCCGGCAGAGACGCGCGACCGACTGTCGGCCAGCTACCTCATCGCCGTCGCCGCACGCACGGTCCGCGAAGTCGCCGCCCTTTGGCGACGCGCGCGTGAACGCGACCAGCGACTCGCCACGCTGTCGATCGATACCGTCATTCGATTTCGCTCGGCCGCTGATCGTGCGGCGTTTGCGCACGAACTCTCGAATGCCGTGGCTTCACTGGCTGCGCGGTATCATGACGAAGCGAGTGAAGGGGGGCGCAATCATCGGCTCGTCGTGGCCGCGTACCCGACATCGGCGAATACGCGGCCGGAGCACAACTCACCGCAAGCGTCATCGGCTCAACCGCCATCGGCACTACACTGACGGACACACCATGCCCATCAAGAAAGACGGGAGCGGCAAGCGCTGGGTGGAGATGGACCTGGTGCTGCCCGGCACGCCCGAGCAGGTCTGGGATGCAATGGCGACGGGTCCCGGGATGGCGGCCTGGTTCACACGCGGTGAGGTCGAGCCCCGTGTCGGGGGTGCGTTCACCCTGGACTTCGGAAACGGTGTGACGACGTCGGGGCATGTGACGGCATGGCAACCGCCTGAAGTCTTCGGCTATGTCGAAACCGCATGGGAACCCGGTGCACCACCTATCGCGACCGAGATCACGATCACGGCGCGCGACGGGGGTCGGTGTTTCGTGCGTATGGTGCACTCCCTCTTCACGGCATCTGATGCCTGGGACGATCAAGTTGAAGGTTTCGAGAAGGGATGGCCGGCGTTTTTCGAGGTCCTCCGCGCCTATCTCGCACACTTTGCCGGTCAACCATCGTCCTCATTCATGGTGGTGTCACCGGCCGGCGAAAACGCGCTTGCGGCGTGGCAGCAGCTCGCGCAGCAGTTCGGCGTGGCCGGGATGGACGTGGGTGAACGAAGCACGTCGGTGTCGGACGTCGAGCGATGGACGGGTATGGTGGAGCATGTCCATCAGGACGCCGAGCAACGGTGGGTGATCGTGCGTCTCGATTCGCCATCGCCGGGACTCGCGCTGCTGGGCACCAAGGATACGACGGGATCGCAGGGTGACGTGGAGAAACGCGTCGGCAAGGGTCCCGCGTCAAACGTGAGTGTGTGTCGCTTTTACTATGGTGACAACGCCGCCGAATCGAGTGCGGCGAGTGAGGCGCGGTGGCGGCGTTGGGTGGCGGAGTCGTATACTCCGCCGGGCCGCGAGCAACCGTAACCGCTCAGTTCACTGCGATGTCCTCGACACCTTCGTTGTACGATTGGCTTGGCGGCATGGACGCCTTGCGGCAGCTGACGACACGCTTCTATCAGCGTGTCCCCGATGACGCCGAGTTGCGCCCCATCTTCGAGCATATGGGCGATGATCATCCCGCCCACGTGGCAGCCTTCCTGGCCGAAGTGCTGGGTGGGCCGGCGGAATACTCAGCCAGACATGGTGGCCATCCGGAGATGATTCGACACCACCTGAACCGGCATCTCACGCACGCGCAACGCAAGGCGTGGATGGCGCTGTTGCTCGACACCGCCGACGAACTCGGGATGCCCGATGATCCCGAGTTTCGCTCCGCACTCGTTGGCTACCTGGAATGGGGCACCCGACTGGCGGTGATCAATTCCCAGGCCGGTGCAGCCGTGGATCTCAACGCGCCAATGCCGCGGTGGGGATGGGGCGAGGTGAAGGGCCCGTATCTCGCTGGTTCCGAGGACCACATCGGATAGGCAACGCGAACCCACCCGGGACGCACGCGCGACCGTAAGCAGGTGCCCAAACCCGATTAAGCGGGCACCTAAGCAGCAGGATCCAGACTCCCCCGTGCAGTCTCACCGCACGTCCGAAACACCTTCTGGGGAGGAACGCTCCATGTCACGCCTGCTGACGTTTGGCCGTACGAACGCGCTCAACGCGATCGCCGTACTGGCCCTGGCGCTTGCCACTGCCTGCGCCGATACATCCACCGCACCACCTGTCACACCACCACGGCCAGTCGCGAGCGTGGTAGTCTCGCCCGCGACACGCACTCTGCTGACCGGCGACGAACAGCGGTACGCGGCGCGTGTGCTCGACGCAAACGGTCAGGACATCACCGATCGCACCATCACCTGGAGCTCGTCGAATCCATCGGTGGCGAGCGTCGCCACCGATGGTCTGGTCACCGCGTTGCAGCCGGGGACTGTCTCCATCAACGCCTCGGTCGAGGGTCGCATCGGCAGCGGTGTGTTGCAGGTCGAGCTGGCGCCCGTCGCCTCCGTGTCGATCGACCCGGCCCAAGCGCTGCTGATCGAGGGGCAGGCGCGTCAGGTGGCCGCCATCACGAAAGACGCCGCCGGTCGGATCATCACGGGGCGTGCCATCACCTGGAGCGCCGTCAATCCCGACGTTGCATCCGTGTCAGCGAACGGCCTCGTGACCGCACTGGCGGTAGGCACTACGAACATTCGTGCCACCAGCGAAGGGCAAACCGCCGAAGCCGAAATCAAGGTCACGGCGGCCACCGTGGCGACAGTTGAAGTCTCGGCTGCGACGCTGGCACTCGAAGAGGGAGAAACCCGAACCGTCACGGCGATTGCGCGCGACGCTGCCGGACGCGAACTGGTGGGTCGCTCCTTCACGTGGGTCACTGAAGACCCGTCGGTCGCCGTCGTTGATGGCACGGGGCGCATCACCGCGCTTCGAAACGGGACGACGCGCATCACCGCCACCACCGCCGGCACGACGGCCGCCATTCAACTGACGGTACGGACCGCGGCGGTCGCGTCGGTCCTCGTGCAGCCGCGCACGCCCGTGCTCGAAGTCGGCGAATTGCGGCAGATGAGCGTCATCGTGCGCGACGCGCGCGGCGCCATACTCGAAGGGCGCACGGTGCAGTGGCGGGTAGACGGTGCTGCCGCGACGATCACGCCAACCGGCACCCTGTACGGAACGCGCAGCGGCTCTGCGTCGATCATCGCCACCGTGGAAGGCGTGAGCAACACGGCAACCGGCACCATCACCGCCGAAGAGGATTACGCATGGGATCTGCTGTACCATCGCGAATCCCAAGGTGCCAGCGAGCTGTATACGTATCGCTTCGGGGCGGAACAGCCGCCGGTACGCATCAACGCGGGCTCGGTGTCGTATGCCCCCACCGGTTCGCCGGACGGCGCACGCATCGCGTTTGCCGTGAGCATGGCGGAGTTGGGTACGGGTACCCGTGTCGACGACATCTTCGCCGTCGACCGCAACGGCCTCAACATGAGGCGGCTCACAAACGCCCCGGGGTACGACAACGCACCCGCGTGGTCACCGACGGCCGCGCGTATTGCCTGGGTCCACTATGGCCTCGACGAGCGCGCTGACATCTGGGTCATGAATGCGGACGGCACCAATCCCGTGAACCTGACCAGTGATCTGACCGGCGGCGTCGGTGCACCGGCGTGGTCGCCGGATGGCACCCGGCTGGCGTTCGTTCAGTCGACCAGCGGCGCGGGCGGCACCACGAGCCGCATCATCACGATGCGCGACGATGGGACCGACAAGCGGGTCATCACCAGCACCACGACGGGATTCGACGCATCACCGAGCTGGTCTGCAGACGGCACGCAGATCGCGTTCCTGCGCTTCTATCAAGGCGACAACGACATCACCATCGTCGGCGCGCACGGCGGTCCGACCACCCGCCTCGCGCTGCCCGGCAATCAGTGGAGTCCGGCCTGGTCACCAGATGGTCGTTACATCGCGTACCATCAATCGTTGGGACCCACGATCAACATCTTCACGATGCGACCCGACGGCACGCAGATCCGTCTGCGCACCGTCGATCCGGCATGGGGCGGCGGTGTGAAACCAACGTGGATTCTGCGCCGGTAGTTGATCATGCGCACAACAAAAGGGGACGCCTCGTACGACCGAGGCGTCCCCTTTCTGTTGCCGCCCTTCTACGGCGTGAGCTGTCGTACGAGCTCCTGCATCGCGACGCGCCACACCAACGGTTTGCCCGGCAGGTCGTCACGACGTGTGGTGCGCACCAGCGATACGTCGGCATCCGACAGCATGGCCTGTGCCCCAACGGCACTCGCCAGCAACGGCGTGCGCTTGGCCGCGATGCCCTCGGCGCCAATCCGTACCGCCTTGCCCTGACGGTCAACCAGCGCACCGGTCAGTTGCAACACGGTCACCGGCGTCTCGAGCGACGTCAGCCATGGCAGCTCGACGTCGTGCCCAGTGCCGAGTTCAACAATCTTCCGGCCGACGAGTCCTTTCTGCTTCAGGAGGTATTGGCCGACTTCAAGGGTGATGACGATCGCGTGCGGGGTTCGCGCCGCGTCCATGGTCGTACCCACCCACCGTGTCCAGACAGCGTCCGGCCGACCGACGGCGAGCTTCATGGTCTGGCGTCCGCGACCCAGTGCACTGTCGCCACGAGCCGCACAATCGGCGTCGGGCAACGCGGATTCGGTGAGGCATCCAAAGCGCACGTCGGGCGCGACGCCGAGCTTGAGATCGGCCGGCAGCGTGCGATCACGTGACAAACCGGTGACGAGACGAATCGCGGGCCTGCCGTTCCCGGTGGACATCGAATCAAGGACCGCGTTCATCTCCTGCAGCAGGGCGGCAACGGGACTGTTGGGGCCCCAACTCGGATCGTAGAGCGCGGCACTCCCGACACCGGTTTGGTAGTGGACAGGCAACACGCCGATGCGGGCGCCGCTGTCTGCGGCGAACGCGGTGCGCGCGCCCGCATAGTAGGGGGCGCGATCAGGAAAGGCGTCACCGACGCCGCTGCGGAACGTGGCGCCGGTTGAGGTGCAGGCGCCCAATAGCAGCGGCAGCGCCGAGAGCGATCGGAGAGACATCGGTCTTGGTGGACAATGTTTGAGAGGGAGCCGGCGTCAGTGTCATGCCCCACACCCTCAATCTCCCACAGCCCGCTTACGCCACCGCTTAACGGCCGCGCTTACGTGTCGCCGTGCGGGCGCCCAGCCAATTGGCCAGTGTCGTGCGGCGTCTGGGTGGTTGAACGTACGACTGTCCCTGCCTTCCGCGCGAACGCCCTGACGCCAATTCAACACACGAGTCACAGATGTCGCATGTCGATACTCCTTCGGAATCGCACCGGCACTCCAGCGAGCCATTGTCACTGATGGCCGTCTCAGAACAACTGGCTGGCGCGGTGGCGCAGGCCGCCGAGACCGTTGTCGCGGTGCATGCACGTGAAAAGCTGGCGTCCACCGGTGTTCACTGGCGCGACGGGTTGATCGTGACCACCGACGCCACGGTGCGTCGCGAACAGAACATCACCGTCACCATCCCCGACGGTCGCCGGGTCGCGGCCACGCTGGTTGGACGCGATGCCGCCAGCGACCTCGCGGTATTGCGGGTCGAACCCGGCATTTCGATGCCTGCTGCTCGGGTGGGCGATCCATCCGTGCTCCGACCGGGCCATTTGGTACTGGCCGTGGCTCGGTTGGACGACAGCGGACCGCGTGTCTCCTTTGGTGCGGTGAGCGCAGTTGGAGGCGCGTGGCGCACGTGGAAAGGCGGCGAATACCGCTTCCGGATTCAGTCGGGCGTGGCGCTCTATCCCGGATTCGGCGGCAGTCCATTGGTCGACGCGGCCGGCCATGTCCACGGCATCAACTCGGGCGGCCTCAGTCAGCAGTTGGCCACTACGATTCCGGCGGACACTGTTGAGCGTGTGCTGTCGCAGCTGGTGGCCACTGGATACGTGCCGCGCGGGTGGCTTGGAGCGGCGCTGCAGGCGGTCCGAGTCGGAGAATCGGCCAAGGTCGCCGCGCAGGGGCGGGAGGGCGGGCTGTTGATCATCGGTCTGGCTGACGGCGGGCCCGCCGCAACGAGCGGACTGTTGGTGGGCGATATCGTGTTGGCCCTCGATGGCGCGGCGGTGAACGCGCCGCACGACGTGCTCGACGTGTTGCAACACATGCCGCCGGGGCGTGCCGTGTCGTTCGACGTGCTGCGCGGTGGTGTGTTCGTGCGCGTGCTCGTGACGATCGGCGAGCGTCCCGTTGGCCACGAGTCTCGACGCACCCGTCGCGCCGCCCGGTGACGTCTCGCATGCTGCCGTCCGATGCGTTGGCGGCATCGACCGGCGCTCGTTCTCCCGACGCTGGACGCGTGATCGCCGGCGCCGCGGACGGCGTCGTGCACATCGAGGCGGGAACAGGGCGTCGCACGCACAGCGGGGCCGGCGTCGTCTGGGCCCGCGACGCTGTCGGCCGAGCGCTGATCGTGTCGAACGCGCATGTCGCGACGCACGAACCGATCATTGTGACCGGGGCAGACGGTGCCACTCGCCGCGCGACGCTCGTGGCGCGCGACACAACGCGCGACCTCGCATTACTCTCCTGTGATGCCACGCCGGACCGCTGGAGACCCGTGCCACCTGCCGCCATGGCCCCCCTGCGTGTGGGGCAGGTCGTGATGGCGATCGGACATCCCCTCGGGGTGCGACACGCGGTGACGACCTTCTTTCTGCATGCCCTTGGCCCGCTGCGCAGCGACGCCGAGCTGTCGCCGTCGCAGCGGTCGCTGCCGTGGGCGCAACTGGACTTGCGTCTGGCGCCGGGCAACTCGGGCGGACCGGTGGTCAACACGCGGGGCGCGATGCTCGGCGTCAGTACGATGATCGCACGCGGGCTGGGACTCGCCGTCCCCATCGCCGACGTCGATGCGTTTGTTTCGCGAGCCGGAGGCCCCGCGCTGCTGGCACACGGATGGTCGCGGGGCGCGCGGAACGCGGGACGCTGACCAAATGACGGAACGCCCGCACCCGGTTCGCGTCTTCATCGATGTCACCGATCCGTGGGCGCGGCGGGTGCTGCGTGATGCACTCGCGGCGCACGGGGACATCCGCTTTGTCGCGTCGGCCGCTGCGGCGGACGTTCGACTGGTCAGCGCGCCGGCCGGCGCTGCGTCGGCCACGCGCTCGAGAAACGCCGCCGCCGTCCCGGCGAGACCCGCCGACAACGACGGCGCCGTGCCGACCGACGCCGCACCAGCGGTGCTCTCCGAGCGTGAGCGCGAAGTGCTGCAGGCATTGTCCGAAGGGTTGAGCAATGCCGCGATCGGGGTGCGCCTCGGCATCAGCCGCAGCACCGTCAAGTTCCACCTCGCGGCGGTGTTCGAGAAGCTTGGGGTGCATCGTCGGGCGGAAGCCGTCGCCATGGGAATCCGGCATGGAGACGTGCTGTTGTAGCCGCCCGGTGCGGGCGGGCTCCACACGTCGTGACAGGTGATGCCCGATACGGCGCGGCGCCGGATGCCGATGAGAACGTAGCGTGCAATCGCACCGCTGCAGGTTCGTCGCCCCTCTCGTTCACGTGCCCAACATGCCGAACCGAGATCTTCCAAGCAGGCGCTCCCGCTGGGGTGCGCTGACCATGCTGGCGGTCGTGCTGCAGAGTGGCTGCGCCGACCGACCCGACCGTATCCCCACTGCACTGGACACGCCGGCCGATGTGGCAGAGGCCGCGGCCCGACTGGTTGCGACCAACCCGGCGCAAGACTCGGCCGCGGCGCACGGCAGCGACAGCCATGCCATGCATCTCTGGCGCGCGGGTGCCAGCGACAGTTGTACGGAGGCGATTCACAACCAGTACACGGTCATCGCGCCGGACGGCAAGCGATATCCCCGATGGCATCCGCCGATCGAGCCGGCGACGGGCTGTCGATTCGGCCATGAGCACGGCCGTGACCCGCGCGGCTCGGCGCTCTTCGCGGAGATCGGCTGGGATCCCTTCGGGTACGGTGCGGAACGGCTGATGGAGTGGCAGCCCACCGGCATGCGGCACGAGGATCATGTCGGCCACAAGGTCGAATGGGAGAACAACGTGCAGTTGCACTATTCGCAGAATGGCCAGCGGGTGCCGTTCGAGGTGCGCTGCAGTTGGCTGACCAAGTTTCATCAGGGCACCCATTCGCCCGACGCGCTCACGAACAACACGCACGAGCTGAACTATCACGTGCGCTGCACGGACGGCACGTCCATCGACGCCATCGTCATGTCGCGACTCGGCCCGGTCGGGTCGTTCGAACGCGCGTGTGAGAAGGGGCGTCGCGTCGCGAGTGGCATTGTCCCGCAGCCGGGACAAGTCAACGGGCGCGGCACGCGCCTCATTCCCGATCGGACCTGCGTCCTCAAGCACATCCTCGTGGCCAGCGGTCAATGGTCCGGCTATTCGGGGGCGTTGTACGAGAACTGGAGCACCGCCAACTACCTCCGTACCGCGGACGGTCGCGAGATCGCGTACTTCGACCCGGGCTTTGCGGTGTTCAATCCGTCGCGTTATCACGACCCCGCGCAGCCCACACGGACACAACGCACGATTGACGTCTGTTACGAGCGCATCGGCACGGGCGCCGCACAGCGTCGTGCCCGTGGCGGCGAGTGTGACTGGGGCACGAATGGCGGTAGCGTGCGTCTTGCCTGGGACGACCCGCGCTCCCCGTTCACTGGGACGAAACGCGAGGTCTACTTCAACCAGACGACGCTCAGCAACGTCGGTGGTCCGACCGTGTGGTACACCGACCCGTTCGGGGGTAACGCGTCGACCGCGCCCTTCCGCGGCGCGATCCGACAGCGACTGGCCAGCATCACGAACCGCCGCCCGTGGCCGCTGGAGTCGCAGGCGGTGGGGGCGAACCGGCCGTATGGCGGCAGCGGGGTGCACGCGCCGAACTGAGCGCCGCTGCGTAGGGGGTACTGTCAGCGGAATTGGCAGGCAGAGCGTAGGGAACCGGACACGGGGGTCCAGTATTCTGTCGGCTGGAATACACCTCGTCCCAGGCCCCCCTTCTCGGGGCGACATCGTAGGTCGATGCCGCCCCGTTCTTTTGCCACCGTCATTCCCCGCACATGCGCCTTCGATTCATTGTCGCGCCGTTCCTGCTCCTCGGCGCGTTTTCCACGATCGCCGCACAAGGCGGCAACGATACCCCGCCTCCAAGTGGACGAGGGTCTGGCGCTGGCGCGTCCGCCAATGTGCTGCCGGACAGCCTGCTGCAGACATCACTGCGTGTCTTTCTCGACTGTCAGGGTGGAGTCCGCGGCTGCGACCGCAACTTCTTCGTACAGGAGATGGGGTTCGTCAACTGGGTGCGTGATCGATTCGACAGCGACGTGCACTTGTTGCTGACGCAGCTCAACGCCGGCAACGGCGGGCGTGAGATCACCGTGAACTTCCTGGGGCAGAAGGGCTATTCGGGGAAGATCGATACACTCGTCGTGAACACGCTGCCCAACGACGCGGATGATCGCGTGCGACGCAACCTGTTGCGCACGTTTCAGTTGGGTCTGGCGCCGTACATCGCGCGCACGCCGATCGCGAGCCGCATGCAGGTGGGTCTCGCGGGTGGTGCCGTTGCGCCGTCCATCAATCCGCGTGCGGTCAAGGATCGATGGAATCTCTGGTTGTATCGTGTCGACGGAAACTTCTCGGCGAACGGCGAACAGCTGGTGCGAACCACGAATCTGTCGACCACGCTCTCCGCTGCGCGAACGACCGACAAATGGAAGATCAATCTTGGCGCGACGAGCAGCTACAATCAGCGCGACTTCAAGCTGTTCCAGACGAACGCGACGAACCCTGATCTCCGTGACACCATCTCAGTGATGGTGCTGCAGCGGGCCGCGAACGCAAATGCGCTCGTCGGACGCACGATCAACGGACACCTGACGCTGGGAGCGAAGGTGTCGGTCGCCTTCAGCGAGGTGCTGAACCAGAAGCTGGCGCTCCGTGTGTCGCCCGCCATCGAGTACAACTACTTCCCATGGACCGAGGCCACGCGGCGGCAGCTGACCGCGTTGTACTATATCGGCCCGAACTACTACAGCTACTATCGCACGACGGTGTTTGGTGAGGACGAGGAGACCCGGGCCAACCAGACCGTGCTGCTGGCGCTGACCCAGCGGCAGAAGTGGGGCAACACGAATCTCACGTTGGAAGGATCGCACTACCTGCACGATCCGCAGCGCAATCACGTGACGCTGTCCGGGTTCGTCGACCTGCGTCTGGGTCGTGGCTTCTCGCTCAACTTCCGCGGGTCGGCGTCGCGGGTGCGTGACCAGATCTACATCGCGGGTGCGGCGCAATCGGAACGCGACATCCTGACGCAGCGTCAGCAGTTGCAGACCAACTTCCGCTACAACACGAACGTCGGCATTGGCTACACATTCGGTTCGATCTACAACACGATCGTGAACCAGCGCTTCGGCAATCTTGGTGAGCTGGGTCGTCGGTTCGGTTTCCAGGGCGGCTGACGACGGCGGTTTCCCCTCACGCTGCCGATTCGAGGAGCCGCGAGGGGTTGCAGCACCGGGGCGGAGTCGCGGAACGATTCAGCGACTCCGCCCCGTCGCGTTCAGGGGGTGCTGAGCCCGAGCATCCACAACTCCGCCGTACCCGCATGACGGAATGACACCCGCGGTGCGGCGTTGAACCAATCGAGCGTGTGCGCCAGCCCACCGATGTGGGTCGACTCCAATGCGGCCGCGCCCGCGAGCCAGTTGTAGGTCACCCGGCCGAAATCACGCACGGTCTGACGGCCCATCAGGCGCTCGATGGTGTTGCCGTTCAGGTTGGACTGTTCATAGTGCGCGAGACGCAGCGTCACATCGTACGTCTCCCCCATGACGACGGTGCCACTTTCGAGGCGCGTGATTTCGCGGATGATCACCGCCCCTTCGCGACGTTCCCGCTGGTCGAGGATCGCGGGGAGCGGACTGCCATGCAGGTCGCGCACGGCGTACACCACCGCGCCCGCCTCTCCCGGAACCCGCGCGGCGACACTCGCCGTCAGTGTGCCGTAACGCACCGTAATCATGGTGAGACCCGGCTTGAGCGGGACCAACTCGCCGGCAGCGGTCGTTTGCACGATGCTCGGGTCGGCGGATGTCACGTCGAGCGGCCGATTCAGCAGTGCGCGACCGTCCACGCCGCGCAACGTGGCTGGCACGCTCCCGCGGGTCCCGAGTGGCAGCACCAGCTGCTGCGTGCCGATTTCGATCGACATGGCCGGATGCAGGACGACGTGGAGCACGCGTCGCTGTTGCAACGTTGCGGTCGTCGCGACGATCTCCGTCGAACCTTCCCGCAGGGCTGTCAGCAGTCCGGACGGGGTGACGACCGCCACCGAGGGATCGGTCGCAGTCCACTGGACCTGAACGCCAGGAAGGATGCGATTCCGCTGATCGCGGACTTCGGCCTGCAGCGTACGCACATCGCCATCCCGGATGAGGCCGGGATCCGCGATCTGTAGCGCCGCCGGAATCGGTAGGGACGGTGCGGTGGATTCTTCGCCGGTGCAGGCCGTCAGCACCATGGCAAAGGTCGAGAACAGCAGGGCAATCGAGGGCGTCGTTTTCTTCGGTCGCATACACACCAGCCGGCTTGGGTCGAGAGAGTGCCATCCTTCGTGCGGCACTACCCATCTCGCCGGGTTTCTGTGACGCGGCATTCCCGGCCGGTGTGTGTGTGTGATTAACCGCGAATACAGGGGACCAGCGGTAGACGACCGCAGCAGGCCGGCCCACCGTTCGGTACCTGCTGCGTGACCCGGCGCGGCCCGACTACTGCGTGTAGAACTGGCTCTGGTTCAGGTTGCCGGAGGCCGTTGCGATCAGGTCGAGCTTCGCCACCGTCCCGGCGTTGACCGACAGGGAAGGCGTCGTAAACGTCGTGCGGCCGGAGATGGCGCGGACCTGAAGAACCATGAGTCCCCCGGGCTGCAGGTCCGTTTCCCGCACGCGGAAGGTCTGCGTGCTGCCGCCGTTGACCAACCCGAGTCGGGTGCCGCGTGCCACGGGTGAGCGCATGACCCAGACGTTCACATCGAAGTAGCTGCGGTTCTCCACCATCAAGGTGACCGCCGGCGGCGTCGGACCAGGAATCCCCTTGCGACAGGACACCAATGCGACGGAACCGACGACGAGCGCCGCCAATGCGATGTGCCGGCGGATACGCTGACCAACGGTAATGCCGGATGGGGCCGAGCTGCGTGTGGTGAGTGTGCTGCTCATGTAGGTCTCCGAAGAGAGTGTTGCCCAACAATACCCCGCAGGCACCGCAGACGCGCCGATTCTTCGTCATCCGAATATCGCAGGCTCGAGTCCGAATCACGGCCGCTCGGGTAACTTCACCGTGTGGACTCTCTCCCGCATCTGGTGCCGGCTGGAATACTTGCGGCCTTCGGCGTGTTGCTGGTCATCAGCGTGCTGTTCAGCCGCGCCAGCGTGCGGTTCGGGCTGCCCCTTACGCTGGTGTTTCTCAGCATCGGCATGCTGGCCGGCTCTGAAGGCTTGGGCAAGATCGCGTTCGAGAGCTACTCACAGGCCTTCGCGCTCGGGACGGTGGCCCTCGCGTTCATTTTGTTCGACGGAGGGTTGAACACCCATTGGGGCGCTGTTCGCCAGGTGCTGGCGCCCGGCGCGCTGCTGGCGACGGTCGGGGTTCTGGCGACCGCGTCGCTCATGGCCGCCGGCGGTCACGTGTTGGGCCTCGCGTGGAGTGAAGCGTGGCTGATCGGGGCCATTGTGTCATCGACCGATGCTGCCGCGGTCTTCTCGGTCCTGCGTGCCTCGAATGTGAACCTGAAGAAGCGACTTGGCACCACGTTGGAGCTCGAGTCGGGTCTCAACGACCCGGTCGCGTTCATCCTGGTCGGCTTCGTCATTCAGGTCATCGGCTCGAACGCGGCGCCCGCGCCGGTGACGGCGGGTGCGGAGGTCATGCTGCAACTGGCGGTTGGCCTCGTCGGTGGGGCGGCCGTCGGTGTGGGTGCCCAACGCTTGCTGCGTGTGTTTCCGCTGCAGCCCAGCGGCCTGGTTCCCGCCTTCACCATCGCCGTGGCCTGCCTCGGCTTCGGTCTTCCGGCACTCCTTGGCGGCAGCGGTTTCCTGGCGGTGTATGTCGCCGGCATCGCATTGGGTGCCGGGGCGATCCCATTTCGCTCGAGTGTCCATCGGGTGCACGACACACTGGCGTGGCTCAGTCAGATCGGGATGTTTCTGGTTCTTGGGCTGCTGTCGTTTCCGAGTCGCGTGTTGCATGTGTTACCGATCGGCGTGGGCCTCGCCGTCCTGCTGGCGGTGGTCGCGAGACCGTTGGCTGTGGCGCTCTGCCTGATACCGTTTCGCTATCGACCGCGCGAAATCGCTTTTGTGGGCTGGGTGGGGCTGCGCGGTGCGGTGCCGATCGTGCTGGCGACCTTGCCGGTGATCGCCCAGGTGCCGGGGGCGGAGCAGGCGTTTGATGTGGTCTTCGTCATCGTCGTCACGAACGCGCTCCTGCAGGGCACCACGGTGCCGTGGCTGGCCCGGCGACTGCAACTCGAAAGTGGCGATGCGCCACCGCCGCCCGCGATGCTCGAGATCGAAGGGCCGGTGGCGTTCGACACCGCCATCCGATCGTTCCACGTCGACGAGGACCTGCCGGTGTGCGGTCAGTCGCTGGCGGACATTCCCTTTCCGAATACCTCGTCGGTCATGCTGGTGATTCGCGGCCGCCAGCTGCTGTCGCCGCACGGCGACATGACCCTGCTGCCGGGCGACCACGTCTATGTGCTGGTCAATGCGGACGACGCCGCCATCCTCCAATTGCTCTTCGGCCGCGCCGAGGGCGATTGACGGACGCTGTCATACAACGGGCCGGCCTCAAGCACCCATGCACGTGAGGGAGTGACACATCACCTGCAATCAGAACCGCCGGGTGCGGGAGGAGCTGACGTATGCTGAAACTGACGGGCTGGCGACAACGCGTGATGGGGCGCGTGGTACCCCTGACCCTGTTGCTGTTCGCCGCCGCGTGTGACTCGACCACCGCGCCGCAGTCGAACGACACGCTCGATACCCGGGCGGCCCTTCAGGACTATCAGGCACTCGAGCGCGTCTTCGCGTCCGAGGGATGGGCTGGGTTCACGGCGTTGTCCGGCCGCACGCCACTGTCTTCGCGCGCGGCGATGTCGGCCATCAGTGCGCTACCCAACGCCACCCGGACGGCCTCGGCGCGACAGTTCGCGATCGACGTGCTGCGCGATGCAGCGACCGCACCCGGCGGGGACGCGGCGGCTGCGTTTGTGCCGATCGTCTCCGACACCATGCGGGGGCGTACGTTCACATACGACCCGACCGCTGACCGATATGTCGTCAATCCGACGCGCAGCGGTGCACCGGCCAACGGCGTGCGCTTCATCATGTATGCCGTGGATGCCGCAGACAAGCCGATCGTCACCCAGGAGATCGGCTATGCCGACCTTCGTGACGAAGGATCAGCAAACGGCAATGACGTCGCCTTGCGTCTTGTGGCCGTCGAGCGTGGCAAGACCATGCTGGACTACCGCACCAGTCTCGAAGGCCGCGAGGGATCGGGTCACCTCGAGGTCACCGGGTACGCCGTCGAAGGGGCAAACACCCTCACCTTCGCCATCTCTGCTGACGGCGAAAACGTGGGAGGGCGAACCGAACTCGATGTGTCGTTCGACCTGCGTCTCGAGCCTCGCGGGTTCCACATCGAGGGGACCGTCAGCGGCGTGGACGACAGCACCGACGGCGCAGGAACCGTCGAACTGGTGGTGCACCATCGCGAACAGACGCTGCGCGTCGACATGAACAGCGATGGGCAGTCCATCGAGGGCGAGATCAGCTTCAACGGCAACACGTACGTCACGCTGACCGGTGATGCAAAGAATCCCACCATGCGTGGGGCCGGCGGGGATCCGATCACCGGCGAGGAACTCCTGGTTGTCCTCGCGGTGGTCGACATCGCGGACGATGTGTTCGACCTGATCGAGGACCTCGTGCAACCCGTCGACAACCTGATTGCGTTGGGCTGGGTGCTCTGACGCGCCACTCGCCCTTGCGTGCCGGTCCGCTCATATTCGTCCAACGATCCTCCGCCGGCCTTGCCGTCGGGGGATTGCTGGTGTCGTTCCCATTCCTGTTCTGCCGAGGGCGCTGACATGTCGCTGTCCACGTTTGCACGACGCCGTGCTGATCTCCTGCTGGCCCTGTCCCTCGCGGCACTGACGCCAATGGTCGCCTCGGCGCAGCTGTCGACCACGCGCGGCTGGTCCTTTGGCGCGCAACTGCAGGGTACGTCGCTCACGGTCGAAGACGGGGAGACGAATTCGGGCGGTGGCCTCGCGTTGCGCGCCGGCTACGGGTTCAATCGACGCGTGACGCTGTTCCTGCATGTCGATGGAACACAGATCGACGTTCCGGCGGGTGGTGACATCGTCGGGCAGTGGAACCTCGCGCACGCCGATGTCGGTGCACGGTTCCACTTCGCCAATTCGCTCCGTCGATGGGTGCCGTATCTCGAGGCCTCGGCCGGTACGCGGGTCGTCAGCGTGACGGATGCCAGCGTCAACGGCGATGACATCGACAAGATCGACTTCAACGGCGGGGCGCTGACATTCGGCGGCGGCCTGTCCACGTTCTTTCGCAAAACCGTGGCCGTCGACGTGTCACTCAAGTGGAGTGGCGGAAAGTTTACCGAGATCGACCTGGGGAACGTGGCCCTGCGGAATCTCGACATCGAGGCAACGTCGTTCCGCTTCGGCGTGGGCCTGGTCTGGTGGCCGTGATCCCCTTGTCCTCGATGTCGTGACCGCTGGACGCAGGCCACGCGGCATCCTCCCGCTCAGGGTGCCGCGCGCAGTTTTCGCAATGACTCGTGTTGCTCAGGGCGCAAGACGTTCTTGATCCGCACCAGCAGGGTGAGGTGCGCCTCCTTGATCTTGCGCTCCGTTTGCAGCACGCGCCCCATGCGATCGAGCGCACGATCCAGATCGATGCGCGGCCGTGCCAGTTCGGTGTTGAGTGCCTCGGTCTGGTCCTTCAGCTCCCACTGCAGGCTCAGCACGTTGCCCTGCAACTCCTTGATCAGCTTGCTGATCGCATCCCGCTGCTCGTCGGACAGATTGATCGCGCGCCGGTGCTTCATGATCAGTTCCGGGTCGAACAGCGATCGGGCAATCGGATCATCCACCGATGGCACACTCTGCGCCGACGCCGGCACGGCGAGCGCGGTGGCCAGAACGACTCCAAGCGTCATCAGCCAGCGCCGGCCTGGGCGGCCCGCATAGCCTGAGGTGATCATGAGGGACTCCGCGTTTGCGGGATGCCGAGGGTTGGTGTGCTGCGCAGGTATTCGGATCCCGGCACCGACAACAGGCGATCGGTTGGAGACCGCGGCGCGGACTGGTTGGTGCGCGACCACTGCGTCACCAGCTGCTCGAACTCGCGATCAGCGCGCTCGGCGGGGTCCGGACGCCGCAGCAGCAGGAGCGTGAGCGAGGCGGCGATCACCACGGGTGTCGCCCACAGCAACGTGCGCGCCAAAGGCTGGCGCCGGGGAGCCTCGACGACGGGAGCGCGGCGCGGCGTTTCGATCGTGCCGGCCGTCACGCGTGCGCGGGCGATCATCGATGCGAACGCGGGCGCCTCGGCCACGTCTGCGCGTCGCATCGCGTCGACGTGTCGGCGCAAGGTCCTGTCGAACTCGGTCTCGTCCGTCACTGCTGGTCTTCCTCCATGTCTGTCACATCCGCACGATGGACCGGCGAAAGCCATGATCGCAAGCGCTTCTTCCCGCGATCATAGTGCACGCGCGCCGAGCCCACGG
>CAZMGX010000003.1:0-47889 GCA_964565915.1 uncultured Gemmatimonas sp.
GGAGGCGGAATGTCGCGCGTGTTCGTGGCCCGCGATGTGCGCCTCGAACGCCGTGTCGTCATCAAGTTGCTGCGGCCGGAACTCGCGGCCGGTGTGTCGGTCGAACGCTTCCGACGGGAGATCCGCACCGCGGCATCGTTGCAGCATCCGCTCATCGTGCCGGTCCTCGACGTCGGCGAGATGCACGGACTCCCGTACTTTCTCATGCCGTTCGTGGAGGGCGAGTCGTTGCGCGCGCGCGTCAGCCGCAGCCCGTTGGCGGTGGTCGATACCGTGCGCATCCTGCGGGATGTGGCGCGTGCCCTGGTGGTGGCCCACGCGAAAGGGGTGGTCCATCGCGACATCAAGCCGGACAACGTGCTGCTGTCCGGCGACGCGGCCGTGGTCGCGGACTTCGGCGTCGCCAAAGCGCTGGCGTCGGCGCGGCACGGGTCGGAGTCGACGCACGCGACCGGCGCTTCGATAACCACGGTTGGTACGTCGCTCGGCACGCCGGCGTACATGGCGCCGGAGCAGGTTGCCGCTGACCCGGATGCGGGTCCGCCCATGGACCTCTACGCCTTGGGGGTGATGGCGTATGAAATGCTGGCGGGCACTCCACCTTTCAGCGGCCGGGCTCCGCACTCCGTGATGGCGGCGCACATCACGGAACCGCCACCGCCGTTGATGCTACAGCGCCCCGATGTGCCGTCGGCCCTTAATGCGCTGATCGAGGCGTGCCTCGAGAAAGATCCGGCCCGACGTCCGTCGAGTGCGGCGGTGCTGGTCGAGATGCTCGAGGATCCAACGATCCTGAGCGGGAGCTTCACGCCGATCCCGAACGACGTCGCGACGGCCATCTCCGGATCGCGTGAACTGCGTGCCTCGATGTTGCCGGGCGCCGGCATCGAGGCGAGATCAGTTGCGCGCGCAGGTGACCCAGCCGCACCGGTACTCGTCCACTCGCGTTCGCGTTCGCGTTCGCTCGCGACGCGAGGGGCCGTGATTGGGGCGTTGATTGCGGGATGGTGGGCGTGGCGGACGCCAAACGTTGCGGACTCCGGCGAGCGTCGTGCCGGGCAGGGGTCTCGCGGCGTCCCCCCCGCCATCGTAGTTGACACCTCACCGACCGTGGCCCTACTGCCGTTCGTCTACCTCGGCTCGGACAGCACGCGGGCATTCCTCGCCCGTGCGATCGCGGATGCCGTGACTGACGGGCTCGCAAGGGTTCCCGGCCTACGCGTGTCTTCGCGCTCTGCAGCAGAGGCCCTTCAGCAGCGACTGGTCAGCGGAGACACGGCGCGGCTGGCCGTGCGCACGCTGGTGGAGGGGGTCGTGGAAGAAGAGCGCGGCATCGTGCGCCTGTCCGTTCGACTGGTCAACGCCGCGGACGGTTTCACGTTGTATGCGGACCGCGTGGAGGGTCGTCGGTCGAGTCTCTTTGCCCTTGAGGATGCCGTCGCGTCCGCCATGCGTGAGCGATTGAGTACACACTTCGGGCTGCCAGACTCGATCCGCTCGGCGGCGCGCCCACCGGGCTGATGCGTCATCCTGCCGCTCACGGGCAGATGCGCCACCTCGATCCGACGACCGACGGTTGACGGAAACGCGTGAGCAGGTCAAGGTGCAGGGGTGACGAATCCCCTCCCCTCGCCCTCTGAGCCGCTGGCAGCCCCGATCGTGCACGACGGGCCCCTCGACCGCCGACGGGTCGCTGCCCTGGTGCTGGTCGCCATTGTGCTGCTCAGCGCGTTCGAGGCGACGCAACTTGCGGTACGTCTGGCGCTCCCGACGTGGTCGGCGCCTTGGCATGCATTACTCGTGCGAACGCTGGTGTCGTGGGGCGTCCTCGCGCTGCTGTCCATCGCGGTATGGCACCTCGCCTTGCGCGTACCGGTGCCTCCCGTTTCCGCGCAGGCGCTCTCCACTCATGGCGCTGCCATGACGGGGTTCGTGGTGCTGCATATCCTCGCAACAGCCGTCACGTTGACGGTATTGAATCCTTCGTACCGTCTGCCCCGTACCGCGTCGTATATCGGCGTCGCTTACATCATCTTCGACGTGGTGCTGTATGCGTTCGTGGTCGGCGTCGCCAACTCATGGCAGTTCTCGCGGCTGGCAACGCAGCGTGCCGTCGCGTCAGCACAGCTGGCAGAGAGTCTGGAGCGTGCCCGCTTCGATGCGCTGCGTCGCAAGCTGGACCCGCATTTCCTGTTCAACACGTTGAACGCGATCGCCGCGTTGGCGCTGAAGGGCAACGGACCGGCCACGGCTGATGCCATTGCGGTGCTGAGCGACCTCTTGCGTGAGTCACTGCGCGACAACGCGAAGGCCCTGCATCCGATTCCGCGGGAGCTGGCGTATATCACCGACTATCTGTCCATTCTGCAGATGCGCTTTCCGGATCGCATCACGCTCGAGACGGAGGTCGATGTGGAGGCGGTCGAGGCGATGCTGCCCTGTCTCGTGCTTCAACCGCTGGTCGAGAATGCGGTGGTGCACGGGCTGCGCGACGGCAGCATTCCCGGGCGGATCACGATTCGAGCCAGCTGTGACGTCAGAACCCTGACCGTGACCGTTGATGACGATGGCGCAGGACTGTCGGCCCATGTGGAAGACGGCATCGGGTTGGCGAGCCTGCGGGCGCGTCTCACCCACGCCTTCGGTGATCAGGCGCAGCTCTCCATGCAGCCCGGTCCTTCCGGGCGCGGTACCCGCTCGGCGCTACGAGTACCGTATGTCACCAGCATGACAGCAAGTTCGGGCGAGCCCCGCTCAACGGATGAACGTGTGCGTGTACTTGAGTACCAGGACACGACCCGCCGAGCGGGGTAGCGGGACGTCATTACTGACGGGCGAGTCGAGATCGGTGTTGATTCGCTCGTTGTACACCAGATACACGTCGCGCCCTTCCGCGAACCGGTATCGGAGACGCACGTTCGGGACGACGACACGGCTCGCGACATTCTGCTGCAGAAAAGCGGCGAGTGACAGGCGGCTATCCAACGCGGCATTGATGCGGAGCCGTAGTACGTCGGTCGTCAGCGACTCGTTGCGCGAAGAGAAGCGCAGACGGCTGACATTTACCTCAGCGCCCACCGAGACGTACTTCGACGGGGCCCAGAACGGGAAGACCCCGACGTTGACGTAGCGCCCATCGTAAAACTCTCCACCGCCCGCGAACAACGTCGCCCCGAAGCCTCGCGATTGCGGCGTTGCGATACTGAGGATCCCGTTGGCAAACGTGTGGTTGCGCGCCGGGACGACGACTGTGGCGGACAGGGGCAGGGGGACGCGCAGCAGCTCTTCCCGATAGTTTGAGCCAAGAAACCCCGACCATCCCGCCTTGGTGTCGAAGTTGAGAAACAGGGCACCGAACACCGATTCGGTCTTCCCGTCGCGATTGGCGGTGAATCGTGTCGCGACGAGGCTTGGCTGAATCAGGCGTAGTCGAGAGCGCGCCGGCATCAACCATCCGTATCGCCAACTCGCGTAGGTGTGTGTGTAGTCGCGACGTGGGAGGAAGCCGAGCTCGGGTGCGTAGGTCGGACCCGCGTAGGTGGCGCCGACGGCGTAGCCGACGCCGGCCGTGGTCTGGTTTGACGGGCGCGCCCACTCGGCGTGCACCATGAGACCATCACTGAAGCCATCGCCAGTGGCGTCCGGTCGTTGCTGATCGGGTGCCTGTGCCACCTGCAGCGCGATGAAGTCCTGTGTGAACACGCGTAGGCGCGCGTCCGCAGCGGCGCCCAGGTGCTGACGCGAGGCCACTCCTGCCCGGGACGTGACGAGTAGGCCAAGCGCACTCTGCGGATTCAGCACGCGGCGTCGCAGTCGCGCGACGGAGAGTTGCTCGGTACCAGCACCGGTATCGGAGGCCGCGACCGCCAGGTGAAGGGCCCCCAAGTCCCAGTCCCCTACGCGTCCGGCGGCGCGTCCACCACCGAAGATGCGTAATGGACGTCCATCGTCGGAGAGGCCAATACGCCGCGAGAAGAAGAACTGACTCTGGTCTTCCTGACCTCCGGTTCGGAGTTGAAACAGACCGGCGCGATCCAGAAAGAACTGTCGCTTCTCCGGGAAGAACAATGGGAAGCGGCTGAGATTCACCTGCTGATCGTCTGCCTCTACCTGCGCGAAGTCGGTGTTGAGCGTCAGGTCCAGCGAGAGGTTGTCGGTGAGGTTGGTGCGGACATCGAGCCCGAACTGCGACCCGGTGGAGTCGCGACGACCCCATGGTTGCCGCGGTCCAGCACGCGTCGCGATCCGGTCGAAAGCGCCGACTGCGAACGGGGCGATGTAGCGCGGACGCTCACTGCGGACGCCATGAACGACCACGGGACTCGCGATCGATGGACGGTCGAGGGCATTGGCGTACTCATTGGGCAGCGTCGGCCACGTGTCCCACTCGTTGGTGGTGGCCGTAAAGCGACCGGCGATCACGCCGAGGACGACGCTGTCGCCCGATACCTGGAACCGCAGCGAGGACCACGGGATCCGCATCTCCGTCGACCACGATGAGTCCGACGTCGCCGATGCCACATCCCAAAACCCATTCCATGCGTTATCCGAGGAGCGTCCGTCGCCCGAAACGACGTAGTCCACCATGTTGCCGGAGGGCGTGGTGACGAATACCACGGCGTTCTCCTGATCGCGATAGCCGTCGATGAGCACGCGAAACACGTCGCTGGCACCGATCCGGTCTCTCACGAGGCTGGCACTTCGCGGCCTTGTGCTGGACGACGAGCTCATGCGCGCGCTGACGTAGAGGGCCTTCTCGTCATGCAACAGGCGGACGTCGACACTGTCGCGCGGCGTCTGATTCGACGTGGGTTGATACATGCGGAATGGCAGTCGCACCGCATCACGCCACGCCGGTTCATCCGGCACACCGTCCAGGCGAACGTCGGAGGCACGGGGCGTGACGGTGATCGCCTGCGCCCGCGCGGCGCGAGGGAGGGCGGCCATGATGATTGCCGGCAGGAGAACGGTCAGCAGACGCTGGGAGCAGGAGTCGGAACGCATCATGGGCGCGAATGGCGAAGGGTGAGCGATCATACTTCGTCGCTCGGCCTTGGCCGTGGAAACCCCCCGGCCGTCAGGTCGCAGCCAGTCGGTTCGACGTCGGCCTTGATCTGACGATCCCACTCGGCTGCGTCTGACCCCTCATCCCGGACGCTGGCGCAGCGCGAATCGCCCGGTACTGCACGAATCGACACGTTGCTGCATCCAACGTTACGTGACTACCCAATTGCATGCGCTCGACGTACAGCTCGCGCGCGCCGCCGCTGGCGGTGACAGCGACGCCTTCCGAGACATTCATCGAGCTCACGCGCTGAGCATTCGCCGCTTGGCATGTCGCGTGCTGCCGGCGGCCCAGGTCGAGGATGGCGTTCAAGACGCTCTGGTACGCGTCTGGGAACGTCTGCATCAATATCGGGGGGACGCGGCGCTCTCTACATGGGTGCACCGCGTGGCGCTGACGGTACTGTGGCGCCTGCGTGCACGGGCGTCGCGTGACACGGACCGGAAGATCGCCAATATCTGCCCGTCAGAAGTGGGGACGACGTCTGCAGACGCCGTCGATGGTCTCGCACTCGAGCAAGCGATGGCAAAGCTCTCGACCACGACGAGGCGCGTCTTCGAGCGCGTGGCCATCGAGGGGTATTCCCACGACGAGGTCGCGGCGGAGCTAGGCATCCAGGCGGCCACGTCGCGATCGCACCTGCGTCACGCCCGTCTGCAACTCAGGCGTCTGCTCGCGGAGGAAGAGTGAACGAGATGGTCTCAGGAGGGGTCTGTAACCAGACCGCGCTGCATGCGTGGCATGACGGAGAACTGTCGACGCGCACTGCAGCGGTCGTCGCCCAACACGTCGCGAGGTGCCTGCACTGCCGGAACGAACTCCAGTGGTTGTGGGCACTGGAACAGGGAGTGCACTCGCTTCGCCGAGACCGATCGCGTCGTCCGGTCGCCGACTCGAGCGTGGGCGCCTCTCCGAAGCAGACGATATCGTTTCGAAGAGGCAATCGAAGGTTGTTCAGGGGAGTCGGTATAGCGGCGATGCTTTGCCTCCTGCTGCCCGTGGGAATCTCGTCGCGGCGTGCATCACCATTGCAGGGGGAACTAAACGCATCGGTCATCGCGGCGACACAGCGACCAACGGACCCTGAATTGATGCGCACCGCCGCGCTTGCGCGGAGGGTGCAGCAACTTCTGTTGGCAGACGCCGCGTTCGTGCAGATGGTGGAGCGGCCATGACGCTCTTGACGGGGCTATTGGCGGCGATGGGGTGCGCCGGTCAGCTCGACACGACGGTCGCGTTACCTGCACACGCCCGCGTCGTGGTTGTCGACCGCGTGGCCGATGTCCGCGTGACCGGCACTACACGGACCGATCTGCGTCTCACGGCGACCGCGCCGCCACGTGGGTGCGTGGTCGTGGAGGTCATCGGGAACGATGTCGAAGTGCGTGTTCGCCGGGCAGCAGTTCGTGAGGACACGCGTGCAACGCTCACCCTATCCGTGCCCGATGGCGTCGCGGTCGTCGTCCGGGTGATGGTGGGGGCGATCGCCGTTCGTGATGTCCGAGCACCCGTTGAGCTCGCATCACAATCCGCATCAATCGTGGCAGAGCGCCTCGGCGCCACTCTGACCGCTCACGCTGTATCCGGGGATGTCACCGTTGCCAACGTGGCGCGGCAGGTCACCCTGCGCAGCACCGAAGGTGCGTTGCGCGTGCGTGGATTGCTGGCCGGTGGAAGCGTCAGCACGGTCTCCGGGCAGGCCGACTATGTCGGCGCCCTCCCCTCTCGGTTGACCATGGAGAGCTGGAGCGGCCCGCTGCGCATCGGCAGCATGACGTCGGAGTCCGGCGAGAAGTCCGTAACGGTCTCAAGCTACAGTGGCTCGATCAGTCTCGATATCGAGGATGGCGCGGACGTCCAGGCCAGCACCATCAGCGGTCGTATCGTCAGTCAACTCCCCATCATCTCGTCGACACCCCGGAGTCGTCACTACCGCATTGGAAAGGGAGGGGCATCCGTCGATGTCTTCTCGCGTACTGGAACCATCACCATAGAGTCACCACCATGAGTCAACCGTCTTCGCATCCGGTCGCCGACCTTGATCGGATGACGGTGCGTCCTTCCCGCTCCCGCTTTCGTAGTCGAGCGCTGCGCCTGCTGCCCGTTCTGATACCGATGGTGGTGTGGGCGCAGCCGACCATCCTGACCTCGGCAGGCACACCGCCGGAACGCGTTCCCATGCTGCCGAAGCCGACTGGCACGTATGGCGCTGGAACCGTCACCTTTCACTGGACCGACTGGAAACGCCGCGGTACACGTGACACCGCTGGGCCTCGAGAGGTCGTTGGTCAATTGTGGTACCCGGCGATCGAACGGCCCGGCCCAACGGCCTTCGGGCGATACGCGCCGCTGGTTCCTGAGCTCGCGCGCGAGCTGACGTACGCCGTGCCGTGGTCACGCCCATCATCCTCGGGACCATTCCCGATGGTGGTGCTGTGTCCCGGTCGCGGCGTTCCACGCTTCGCCTATACTGCAATCGCTGAAGACTTGGCGTCGCATGGCATTGCGGTGCTGGGTCTGGACTTGCCACTGATCGGTCGCGTGTTCATGCCTGATGGGCGCATCATACCGGCGTCACCGCTGTATCGGATGCCACCGGGCCTGATCAGCGGCCCGTACGCCGAAGTGGACCGCTTCTTTGAGGGGGCGACGGCATCGGGGCGCGCGGACATCGCATTTGCGTTGTCGTCGCTTCGGACAGAGTTTCGAGCGCGCTCGTGGTTCAGCAACCTCATTGACTGGCAGCGCCTCGGCGCGTTCGGGCATTCGCTGGGAGGCCGCATCTGCGGCGCTGCCGTCGCTGATGACGCGCGCTTCCGCGCGTTCGCTTCGATGGAAGGGGTTCCGCCCCGCGCGGAGCGACGAGCGGGCTTCGGCGTTCCTGTGCTCTTGGCGGTCGGAGCTGGGTTCCCGGAGTCCGCACTGGAGAACCTTCGAGAGATGGTGCCGAAGCGACGGGCTCGGGTGGACATCGTACGCCTGAGTGGCTTCACCCACAACGCCATGACCGATGATGTCGTGACGGACTCTGCGTCCGTCGGCGCGGCGCTCTCCGGATCGATCGCCATCGATCGGACCCGCCAGTTGCTGCGTGGCTTCTTCGCCGACGCGTTCATGCGGTCAGTCTCGCGCAACGCGTCTGTCGGTGCGAATGACGCCTGGATGCTGCCCAGCGAATGGGGGACAACGGAGCGCCAGCTGGCCCCACGATCCGGCGGACGGTGATGACTGACGAACGGTTGGTGACCGCACTACTGGAGACCTTTTCACGCGAACTGATCATCCTGCCATCGCTGACGCTGCGCGGGGCCGACGACGTGGACTCCTTTCGTGCGCCCTCCACGTACGATCCGATGCTCGACGTCGTGACTGATGTGTACCTCGAGCGCTACTACCACGGCGTGGCGCACCTCGACGCACAGTCGTGGCGGCACTACCTGCCACCGCTGCTGGCCTACAGCAGCCGGCATCGACGTCGGGTGACCGAAGTGGCCGAGGCCGTGCTGTGGTCGATGCGGCCGCCAGACCGCGACCCACCGCGTCTCGCGTCTCTCTCGATCCAGCAGGCAGGCGCCGTGGACGCCCTGCTTGAGTCGCTGGAGCGCGATCCTGACTGTGCACAGCGGGCCTTCGTGGCGCAGGTTCGCCACGAGTGGCGTTCGCAGTTCGCGCGGCGTGCGGTGGGGTAACTGCGCGCAGCGGCGGGGTGGGCTACGTCGGCACATTCAGGCGTGAGTTGTCAGCGTCGTCCCCACGGACTTCCGCCTGCCACTGCCGATGTCGTCCGGTCACCGGCGCCATACCCGCAACGCCAGCGGGGGATTCCAATGTACGTCACTGTCTCATTCCTGATTCGGAGCAGCGGTCGTGCCCACACGTTTCACCCTGAACGGTCGCGCAGTCACCTTCGATGGTGATCCCACGATGCCGTTGCTGTGGTATCTGCGCGACCACGCGCAACTTACGGGAACGCGATTCGGATGCGGCGTCGGCGCATGCGGCGCGTGCACCGTGCATGTGAACGGCGCCGCGACGCGATCATGCGTCCTGCCCGTGTCCGCACTCGCAGGGCGTCGGGTAGTGACCATCGAAGGATTGGGCGGTGATCGGCTTCACGCTGTCCAACAAGCCTGGATCGAAGAGGATGTACCGCAGTGCGGGTGGTGCCAGGCCGGGCAGCTGATGGCGGCAGCAGATCTCCTGCGCCGAAAGGCATCACCTACCGACGACGACATAGACGCGCTCACAAACTTGTGTCGGTGCGGCACCTACCCACGGCTGCGTCGCGCCATCCAGCGCGCGGCGCAGATTGCCCGGGGCGATCGGTGACGACCACGCGTCGCGACTTCCTGCGTGTCTCATCGAGTGCGATGGGCGGACTCTGGGTGACGTGGCATGCGCCATGGCCGCTGAACACCGATCCGATCGCACGCGTGCAAGCGGCGACCGGTGCTTCGGTCACGACCCTGCTACGAATCGAGCCGGACAATCGCATCATCGTGGGCGCCAAGTGCTGCGAGATCGGGCAGGGAGTAAGGACCGCCGTGCCGATGATGATCGCGGAGGAGCTGGATGTGCCTTGGCGTCTCATCGAAACGGAACAGCTGCCCTACGGACTGCTGCCGGGGGAGCAGCCGGGCAGCGTGATTCCGAAGTACGGGGGGCAAGGCGTAGGCGGCAGTACGACGATGCCGGAGTCCTGGGATGACATGCGGCAGGCCGGTGCGAAAGCGCGACTCCTGATCATGCGTGCCGCCGCTGAACGTTGGCAGGTCGATTCGGCACAGCTCCGGACCGCCGATGCGCACGTCTGGCATCCGGATGGCCGTCGCCTGTCATACGGCGAACTGGCCGCGACGGCCGCACGCTTTCCGGTGCCGCTCGATCCGGTGCCGCTCAAGGCCTCCGCAGACTTCCGTGTGATCGGGCAGCGCATTCGTACCGCCGACGCCGAGGCGATCGTCACCGGCCGTGCGCGCTATGGTCTGGACGAGAACATGCCTCGTCGGTTGGTCGCGGTGGTCGCGCGGTGTCCATACATCGACGGTACGCTGGTTCGATACGACGATCGTGCCACGCGTCGTATCCCCGGGGTCGTACAGGTGGTCGTGGTACCGGGACCGGCCCCGGGTGCGCCCATCACCGACAATCTGGCACCAGGGGTCGCGGTGTTGGCGGAGGACACGTGGTCGGCACTGCGCGGGCGTGAAGCACTGACGGTCGAATGGGCGCCAGGTCCGTGGGTGAACGATTCCGTGAACGCGTTGGAGGCCCGATGCCGTACCGCGCTGACGGGGGCATCGGCCACGTCGATTCGAACCGACGGCAATCCGGCGCAAGCCATGACAGACGCGGCAACGGTGATCGAGGCCCAATACGTGGTGCCGTTTCTTGCGCACGCCACCATGGAACCGCCGCACTGCAGCATCGAGTTGCGGCCCGATCGTGCGCGTGTCGTCGCGTCGACTCAGAATCCTGCCGAGATCTCACGGATGGTCAGTCGCCTGACGGGACTGCCCCGTCTGGCGATCGACATCGAGTTGCCTCGAAGTGGTGGCGGATTCGGTCGGCGACTCCGCAACGACTTTGTGGCCGAGGCCGTGCTGATTGCGAAACAGGTTGACCGGCCCGTGAAGGTGATCTGGAGCCGTGAGGACGATCTGGCCAACGACTTCTATCGTCCATTCGGTGTGCACGGCATGCGTGCGGCCGTAGACGCCAGCGGGCATGTCGTCGCGTGGTCGCACACGGTGGCGGGAACGCCGCGGAAGACGCGGGATCCCGGGATGGCGACCGTGCCAGATTGGACGGCCGTGGTGGATCCCGACGCGTATCCGGCGGGCACCGTGGCACACTACGAGAGCCGTTTTGCGCCCGTCGAGTTCGGCCTGTTGCGCGGATTCTGGCGCGCACCGCTGCACACATTCGGCGCGTTCGCGACGGAATCGTTCATCGACGAGGTTGCGCAGCGGATCGGGCGCGACCCGCTCGCGGTTCGCTTGGAGCTGATCGGCGCACCCAGGTTGCTGCCCTATCGCGATCACGGCGGTCCGCAATACGACAGCGGACGTCTGGCGCACGTGTTGCGCGAGGCCGCTCGCCACATCGGTTGGGAACGCGCCTCGGCGGCCGGCCGTGGTCGCGGCATCGCCTGTCACTTCACGTTCGGCGGCTACGCGGCGCATGCCATGGAAGTCAGCGTCGATCGCGGGCGCCTCCGCATCCATCGTTGCGTCTGTGTTGCCGATGTCGGTCAGCCCATCAACCCGCTCGGATTGGAGGCGCAGTTGATGGGGGGGACGATCGACGGGATCTCTACCGCGATGCGCCTCGAAATCACCACGACGAACGGCCGCGTGACGCAGCGCAACTTCACGGACTATCGCCTGCTGAGCATGGCCGAGGCGCCCAACGTTGAGGTGCACATCGTTCCCAGTTCCGTTCCGCCGTCTGGCGCCGGTGAAATGGGCATCCCCAGCGCGCTGCCGGCATTGACGAACGCGATCGCCGCAGCGACGGGTCAGCGTATCCGGCGCCTGCCCATTGCCGGCCAGTTGCCACAGTAGCTCCGTCGACCACTCACTTCACTGACTACCGGCCTCCATGCGCATCCTTTCCTGCCTGACGCTCGCTGCATTCTTGCTGCTCACGACCGGTGGTGCAGTCGCCGCGCAGTCGACCACGGAAGCAAAAACCTCGTCGGATCACGACGCGGTTGTCGCGGCGTCGTTCGCATATATCGATGCACTGTACAAAGCCGACTCCACGCTGGTCATCAAGGCGGTGCATCCGACGCTTTCAAAGCGTGGGTACATCCGTACGGATGATGGTGGGTGGCGCGAGGGTCGCATGTCGTATGAGGACTTGCTGCGCTTGTCGGCACGCTGGAACAAGAGCGGCACGGAGGCGGGCCCTTCGTCGCCGCGAAGCGTCAAAGTACTTGAGGTGCTCGATCACACGGCGGTCACACGCGTAACCGCGGAGTGGGGCACCGACTTCCTCAACCTCGCCAAATATCCCGAGGGATGGAGGATCGTTTCGATCGTGTGGCAGACGCCACCACGACGGTAGGGTCTCGACCACCGGAATCGACCGGAATCGACCGCAATCGACGGCAATCACCACGGAGACTACCACGGAGGAATCATGTCCCATCGCCGAGTTCACGGAGCCTCGCGACACACACGACCATATCCTCGTCTGCACGCGGCCGCCGCGTTGCTGTGTGCGGTCCTAGTCGCCGGTTGCTCGGACAGCGCCGTGCAACCGTCGGATGACGAGCAGAACACTACGAAAGTCCCAGCCTCTTCGCAGTGGACATTGGTCTCGATTGCGGGGGAGCCGTTGCCCGCGATCGGACGCCAGGACGCGGCTTCTACGACGTTCGTGTTGGGTGATACGCTGACGTTCCTTGTCGACAGCACCGTACGACAAACCGGCCGCGAGCGGCTGCGCGGGGGTGATCCCACGCAGGAGGCCGAGCTTCGCATTGACAATCGCTTTCGCACGCAAACCCGTGGTGATACGGTGGCGCTGTTCCTGAAGTGTCCGCGGGTTGCCCTGTGTTCTCCTGGTCCGTCGTTCGTGGGCCAGTTCGAGGGAGAACGCTTGACGCTCCGATTGGCGGCGGCCGGTCGGCGAACGCCGCTGGTGTACCGTCGGCTGTCAACCAGTACGACGCTGCCGTAGTCGAGCGTCACGAACAATGGCCGTGAACGCGGAGCGGACGATAGGATCATCGGTGAAAGTCTCCAGCGCCAGGACCGCGACCATTCTGGCGACGGGCAAGCGCGTTCGTGCGTTCCACGATCGCGATCACACCGCTCGTGCAGGCTCGAGAGTGAAGCTATGCGCGGCGGTCGCGTGAAGTCCGCCTTCTGGGGCATCTCCGAAGGACGCTTGCGATTCGGGTGGCGACTGCTCGCCTTTCTGGTGATAGGGGCACTATCAGTCGCCCCACTCGCGGTTGTGGCCGACCGTATGGTCCCGCCCTTCTTGGAAAGCTTCGCGAACGCCGCGCTTGGCGCGGTTGGCATGAGCGTCGCCGTCTGGCTCACGGCACGTTTCGTTGACCGATACCCGGTGGCACACTTCGGCCTTGCTGGCTGGAGTCGCTGGCCGACGGAGTGCATTGTCGGCGCCGTGATCAGCATGCTGGCTATGGTCGCCGCCGTCTTGCCGATGTGGTGGTTCGGTGCCCTTGAGTTGCGCGGTCATTTGACGGTGCGGTACGCGGAGGTCGGGTTTCTGAGTGCGATGACGCTGCAGGTACTGCGATATCTTACCGGAATTCTCGCCGAGGAGATCTTCTCGAGAGGGTACCTGCTGGCGAACCTCGCGGATGTGCTCAGTAGCGGACGAGCCCGTCTTGTGGCCGATCGGCTGGCGTGCGTGCTGACTGCCGTGGTCTTTGCGCTGTTGCATCTGGTGAGCGGCAGCACTGGACCGCTGTCGCTCATCAACATCTTCTTCCTCGCTCTCCTGTTCGGCTGGGGGCGCATTGTGACTGGTCGTCTGGCGCTGCCCATCGGCCTGCACTTCGGATGGAATCTTGCGCAGAACAACATCTTCGGACTGGCCAATGGTGGTAAGGCGAGCGAGGCGGCGTTTGCGCATCTCGCGCCTGTCTCGCACTCCTCGACCTGGCTGACTGGTGGCGCAGGTGGTCCTGAGGCGGGCGTCATGGGCAGTGCCGCGATCGCGATTGGCGGGTGCCTGCTCTGGATGGCACGCAGTCGCTCCACGTTGTTGTCTGCGTCGCGCGCTCAAATTGACCCGGCCTACTCCACGATCGCGTGATGTCACCTCACTTCAGGAGCCATTTCATGTCGGTTTGGAAGCTGTGGCGTTCCGCAGCGTCGGCAGTGGCCCTCACTCTTGCGACGGTCGCAACCGCACCCGCCCAGCCCGGCCCGTCCGTTCAACCGATCCGCTTCAAGTTCCTCGAAGGGCGGACGCGGGCGGTCAATGCGGAGCGTGGGGACGCTGCCGTAGTCGAGCTTCACAAACGGTCGAGAGCCAATACTGAAGTCCCTGATCCAGTATCCCTGACCACCTCCAACGCCGGACACCTGCCTATGCCTGGGTTGCCTGTCACAGCGGTGGCGGCCGCGCTCGCCGCTTTGTCGATCGGAGCCGTGCATCATCCGCCGACCGCTGACACTCTCGAGGCCAAGGTCGATGCCTACGTGAAACCGTATCTGGAGACCGGGGTTTTCAGCGGCTCTGTGCTGGTCGCGCATCGCGGGAAGGTGCTGCTCAAGAAGGGCTACGGCATGGCGGACTACGAACATGGAGTTCCGAATACGCCGACCACCCGCTTTCAGGTCGCATCGATCTCGAAACTGTTTACCGCCATCGCTATCGGCGTGCTTGAGCAGCAGGGAGTGCTGAGTCGCAGCGATCTACTGCAACGGTTCATCCCCGACTTTCCCGGCGGCGACAAGATCACGATCGAGCAACTCATCCGACATCGTTCCGGCATCGTGGGTGATCTGACCGACTTCAAAAGCGCACAGCCTTTACCGGCGATCATTGAGCAGATCAAGAAGGCTCCGCTGGGATACGCTCCGAACACGCGCGCCGAATACAGCAATCACGGGTACCGGGTGCTCGCCTACATCATCGAGCAAGCCTCGCGGCGAAGCTACGGGCAGTTTCTGCACGATGAAGTCTTGCGGCCTCTCGGTCTGCGGGCCACGGGCCATGCCGGCCCGGACACGGTTCTCGCCGGTCGCGCGAGAGGTTACGTCCCTGCCGGCATCCTCGGGTTCGTGAACGCGCCGTTCATCGACTTTACGACGAAGACCGGCAACGGTTCCTTGTACTCGACCGTCGAGGACCTGCACGCCTGGCTGCAGGCGATTCAGGACGGCAGGCTGCTGCGGAAGGACCTGCTGGCGCAGTTGCTACCCGAGGACACACGCTTCAAGCGTCGGATGCTCGGGGCCAGTGGAGGCGCGCCGGGCTTCAGCGCACGCCTGGAGCACTATCCCGACGAGGACCTGACGATCATTCTGCTGATGAACAACTATGCGACCACCGCCATTCCAATCGTTCGTGACATCGGTGCGATGGTACTGGGCGAGCCCTATGAAGTGACGCGGATCGAACGCCCGGTGGCCGTCGATCCGAAGACGGTCGCGTCGTTCGCAGGAACATACCAGTACGGTCCGGAGTTCTTCGCTGCCAACGTGCAGACCGTGATCGGCGCGCAGGACGGCCAGCTGACGGTGACGAGTCGAGGGACCACGTTCGCGCTTGTTGCACAATCAGACACGACATTCTTTGATCGCTTCAGCTGGGCCACTATCACGTTCAGGCGTGATGAACAGGGAAGAGTCAGTCAGTTCATCTGGCGCTACGATGGTCGGGATTACCCCGCGAGAAGACTGAACCCGTAGGGAGGCCGCACGAGGCGCGCCCTTCGCGTCGTGATCGCAAGGCGCGTCTCGGTGAACATCAACGACGTTCCGGAGTCAATCCATGTGTGTTGCAAAGCTCTGGCGTTCCGCAGCGTCCGCGGTGGGTCTTATTCTTGCGACGGTCGCAACCGCACCTGCCCAGCCCGGCCTGTCCTTTCAACCGATCCGCTTCGAGATCCTCGAGGGGCGGAAGCGGACGGTCGATGCGGAGCGTGCGACGTTCTCGGTACCAGCTGATCATGACGGTGTCGAGACTGGCGCAACGTACACGCTCGCCGTTACCCGCTTCCGAGGTTCATCTCCCCAGTCGTCCGCGCCGATCGTGTATCTCGCCGGCGGTCCCGGCGGCTCGGGCTCCCGGACGTTTGCCGGTGATCGGTTCGACTTCTTCATGGCACTACGGCCGATTGGTGACCTGCTGGCGCTTGATCAGCGAGGCGTGTTTGGGTCAACGCCGTATCCCGTCTGCCCCGGCAGCTGGAGTCATCCGCTGGACCAGCCACTCCAGCGGTCGTCCCTGATGGCCGCGCTGCGCCCATTCGCCGAGCAGTGCAACACGTTCTGGCGGGAGAAGGGGGTGGATCTGCGCACGTTCCATACAATGGCCAGCGTCCAGGACTTGGAGGTGCTGCGAACGCAGCTTGGAGTCCCGCAACTGCGTCTACTCGCGACGAGCTACGGGACCCATCTTGCACTGGCCTACATGCGCGCACATCCTGAGCGGGTCGAGCGAGCGGTGCTGCTTGGCACCGAAGGACCTGACGATACCTGGAAGTCCCCTGCAATCGTTGACGCGGCCGTTCGCACACTCGATACCATCGTCGCGGCGGACCGTCGCTGGCGTGATCAACCGCTCCTGTCCGTCCGCATGCGAGCGCTGCTGAGTCGACTCGATTCCGCCCCGGTCACGGTTGAGGTGCGCGATCGCGCGAAGAACCAGACGGTAAAGGTGGCCGTCGGCGGCCTGGATGCCCGTCTCGTCTACTACGACATGATGACCGAGCGCCACAACATTGCGCAGCTACCACGGGGCGTCGCGCAGGCGCTCCGCGGGGACTATGGACAGTTGGCCGACGCGGCGTATACGCGCCGCACGAATCGACGCGAACTCGCCATGGCGCTGAGTATGGACTGCGCGTCCGGCGGCAGTGAGGCGCGGCTCCACGCGTTGCGATCAACGAGTGCGACGACACTGCTGGGTGACATTAATCTGCCCTTTCCCGACCTGTGCGCGTTTTGGCCGCACCGGAACCTCGGTGAGGCGTTCCGGGCAGCCATCACCTCGACAGTCCCGGTGCTGTTCGTGGCAGGCAGCCTTGACGCGCGCACGCCAGTGCAGAACGTGGAGGCCTTGCTTCCTCACTTCCCCAACGGCCGGCGGTTGCTGATCGACGGTGCTGGTCACGACGATGATTTGTTTCTGGCTTCGCCGCAGATCGTGGAGTCGGTGCGCATGTTTTTCGCTGGGGAGGTCCCGCCACCAACGATCCGACTGGCACCCATCAGCTTTGCGCCACCTCCCTGATGCGCGCCGCTGGATCGCCGAGTGCGAGCCGCCGATCGTAAAGAACCGGCCCGCACACGCCTAATGAGAGAACGGCCGCGGCGAGCTTCACACGCCTGCAACGCCGCGTTTTTCTCATCGGGCCAGTGACCCCGGCAAAGGAGACCATATGGTGTTTCGCCCCATCCGATTCCCCGCCTGTCAGCGTGTACTGCTCGGATTCGCGCTGGTCGTGACGTCGCTGCTCGCCGCGGCGCCAGCCCATGCCCAGGATCGTCAACTTCGCGTGGCGGTGACCGTCCCGGGCACGCCCGATGCCATGTGGTCGTTGTGGAGTACAGACGCGGGCGTCCGCAGCTTCTTCGCGCCGGGAAGTCACATCGAAGCGCACACCGATGGATGGTACGAGATTTTCTTCATTCCGCAGTTTCCCCCGGGGAAGCGCGGTGCAGACAGCATGCGCGTACTGGCGGCCGAGCCCGGGCAACGACTGATGTTCACGTGGAACGCGCCGATCACCCACGGGGATGCGCGGAATCAACGCACCGTCGTGCAGGTGGACTTCGCGGCGCGCGGCTCTGACTCGACGATGGTCACGCTCACCCACTTCGGATTCGGACGCGGGGCGCAGTGGGACAAGACCTTCGACTATTTCGCGGAGGCGTGGAACGGCACGGTGATGCCGCGATTCAAGCATCGGGTGATCGTGGGCCCAATCGACTGGTCGAAACCCCCAGCACTCCAGCCTATTCAACGTTCCATCAAACAACAGTTGATCGCGAGTGAACGATGAAAGGCACGGCGCAACGAGTCGCGTCAACGACCCTCGCGAAAGACGGGGACATCACCGAGACAGCATGACCGAGGATCCTCTTCAACCGGTCGTCCAAACCGTGGTGGTCGAACGCACGCCAGCCGAGGCGTTTCGACACTTCACGGATTTCGAAGCCTGGTGGCCGCGCGCGACCCACTCCGTTGGTGGGCCGCGAGTCAGCGCGGTCGTATTCGAACCGCGTGCAGGCGGGAAGATCTTCGAGAAGCACGTCGATGGTCGCTGCTTCCAGTGGGGCGAGGTGCGCCAGTGGTCACCGGCGGAGTCCGTGATCTTCACCTGGCATCCCTCGCGCGACGCGTTGACGGCACAGACCGTGGCGGTCCGCTTCGCCGCCGAAGGCCGTGGCACGCGCGTCACGCTGACGGCCACGGACTGGGAGCGATGGGGGAATGGGGCCTCGCGAGCCCGTCGTGGATACCACATGGGCTGGCGGTGGATCCTGAACCGCTGGGCCGGTGTCGGCGGTGTGTGGATGTTCTTCGTCGATGGGCTGACGCTGCTGATGCAGGGCGTGCAGTGGTTTCGCGGCGGCCCCAGCGCGAGTCTCGTACGCGCGCGTGGGGAAATCCGCGTCCCGTAGCACGACCCCACCGGCGCGCCGAGTCACTGGTCGTCGCGCGCTCTGGCTCGGGCGATCAGGTTCAGTGGGTCCAGCGCTCGCGCGCGCGCGAAAAGTGCTGCCGCCGCGCGATCGTCGCCGCGCGCCGCAGCGAGTTCCGCGCGGCGAAGGGTGAGGAACACGTTGTCGGGGAAAAGCGAGGCACCAACCTCAAGGAGCGAGGCGGCGGCGGCCGGCTGTCCGGCTTGGCGCAACGCGAAGAAGAGGTTACCCGGCACGAAGCTCGTCAGGTAGGTCATGGAATCCCGCGCCATGGTTCGCAGCAGCGTTGCCGCCGCCTCTGCACCGTCTGCGACTGCCACCGCTTGCAGTCGGCTGACCTGCTGCGATTCGTCGGGGGAGCGAAGCTCCGGGTCAACCTCGATCGTGGCGTTCGACGGCGAGGCCCCGCCCGCGAAAACGACCATCCGTTCCAGCAACTTGGGACTCACGGCGTAGGGCGAGTGCGCCGCGCCGCGAAGAATGACATGACCACTGTTCGGAAAGCCTGCGCGAACGAGTTCCGCATCCGTCAATGACGTGCGGCCGTCGAGGCTCCCGCTGATGAACAGCGCAGGCACGGCACTTCGCAGCGGCAATCGCCAGTGGTCCGACATGGGCGTCACTGGCCACGCCATGGCAAACTCGCTGAGCGAGAACGGAAAATTGATTGCGTTCCGAAGCAGCGCCGTGCCTTCTTCCTGTCGTATGCGCTCGGCACGCTCCGGCGTGGTGCCAGCGGCCAGATCCATGGTGTAGCTCATCGCGGTACCGATCGCGCGTTGTTTGACCAGCGTCATCACCTGTCGCGCGATACCATCGTAGCGCTCGGAAGCCAGCTCGGCGACCAGTTGCGGCAATGCGGATACGAACGTCCGTTCACCACCTGCCACCGCAATCAGCACCCGGATGTCGGCAGCGCCGACGTGGACCCGACGTCCCTCGACCGTGGCGTATCCTGGTGCGGATTCGAGTCGCGCCAGGCTTTGTCGAAGCGACTCGAGAAAGTCGGGTTGCAGCCGGCCAAGACGCGGCGTACTCCGGATCGTGCTGTCCACCCGCGCGAGGAAGCGGTCGCCGTCGCTCGGGAGTCTCCGCCGCTGGTCGGGACCGTTGACTCCGCTGACCATCAGTCGCTCGACGCGGGACTCGAACTGGCGAAGATAGGCGAACGCCAGGTGCGATCCGTAGCTGTGTCCCCAGACGATCCAACGCTCAGCGCCGATCGCGCGGCGCAGCGCCTCAAGATCGTGGACACTCGCCGCGGTGGTATAGGTGGATAGATCAACACCGCGCGAACGCATCGTACCAGTGGCCAGTTCGGCGACGGCCGTGAGGCGTTGACGACTGGCAGGCGCGTCGATCGAGACGTCAAGCGGGAGGTCGACACTGCCAGGTACCACCAGGCTCGGGAGAGCCTGTCCGGTGCCGCGCTGATCGTACACGTACACATCGCCGTCGGCGCGCAGTGCCATGAGCGTTGGCAGAATCTCACCACGTGCGGTGGCGAGCCCTGAGATTCCCGGGCCGCCGGCAAGGTAGATGACCGGTGCGGATCGGGTCGCCCGTGTGCCACGAAGCCTGAGAATGGGCAGGCTCACGGTGGGTCCATTGGTCCGATCCCACCGCTCCTGTACGACGAGCCGCGCCGTGTCTACGCCAACGCGCTCACCAGCCGTTGACGTCAGGGTCGCTGGCTTCCAGTCGAGCCGATTCATCGTCTGGCCCCCAACCCGTGACGTTACCGCGGCAAACGCCAACAGGGTCACGGTATGGAACGATCGACGCACGCCACGTAGGAGTCGGGCGCACAATGGCACGGTGTGAGGCATGGCGGTCGACGGATCGTCGTGAGTCAGGGCTTCCCTTTCGCCGTGAGCCGCGCGAGCTCTGCGCGTTCCAGTACGTGACCATTCGTGACCACGGCGTGAATACGGCGCACGTTGTTGATGTCGCGCAGTGGACTGGCATCCAGCATGACCAAGTCGGCGAGATAGCCCGCCGCAATACGTCCGTGTCGATCCTCGATCTTCAGGAACGCGGCCGGCCGAGTGATTGCGGCGGCGAGCGCCTCATGTGGCGCCAAGCCCGCCTGAACCAGGGCAGCGAGTTCGTCGTGCAGCGACGCCCCGGGGGCAAGGCAGGCATTCGGAAGGTCCGAGCCCGCCAGCAGCGGGACGCCGGCCGCGTGCTGCTCCTTGAGGTCGTTCAGGAACGACGCAAAGAACCGGGTGCGCAGCGAATCGGCGGTCGCCTCGATGCTTTTCACCGTGTTCTCGCATGCCATACGCTCGGCACTATCGAGAAGTGCAAAGGCCGGGCTGGTGAGGGCACGTCGATCGCGCAGCTCGAGCACTACGGTTGGCACGAGGTGGACGTTCCGTTCCCGAAGCCGTGCGTAGTGCGCCCGACACGCCGACACGTTGCGTGCTGCCCCATACGCGAGACGCTCGCTGTACCACGCGGTATAGCCTTCACGTGTCCAGCGATTGAGCGCGCGGTTCATGCGCACCGACGCGGAGTCAACACAGACGTCGGTCAGGTACATGGCGTTGTGTTCGATGCTGGTCTGTCCGGCCTCCACCGCTTCGGCCGACGTGATGCTGAGCGGCACATGGCCTGCCAGCGGGAGGCCGACCTCGCGCGCCCGGGCTGCCACGGCGAAGAAGACGTCGCGCGAGAGCGACCCGTAGATCTTGAGAAAATCCACCGGCAGCGCCTTCAACGAATCGACTGCCCGGCGGGCTTCGTCCGTGTTGGTCACGTGCCAGGCGACCGCCTGACTCCAGCGAAACCGAGGACCATCCAGGAGCGGGCCCGCGGCGACGAAACGCGGAGCGAGACGGAAGCGACTCTCCGCGACCTGCGCTCGAATGACCCGGAGCGTGTCGCTGTGGCTGCCCATATCGCGGATGCCGGTTACGCCATGCGCCAGAAAGAGATCGAACACGCGCTGTTGTCGTGCGATGTCGGCCGACTGCAAGGCGTGCACATGCATGTCCCACATCCCGGGAATGACGAACTTTCCACGGCCGTCGAGTCGACGCGCGTTGCTGGGGATCGACACGCGACCGGCGGGCCCGACCTCGCGGATGTGTTCTCCGTCAACGAGAACGGACTGATTGGGTCGCTCCGTGCCGCTGGCGACGTCAATGACCGTCACGTTCGTAATGATGATGAGCTGTGAACGCGCTTGCGCCGCTGCCGGCGATGACAGCAGCAGCAGTGCGAACGCGGACAGGTGTGAAATACGACGCATGCTCTCGAAAGAAAAATCGTAGACGTGGATGGCGCACAAGGCACGCCGGATCGCTCTCTTTGACGACGCGCAGCACCGGAACGTTGGGAGCGCGCCGCTCGAACTTCCAGTCGACGCGGTGCACACCCTCTGGCCATCGGTCCGCTGCGCCTCACCCCTGTTGGTTGCGATTCGTCACGAACGCCTTGTGGCGTATTCACGTCGGCGAACTATTGAAGGACAGCTCAGGCCTCACGGGAATTGCCGAAGGCACTCATGGTGTGCCTGCTCCCCTTCCATCAGGATGCTCATGCGTACTCTGTCTCCCGCCTTCCGATCGACGTTCGCGTGGCTGACGGCGAGCCTTGCAGCAGTGCTGGCGCCCGGACCGGTTCGAGCACAATCGGCGGCGCCCTCGCCCACCGCGAAACGGCACAGCGCCGCCTTCGTCATGACCCTTGGTCGTGATACGGTGCAGGTGGAGTCGTTCGTGCGCGTTGACTCCGCGGTCAACGGATCCATGGCGTACCGGCTGGGCGGCATCAGGGTTGTGCACTGGTCTGCCGTACTCGATCACCGCGGACAGCTCCGATCGTACCAGCAGCGCATCACGGACGGCGACGGTCGGACGTTGACACCAGATCCCGGCCCAGCCTCGATGACGTGGAGCGGTGACACGGTCGTGCGTGAGGCGCGCCAACGCGATGGCACGATGGGGGTCCAGCGAGTCGCAACGCCGAACGGCGCATGGCCGATCGGCACCATTCCGATCTCCGCCAGTTTCGCGCTCTTCGAGATGGCATTGGCGCCGTTGCGGTCGGTCACCCGTACCGATTCCACGATGCTGTATCGTCTCATGGCCGGCGCTGCGCAGGGCGCGGTGTCGCGCACGCGGGTCCTGTTCACGAGCCCTGACTCGGTTCATGTGGACTATTTTGGGCAGGGTCGTTCGCGGTTCCTCTTCGACGCCGACGGTCGGTTGCAGCGTTCGGACTGGCGGCAAACGACCTATGACGTTCGCGTAGAACGCGTGCCTGCGATCAACGTCGCGGCGATCGCCGCCGCGTGGGCCCGCGCCGAACGCGCCGGCGCAGCAACCGGTCCGCTTTCCCCACGAGATTCGCTCACGGCGCGCGTCGGGGCGGCGACGATTGCCATCAACTACAGCCGTCCGCTGCGTCGCGGTCGCGTCATCTGGGGCGGGGTGGTCCCTTGGGACACCGTGTGGCGGCTCGGCGCCGATATGGCGACCCAGATGCGTCTCGATGCGCCGCTCCGGTTCGGTGACTCGGTGGTGCCTGCTGGAGAATACACGCTGTGGATGCAGACGTCAGCGACGCGCTGCGAACTGGTGATCAGCTCGCTCGTGCGTGTGTTCGGGACGCAATACAATCGCCGACGCGATGTGGTTCGCATCCCGATGGAACGTACGTTTCAGAAGGAGCAGATCGAACAACTGTGGTTGACGGTTTCCGACGGCGCCCTCCGTGTGCTGTGGGGCGATGCGGAGTATAGGGTGCCACTGTCGGCGCCTGGGTCGTGACGGTGGTACAACGCGCAGCTGCACTCAACTGATGGGCTGGCATGCGTTGATGGCTGTCGCTGCCGTACCGTCGGTGTTGCTGATCGCCGACGCGCTGTCGACGCCCGCGAAGGTGGTGGTGTCGCCAGCGTCACCGCACGTGGCGCAGCAGGCCAGTTATTCCGTGTCGTACGCCGTGGGATTTCGCGAGCAAACCGTCGCTGATGTGCGCTACCGCTGGCTCGCCGGGTACCGGCCCGTTCGTTTGTCCATCTGGTATCCGGCTGCAGCCGGTGGGCGTCCGATGACCTTCGGGGAGTATGCGGCGGCCGACGAACGACGCTCGGATGATCTGCCACGATTGGTACGGATGTTGGTCAGTGAGTCCGTTACCGACAGCACGATTGCGGCGCTTCGTCGCGAGCCTGTCCGCGCCAATCGGGACGTGCCGCCAGCGGCTGGCCGCTTTCCGGTTGTCTTGCTGGGAGGGGGAATCGACTCGCGTGCTTACTACCACGACGCGCTAGCCGAAGCGCTGGCGTCTCACGGATTCATCGCCGTCTCGGTGGCGAGCGAAGACACCGCGCCGGCCACACCCCTGTCGTTCGATACCACCGCGGTAGCTGTGTTGCTCCACGACCTTCGCATCGTGCTCCAGACAGTGAACGAACTGCCCGCGGCCGACGTTTCACGGGTCGGGCTGGTGGCCTGGAGCCTGAGCGGCGTGGCGATGACGCTGCTCGCCGCCGAGAATCCTGCTGTCAAAGTGTTGATCAGCTTGGACTCGGGGCTCGGCTACGCTTACGGGGCGCAGCTCCTCGCGCAGATGGGCCGGCCGGATCGCGCGGCAGAAGTGCCCGTACTGCACATTGAGGCCCGCGCACCGGCGAGAGTCGCAGTTGCACGCGACGATGCGCTGTGCCATCGATCCGGTGGCATCGTGTGTCTCCAGACCGACGTGCTCCGCCACGCGCAGATGACTGCACTGGCAGGTCGGTTGACGGTCGGCCCCGAGCACCAGCGGATTCAGGAGGCGTATCGCGCGGTGGTGGAGACTTCGCGGGCCATCCTTGAGCATTACGTCATGGGCCGTGAGGATCGCACGATCGCCCTTCCCATCGACACCACGCTGCTGCGGCGCGCATCAAGACCATAGGGCGCCTGGGGCGGGCGAACGGCACTACACGCGCCCGCGACGCGGCCAGACCGAAACTAACTCTGCGTGCAGTGGTGGGCGGCTCATCTGCGAGCCGCCCCCACTCATGTGCACCTTCCTTCAAGGTGACTACGGGCGAAGGTCCGTGCACCCGGTGAAATTCGGGTTGTTCCGTTCGTCGAAGGAGATCGGCAGAACGGGGACGGTTCCGTAGTTGCCACCGCCCTTGTGGAAGGCGCCGGTCGGGTACACGGATTCGATGGCGCGGTCGTACTGCCGCACCAGCCGCCTCAGATCGCCGAGTCGATGACCGGTGCCGAACATCCAGAACGCCCGTTCCCGCATCAGCAAATTGACGCGTGCATCAAGGGTACTCGGATCGGTCAGCGGGGCCAGCCCCGCCACCCCACCGACCGCAGACGTCCGCAGGTTGTTGAGGATCGACAACATCTGTTGCGGATTGCTCGCTCGCAGCGCCGCCTCAGCCTCGATCAGTCTCGCCTCGATCCCCGATGCCAAGGTCACCGGGCCGAACTGCGCGAACTTCGTGGTCTCGAAGAACGGGGTCTCGGTGTCGAAGGCGAGCCGACGCGACCCGGTTCCGGCGGCCCATGGGAGCCGTGGGTCGTTGGCCGAGCGAAACGGGAGGCCGTTGCCCCCTTCCGCGTCGCTGAGCACGTACCGTCGCTGGTTCGCGTTGAGCGACCAATTCTGGTTGGTCGTGCTGTTGGACGAGTGGAACGCCTGGTACACGAAGCTGGTCGGCACCTTCGCGGCCGCCGTTCCGGCCGCCGCGAACAGCCCGCGATTGAGCAGCGCGCGCGCGCGAACGAGCGATGCGAGGTGCGTCACCCGGAGCGAGTCCGCGGCCGGACCGCTGACCTCGGCCAGCGCCGAGTCGGCAAACGCGATCGCACGTCCGAACGAGCTGTCGGCCGGCTCAGGCACACCGTCGACGACCGCGCCGTCGACGATGCGGCTGTACGGAATTCCGTTGCAGAAGTGCTCGCCGATGAGGTTCGCCGCAAAGCCACCCAACGCGAACATCATGCCGACGTTGGCGCGTGGAGTCGGCTGATACTGCCGCGTTGCCGCAACGGCCGTCTGCGCCTCCACATATACGCGCATCGGCGCCCGGAACGCGGGCGCGAGGAACGTGTTTTCCGGAATCAACGTGCGCTGATCGGTCGTATTCCGCTGTTCAAACGTGTCGCCCGACCGCCATTCGTCGGCAAGCAGTCCGCCCATCAGTACGACGTTCTCACCACCACTGGTGGCTTGTGCGAGACGCAGGATCACACCATTGCGGAGAGTGATCGCCGCTGTCTGTGACGTCAGGGCTGTCGGGTTGATGACGTCCGGGTCAACGACCTCGGTAAGTTCGGAGATGCTGCAACCGAGCAATGTGGCCGGAAGGATACCCAGCGCGGTCCAACGCAGGGCGGCGGGACGGCCGCGGGTCGGGAATCGCAGTGTCATGATGTCAGTACCCGATGTTGAAGCGGAGCGAGAAGGACGTCGGCGGCGGAGCGGTCTGGAAGTCAGCGACGGTGCCTCGTGCCCCCGCGAAGAAGTTGCTTTCCGGGTCGATGCCGGAGTAGTCGGACCACAGCCTGAGGTTCCGGGCAGAAAACACCACATCGAAGGAACGCGCACACGCCAGACGCCCGGCCCACGTCTCACCGAAGCGATAGACCAACGAGAGTTCGCGGAACCGTACGAAGTCGGCTTTCTCCATGAAGCCCGCTTGCGTGCGGCTGGGATGTTCCCGGACTGCGACGGCGGCCGCCTGCTCGCGAAGCGGGGCGTTAGGATCGACTGCGCCGCGGCAGTTGTTGCGGCTTTCGCAGCGGATTCGATCCGTACCGTTCAACAAGTAGTGGCCACCCTTGTAGTCGAACATGGCGTTGAGGCGAAGCTTACCCTTCAACAGATCGACCCCATTGATGAGCGAGAATTCACGCACGGGAACCGAGGGACCGATGTAGACGGCGGTATCCGTGACCTCAATTTCTGCCGCCGTCAGGATGCCGTCGTTGTTCGCGTCCGTCCATCCGGTGATCTTCCGCTGCCAGTAGCCATCCAGCGGATAGCCTTCTATCTGACGAGTGGTCGCACCGATCTGCGGCGGCGTGCCGCCCAGATCGATGAGTCGATTCTTGTTCTGTGAACCATTGAACGTGAGGTCCCAACCGAACTGCGGACGATCGATGAGTCGCGCTCGGATCAATGCTTCCCAGCCACGGTTCTGCACCTCACCGATGTTTTCGAAACGCGTGGTGGCCGCGCCCACTGATGGTGCGACGATGCGCGAGATGAGCGCGTCAAAGCTGGACTTGTCGTACAAACCCCCTTCGAGCGATAGACGATTTCCGAGCAGGACCAGCTCCACGCCTGCCTCACGCTCGCGCGTCACCTCGGGCTTCAGTGCAACATTCCCCAACGCACTGAACACCACGGCCGGGGCATCGACATTCTCCGCAGTCGCTGTGCCCGTTGCGAAGAACCGCAGTGCATCAGTGGTACCAGGCTGCGTACCAGCCGTACCGAGCGCCGCCCGGAACTTCAGTTGATCCAGCCAGCGCGGCTTGGGCATGAACCCTTCCTCGGAAAGGATCCACGACAGCTGCGCGCCCGGATAAAGCTGACGCTGGAAGGTCGCGCCAAAGGCACTGGACTGGTCGGAACGTACGGAACCGGTGAGGAACATCTTGTCCCGCCACGCGATCTCCTGCTGGATGTAGGCTCCCAGTGTCTTGCTTTCGTCCTGCACCTCCTCCACCGTCTGAATCGATCCGGCGCCGGCTTGCGTCGATCCGGGCGGCAGGTTTTCGCCATCTGCGCCATTTCTGGCGAACTTGTTGCGCGTGTACTGCGAACCGATCGTCGAGACCGATCGGATGTTGTCAGATGGCCGGAACGTCGCAATCGCGTTCACCTGTCCGGTATACTGGAAGTTCTCCGTTCGGTTGTTGGTCTTGAACCCGTTGCGCGTTCTCGTCGAGAAGGTGGTACACTCGCCGACGCGGCAGATTTCGGAATCGTTACGCGAGGTGAAGTCCATCCCCGCCGTGCCGTTCAGCGCCAGCCATGAGGTTGGCCGATACGTGGCCTGTTGCGAACCGGTGAATCGATTGATTCCCTGGGTATTGGTGACGGAGAAGAACTGATCAGGTGTGTACAGGCGGTAGCCATAACGATTGCTCTCCGCCTTGCCGAAGCCGCCGAAAGCGTTCGACAACAGGCCCGTCGTATTGTTGTCCGTCTGCGGAAGTCGCTGATTGCTCGACACGAAGCCGACACTGCTCACCACGTTTGTCTTGTTTGACAGCTGGGCCGTGATGTTGGCGCGGAGCGATGCCTTGCGCAGAGCGTTGGGGCGCAGTTGCTCGTCAAGCGCCGGAACTCCACGAGACGCCACGACGAGATCACGCGCAAACTTCGGCATCTGCAGATAGCCGAGCTCGTCTTCCCACTCACCTGACAGGAAGTACTGCACCGCGTCGCTGCCGCCCGAGACGTTCAGGCCGTACTGCTGTCGCCGCCCCGTACCATTGGGTGTCGCATCCGGATCGGCAAACAGATTGAACGCGACAATGCTGTCCTGAACACAGAGCCCCCGGCTCACCTGCGAAGCGAAGCACTGCGTCACGTTGCTGGTGCTCGAGGCGGCCGCGTTGGGTACGTTCGAGGACCACCCGCGATAGGCGAGCGGATACTGGTTTCGATCCTTGATCGTACCCTGCTCGACCCAGGCGGACCAGCGCGGTGCGCCGGCCTTTCCCCGTTTGGTCTTGATCACGATGACCCCGTTGGCGGCGTCGGTGCCGTACATGGTCGACGCGGTCGGTCCCTTCAGGACCTCGATGCTCTCGATTTCCTCGGGATTGAAGTCGCGAAGGCGACTGGGGTTCGTACCACCGATCCCAATTGACGACGAGTTGACATCGGAGAAGACCCGAACGCCGTCGACGAAGACGATGGGCTCATTGTTCAAGGACAACGATGTATTGCCGCGAATGCGAATGCGCTGTCCACCTCCGGTGATTGCTCCTCCGAGCACCTGCACGCCGGGCGCCTGCGCGGTCAACAGGTCGCCCATGTTGGCCACCGGCGCTTCGGCGACCCGCTTGGCCGCATCAACGGTCGAGGTAGCCACACCGACCGTACGCTTGTCCTGTTCACCGGTTGCCGTGGTGGTGATGGCCTGCAACTGAATCGCGGAGGACGCCAGCGAGAAGTCGGCCGTGACCTCTCCGCCCGCGACTACCGTGACAGATTTCTGCTGCGGGGCGTACCCCAGCAAGGTGACCCGAACCGTGTGCGATCCGGTCGGTATCGACGGCACGAGAAAGCGTCCATCCGCTCCCGTACCGGTGACCACCGCCGTGCCGATCACCTGGACGCGGGCGCCCTGTAGCGGTGCACCGTTCGTCGCGCTGGTCACGCGACCCCTTATCCGGCCGGCGCTGGTCTGCGCTGTCAGTGATTCAGCCGCAGTGATTGATAGCAGACACGTCATGGTCGCGACGTACCGCGCCGCAATCAGGCGGCCGAGCAGTCTTCGCATTGAGACACCTCACAAGCAGGGTGGAAGATGGGAAGGTTCAAACCACTCATGAGGTACTGCGTATGGCTGGTCACCGACCATCGCCCGGGTGATGACCCGCAAGTCTGGGCAGCGGAAGCGACGTTCCACGGGATGAGGGACGATCCGTGGGGCCTTCGGACAGCGTGCGCATGTCACAACGCACGATGGCGCCGACATGCCTGCAAGCGGCGTGACAACCCTTCCGCCCGACGCGGTGTCACAGTCATCGCCGTTCGCGCCAACCCGACAACGCGATGACATCATCGGACGCATCCAACGACCCGGCATCCGCGGGTGACCAGCTCCTGCTTTTGCGCCTGCGCGCCCGCTTCGACGGTCGCTATAGCGTCGAGCGTGAAATCACGGGTGGCGGGATGAGTCGTGTCTTCCTCGCGACGGAAGTGGCACTGGCCCGTCGGGTCGTCATCAAGATCCTGCCACCCGGAATCGCGGCCGAGATGAACCGTGAGCGATTCCGGCGTGAGATCCAGTTCGCCGCGCGCCTGCAGCATCCGCACATCGTGCCGCTGCTGGCCGCCGGTGAAGAAGAGGATCTGCTCTACTATACGATGCCCTACATCGAGCCATCACCGCGTGGTGTGACGTTCGGCGAACGACTGTCGGTGGCCGACGCCGTGGACGTGCTGCGAGACGTGACCGATGCGCTCGCCTACGCACATCGCGAGGGCATCGTACATCGCGATATCAAGCCGGCGAACGTCCTGCTGCGCGACGGACATGCACTCGTCACGGATTTCGGCGTCGCGAAGGCGCTGGCGTCCGCACTCGATGCCTCGGCCGACGACAGTCGCGTCGGCACGATGGCGCCGGTGACGACGACTGGTCTGGCCATCGGGACACCCGCCTACATGGCGCCGGAGCAACTGGCTGGCGATGTAACGGCCGATCACCGCGTTGACATTTACGCGCTCGGTCTCTTCGCGTACGAACTCCTGACCGCGCGACGACCGTTTACTGGTCCGTCGCCTCAGGCCATGCTGGCGGCGCAACTCACGGCCACCCCGGTGCCGATTGCGGAAACGCGCCGCGACGTGCCGCCCGTTCTGGTGACCCTCATCGACCGGTGTCTCGAAAAGGACGCCCATCGACGTCCCGCGAGCGCCGAGGCCGTCCTGGTTGTGCTGAAGACGTTGGACATCTCTGGTACGACGCGGCAACTCGAGGGCTCATTGAACACGCCGCCGATCGCCCGTCAGCGCCGGTTCGCACGGATAGTGCCTGCGTTGGCGGGTGCCACGGTCCTCTTCGCTGCCGGCATTGTCGGCTCCGTGATGCGAAACCGACCTACGGCACCTTCGCCGCCGGCCGTGTCGGTGCCTCGCTCCGATACGCCGACCACGGCGACGGTCGACTCCATTGAGCGGCGCCTCATCGCACGAATACGCGACTCTATTGCGGCCGCTTCGCGTCAGGAGCGCGGTCGGCGTGACCCCGCGTCACCGATCGTGACCGGGTCGTCGCAGCGCACGGACAGTGCGAATGCAGCACCCGCCAGTACGCCGTCGGCAACGCAAGCGCTCCCCAGTTCGAGCCAAGCCCGCGAGCTGGCCGAGCGGGCACTGGCCACCGCGGCGGCCGTCACGCGGGACGGCGGATCTCCATCAGCCGTTGGCGATTCGGCGCCGCGCCCGATCGGTCCCGAGGATTTCATATTCCGGCGCGACAACATGGGTCCGGCCCGTCGCGTGGCGGTGCTGGTGAGCACGCAGATTCAGAATCCTGATGTCGTGATCGCTGCGGGCGTACTGCGCGACACGCTGCGCGCCGCCGTGGCTCGGATACCCCGGTTCCAGATCGTCAGTGAAGACTCGATCCGAGCGTCGCGCGCCGCGCGCACCAACAGCGCGGCGATTCGGGTCACGTCTGACGCTGGTGGTGACATGTATGTACTGATCAACGCGGTAAGGGCGAGCGCTGCCGGTGATTCCATTCAGTGGCTGGTATCGGTTGCGGATCTGTCGGTCCATCCGAACTACCGGTCACGATCGGCGAACAGCGGGCGGCTTCCCGTCGTTCAACTCTTGGAGTTCGATCGGCGGAAGCTCCTGTCTGACGTGCTGCAGCATCTCGATCAGTTGGATAGGGCGCCCCGAAAGTGAGGTGACCTCACGCTCCCAGCGAAGGTATCACGTACGGAGTTGCTCACCATCCACTTCTTCAAGGATCGAACGTGAACTACCATCGCCATGCTCACTCACGCGCTGCCCTCAGCTTGGCTGCCTTGGCCTTCGCCGCGGCCTGCAGTGACTCGCCCCAGGAGCCAGCGCTTTCCAGCCCCCTGAGCGGACTCGTCGCTCAACCCGCGGTCGATTCGACGGGGAGCGGCATCGGTCAACCGGCGACGCTGGGACCGGGGTCGGTTCGCGGGACCGTTCTCGCCCCCTCGTCGCCCGGCGCGGGAAATGACAGTCTCAGCACGGCAACGCGCATTGCGGGCGTCGTCATTCGCATCTATCCCGTGGTTGGCGATCCCGCCGTGGCGTCACCAACGCTTGGGTCGCAGGTGGCGACGGTGACGACAGATGCCAATGGTCGCTTCCAAACGCCGGTCATCGATGGATCGCAGGGGTGGCACGTGTTGACGTTCACCCCGCCAACAGGATCAGGGTATCAGGCGGTATGGGCCCGCACGCAGTTCGGATCTCAGTCCGCCGATTTCCCGTGGTGGGTGACCCTGCCGCGCACACCGTAACGCCTGCTGCGAGTGCCCCGAGCGTCCGCACGCGTCGCTCGGGGCGCCGCGCGGCTCCGAACACCAGTCCGAACACTTTGGCTCGGTCAACACTTTCTCTTGGGCCGGTGTCTGGATAGGGTGGGGCGCGCTGCGCCCCGCCTTGTCCATTCTTCCCGTCCTCGTGCGCCACCGGCTTCGTCTCGACGCACTTCGCGACCTCCTCTCGCGATCCAGTATCAGTCAGAACCACTGGGCCATGCGCCTCGGACTGTCCCGCGGCCATTGGTCGGACCTGCTGAACGGCAAGCATGCATACCCGTCGGCACGGACCCGCGCACGTCTCCTCGAAGCGTTCGCCGTTCCCGCCCACGCGTTGTTCGATGAAGAGCAGGGAGACTCCACGCCGGATGAAACGGTGGTTCGACGCGCACTCGGCGCACGCTACGAGTTCATGGCCGAGCGTGGCCGGGGTGCGACCGGCGTCGTGCTGTCCGCACTCGATCGTCGACTGGGACGGACGGTCGCGATCAAGATCGTGCAACCGGAAGCGGTGGCAGGCGTCGGCACCGAGCAACTGCTCAAGGAGCTTGGGCACGCGGCAAAGCTGACGCACCCGAACATTCTCCCAGTGCACGACGCGGGGGTGGAGAACGGGCACCCGTACATCGTGATGCCGCTCATTGCGGGTGGCTCGCTGCGCGATCGGTTGCAGCAGGCGGTGCGTCTGCCCTTGGCCGAAGCGATCGGCATCCTCGACGGCGTGTGTCGCGCGTTGTCGCGTGCACACGCACGGCAGTTGCTGCACTGCGATGTGAAGCCGGAGAACATTCTGGTCGAGGATGGCCACGCGTTTCTCTCGGACTTCGGCATTGCGCGGCGACTGCAGAACGAGGCCGATGAATGGAGCGGGCAGGTTGGTGAGCGCCAATTCTCTGCCGGAACCCCCGCGTATGTGAGCCCCGAGCAGGCTGCCGGCGATGCGATCGACCAACGGTCAGATATCTACAGCCTGGGGTGCGTGGCGTACGAGATACTGTCGGGGCGGGTGCCGTTCGAGGGCCGCAACACGCAGGAACAAGTCGCGCGGCGATTCCGAGACGCGCCGCCACCCCTTCGGGACACTGCACCCGACGTTCCACAAGCCGTCGCCGACGTCATTGCCAGAGCGATGCACGTGTCGCCAAACCGTCGGCCTGATACGGCCATGGCGTTCCTTGCAGAGCTGCGCGTCGCAGCGCGTCAGGGTTCCCCGCTGTGGGAGACCGTAGGCGTCACCACGTCTCGCGTGATCACCCGGCTTCGCAGCCGCCTTGGGGTCGAAGGCCCGACCCGACTTCGCCTACCGCTCTCGGTCATGCTCGACGAACTCACCCAGTCTGCGCGGTCCCTGCGACGCGACTGGCGATTCTCGCTCAACATCGTGCTCAGTCTGGGTCTCGGGCTTGGCATTGGACTCCCGGCATTGTCCATCGCCGATCATGTGTTCCTCCGACCACCACCGGGAATCCGTGAACCGGATCGCGTCGTACGCTTGGTCAAGAAGATGGATGCGAACGGGCGCACGCTGTTCGGGACATCCATGACCGGCAACGATCTGGTCGTTCAATCCGAGGCACGCAGCTTGGTGGGCGTAGCCGCATCGTTTGTCGCGACGGTTACACAACGAAACCCGGACGCCGAACCGCTGCGTGCTGGCATGGTGAGCGGCAACTTCTTTTCGCTCTTGGGTGCGCGCTCTGCACTCGGGCGACTGCTGACCCCTGGCGATGACATCGACGGTGTGACGAGTGGCAACGCGGTTCTGGGTTACCGCTACTGGCAACGTGCGTTCGCTGGTTCGCCCTCCGTCTTGGGCCGCACGCTGGAGCTGGACGGGGGGCGGTACACCGTGGTGGGTGTTGCGGCGGAGGGTTTCAACGGCGTCGGCTTGAACGAGACCCACGTCTACCTCCCGCTTCGTGTGGCCGGGCGTTTTCGGCAAGGCAACGCACCCGACCTCTTCACGGGAGACGCAAGCGCGTGGTTCAATCTGCTGGGCCGACTTGCCGACGGTCTCGACGTCGCGGTGGCGAATCAGGAATCGAACCTGCTCTATCGTCGCGACGGTTCGTATCGGCGTGATCCGGAACGCACCAACGAGTTGCTCTGGGAGTCGATCATCCCGGGGCGCACGCAGCAGACGGGCGTCTCTGCATTCAGGATCGCGCTGTGGGTGTCGATTGCCTCGGCGTTGCTGCTGGTCCTCGTGGCGGCGAATCTGGTGAATCTGTTCGTTGCACGCGCCGCGTCCCGCATCCGACAGACGGCGATTCGCGTCGCGCTGGGCGCTCGCGTCCATCAACTGTTGCGATTGGGTCTGATCGAGGCCACGATGGTTGGCGTCGCAGGAGCCGTCCTTGGTACGGCACTTTCGATGCCTCTCATCACGGCGGCGCGATCGCTGCTGTTTCCAGATCAATCCTGGGATCGCGGCGTGGTGGACTTCCGCATCTTTACCCTGGCGATGGTCATCGCGCTCTCCGCCGGTGCCATTGCGGCTGCTGCGGGAGTCTGGCATACCCGGCGGGTCGAGCCGGTGGTCTTGATGGGTGCGGCCGGAGGCGCGAGAGGCGGGAGTGGTCGCGGAGCCCGTATGCTTCGGTCAGCAATGATCGTGATTCAAGCCAGCCTCTTTGCCGTCCTCTTCGGTGGGTCCGCAGCCTTCGTCATCAGTGTCCGCCGCGCGACCGCGGTCGATCACGGGTTTCGCCCAGACGGGCTGACGTTTGTTGAATTCGACTTGTCTGCGCTGCCGCCGGATCAACGGCGCGAACGCCTTGCGGCGGTAGCGGACGCACTGGCTCACGAGCCCGGTGTTTTCGCGGTAAGTCTCGGGTACATGGTCCCATGGTGGAACAATGCGAACGAGGCCATCAGTGTGCCAGGTCGAACCGATTCACTGCCGACGGTCTGGTTCGACAACGCCACGCCGTCTCATCTCGAAACGATGGGCATGCAGATGGCTACCGGTCGCTGGATCGACGAGTCGGACCTGGTCGGCAGTGAACCCACCATCGTCGTCAATGAGACGCTGGCACAAAGCCTGTGGACGGTTGGTACGGCGGTCGGCCGATGCCTCCGTGTCCGCGCCGACACCTTGCCTTGTCGCCGCGTCGTCGGTGTTGTGCGAAACGCAAACGTTTTCTCAGGGCTTGGCGAGACGCCACCGCCCATCGTCTACCTGCCGTACTCACAAGGTGCCGGCTATGGTCGAGCGGGCGCCATCTTTGTTCGGGCCCGTGAGGGCATCACGCTGACCGACGAGCAGTTGCGTCGCGTCGTTCGGCGCGCGGATCCATCTCTCCCACGCGCGCGGATCGCGCACATGCCGCAGCACCTCGCGTGGCTCACGCGTCCCTACGAGACCGGGAGGGCCACGTTTACCGTCTTCGGCTTGCTGGCGGGACTCGTCACGCTGATCGGTTTGAGTGGGGTGCTGTCATATCTCGTGGCGCAGGACAAGGTGGCGCACGCCGTCCGCATCGCGCTTGGAGCGCCCACCCGTCACGTGGTACGGCCGGTCCTCGTGCGCGCGCTCTCGCTGGTCGCACTCGGCATGGCCATGGGCCTCCTGGTGCTGGTGCCGTTGCGAGAGCGCTTCGATGCCCTGCTGTATCGCACCCATGTCTTGTCGCCGCTCGTGGTCATTCCGATGCTGCTGACCGGTTTGACGCTGGCGCTCATCGCCGCGTACCTGCCGATGCGCACCATTCTGCGCATTCAGCCCATGCAAGTCCTGCGGGAGGAATAGTCCTGATGTCAATTCAAGCCGGAGGGATACGCGTACCGCTCAAGCCATTCCAGTCCGTCGTCATCGACGCGCTTGAGATAGACCCCCTCTGGAGCGAGGCTGACCAACCGTCGTCCGGTTGGCAGGCGCAGTGACCCGCGGCGCGTGCCGTCTTCGCGGAGCACGTCAACCATGACCTGCGTGGCAGCAGATGGCGCCGACAGCGTCACCCACACGTCGCCTCGAGGGGAGCGGCGTACCGCGTCCGCATCGAAGGGTGGGAACGCGTCCGGAAACAGCGCGTCGGGATACGCCTCGGTCATGCGCCGCATGGCCTCTGGACTGGGCTCATCGCGGCTACCGCCGCCGCTCATGCTGATGCCGCCGGCCGGCTGCCCCGCGCGCGCGCGGCGGAACGCCGAACGCTCGGCGGCGGTGAGGCGAACGTTGACATACGGTATGGGCGGCCCTTCCGCCACTATGCGATTGTCGCGATACCAGCGCAAGCGATAGTCGGTCGCTGACAGCACTCCCACGCGCCCATCTGGCGCGATCACAAACGCATCGCGCGCCGAGAACGGATGGAACGCCTGCGCGTGGCGGTCGTCGGCGTGGTCACGCAGGGGGGCGACGATGGTGACTGCAGTCTGCCCCGGCATCCACGCGCGAATCCGATGCACCGCGGCTCGCTTCGGGAGTCCGCCTTCGGTGCCGACGACGTCGCCGACCCAGTAGAGCCGTCCATTCGCATCCGAACCGGTCACGGGAGCGATGCCGCCCGCCCGCAAAAGCTCCGCCGGGATCGGTACGTCTTGTACCTGGCGCCCATCGGCCGCGAATCGCAGGAAGCGGCGATTGCGGTTGTCAAAGACCAGCAGTGAGTCTCCGCGGACACGGGTGATCGAGTAGACGCTCTGATACTCGCCGGGACCTTCGCCAGCGGAGCCGTATCGGGTGAGTCGGCCGTCGCGGGACGCGATGTAGAGCAGGCGTTCACGCGAGTCGGCGATCAGCACGCGACCGTCCCGAAAGGACGCCACACCGTGGATGTTGCTCAGGGCCTCGTCGACCATCCACGTGGCGGATGCGAGCGAGAAGGTGCCGGATTGGTCTGGGGTGCGGCCCGCCGCCGTCGCCGTGGCGAGGAGGGCGGCGATCGTGAGATAGCGCATGTGCAGTCAGACACAGGAGGGGGCGAGCGGGTTGCTCTCGTTAGCGGCCTCGCACGATGTGCGTATTGATACGCAGATGCCCCGCCCGCCCCACGCCCTCGACCTAACCGGCGCGAACGCTCAGCGACTGCGATACGGCCGGCGACGAGGAAACCGAGCGCGAGCTGCGCGCCCTCATCGATGGGTCATTGCTGCGCCCGAGCTTGCCATCCGCAGGTTGCCGGTGCAGCGTCTGCTGCTCCCGCTCCTCACGCTGCTCCTCACTTCGCGGTGACCGTCATGACACGAATCCCGGCCGTGCTGCTCCTGCTTGGTGTCCTGATCGGCTGCGGTGGTGGCAGCGAGACGACCGATCCCGGCGGCAACCCGGGTGGTATCACGAACTTCACGGCGAAGATCGACGGTGTGGCGTGGGCCCCGACGACGGCCGTGACGGCGATCAACCCGTCACCAGGCCTCTACTCGCTCAGCGCGCTGCGCGTCGGCGGTGCCAATGCGTACACGATGGTGTTTCAACTCTACAACATTCGCGGTCCGGGAACCTATCAACTGGGGGCGATCACCTCGGTGTTTGGGGGATCCGTGAATCTCTCGCTGCCGCCGTCCGGTGGATGGAGTACACCACTCAATGGGACGGCGGGTGAGCTGGTGATCACCTCACTGACGGCGTCCCGCATGGTGGGCACGTTCCGCTTTGTCGCCGATCCGCAGGCGGGATCCACGGGGACGCGGAACGTCACCGAGGGCGTCATGGACATCCCCGTCTCGGGGACCGGCGGTGTGGCCGCAGCCAATCAGGGCAGCAAGCTCACGGGAACCATCGGCGGCACGTTCGCCGCGGCGGGTGTGAACCACATCCTTGGTATCGGCAGCAATCCCACGCTGACCATCACCGCGACCAATGGCACTCGCAACCTCACGATCAGCGTGGCGAACATGACCGGGGTGGGCACGTATGCGCTGAGTGCCGCGACGCCGGTGCGCAGTGTGCAAGTGAGTGGTCAGCCAGGCAATCTCACGGCGACGTGGGGCTCGCAGGTGGCCGGCGGCAGTGGGTCGGTGGAGATCACCAGCATCACGGCCACGCGCATCATCGGCACGTTCAACGCCACGATGGCCGCGCTCGCCGGCGGCGCCACCGGGACGCTCACGGCGAGCGGTGCCTTCGAGCTGGGCCGACCGTAGCGGTCGTTGTCCTCGTTTACACGGTGACGGGCGACCACACCGCGCGCTGCGCCCGCGCGTAGTCAGCGAATCGACGCGGCGCGACGCCCGTGATCTGCTGCACCGCATCGGTGGTGCGCTCAGAATAGCCGGCCTTGAAGTAGCCGAGAATCAGCAGCAGGAATTCGACGTAGTTGGGCGTCAAGCCGGCTGCCAGCAGCGGTGCACGCATCGCGTCGGACGGGACATCGACGTATGTGATCGCGCGTCCGGATTCGCGACTGAGGATGGCCGCGACGGTATCGTGGTCCAGGGCTTCGTCGCCCGTCAGGTCGAACGCCTGATTGTCGTGGGTATTCGTGGTCAGCAGCACTGCAGCGACCGACGCGATGTCGCGGGCATCGATGAAGCTGCCCTTGGCCGTGCCGGTTGGCAGGATGATCTGGCCCTGCGCGAGAATGGGCGCAAGCCAGAACGTCTGGAAGTTCTGCATGAACCAGTTCGGACGAATGATGTTGTACGCGATCCCCGATGCCTCGAGGTGTCGCTCGGCCCGACGCAGCGGCGCCGATTCGTCGGCGTCAGCGCCCATTGCCGACATCAATACGATTTTCCCGACGCCGTGTGTGCGTGCGGCGTCGACAACCGGATTCAGGAGTTCGTCCTGATTGGTGAAGCCCGGTGGCGCGATCAGAAACAGGGCATGGACCCCGGCCAGTGCGTCGTTCACGCCCGCTCCGCTGACCAGATCGAGGTGAACGTCGGTTGACGCCGTGGCGCTGCGGCTGGTGGCGCGTCGGACGGCGTGACCGGCCGTTTCCAGCAGCGGAACCAGGGTTCGGCCAACGGTTCCGTTGGCTCCGACGACGAGGATGGTGCGCATATGCAGGACTCTCTGGAGGGTGAAAGATCGCCAACACCCACAGAGTGTCTCGTCGCATCTGGATTACGGATAGCATTTCGTTCAATATTCATGTCCATTCGTCCGATTCTTCGGATTATCTCACCGTCTGCCAGGGAGCGGCAGGATGGACATCGTGTCCCACGTGCTGCACGAGGCCGGGTTGGTACGGCGGCTGCTGAACCTCCGCGCCCTGACGACCAGTCGCGCGCTGCGCTTCCCGTGTGATCGCAGCATGGGGCTGCACATCGTGACGCAGGGTCCGCTTTGGATTCACGTGCCCGGCCAACACGCCCCCATCGCACTGGCGACCGGCGACATCGCGCTCATGGCACGTGGCCACGTGCACGTCCTCGCGAGTGACGCCACCCTACGCGGTGTCACGGTGGAGTCCGTGACGGAGCGCGCCGGCGTAGTGCCGACTGGCATCGTGCCGTTTGGAAGTGGAGCCACCGGCGACACATCGTTGGCGGGGAGTCACGTGATCAGCGGCGCGTATCAGCTGTGGAGCACACCGCTGCATCCGATGTTCACGCAGCTGCCGCCATGGTTCGTGTTGCGCGCAACGGACATTCCGCCACTCTCGCCGCTGGCGCTCGCCGTCGGGTTGCTGCGTGCGGAAATCGACAGCCCGCAGATCGGCAGCAAGGGCGTGCTCGATGGGCTGCTGGACGTCGTGTTTGCGTATCTGCTGCGCGCGTTGATGCAACGACAGGCCTCCACGGCCGGTGTCGCGATGGTCCTGCAGGATGGACCCGTGCATCAGGCCGTCGCACTTTTGCATGAGGACTGTGCCTATGCGTGGTCGCTCGACGCGCTGGCGTCACGAGTCGGCCTGTCGCGCACCGCCTTGGCAGAGCGATTCCGCGCGGCGATGGGCGATACGCCGTTACACTACTTGCGTACCGTGCGCATGCAGCACGCTATGCGTTTGCTGAGCGACACGACACACTCGCTGGAACAGGTGGCGCGTGCGGTGGGCTACCAGGACGCGTTCAGCTTCTCCAAGGTCTTCAAGAAGTCGGTCGGTGTCTCGCCGCGCGATTTCCGGCGGCAGGATGCGATGGAGCGTTCGGCTCCGTTCCGCTTCAGTGTCGGAGGCTGACGATCGCAGCAGTCTTCGGGCGCCGTGATCGCCCTGCCGCATCTGCCACCGCATTCGGCGCTTCAGGTGGCGGCCGGCAGCTGTAACGTGAAGCGACTGCCTGAGCCGGGAGCACTTTCCACCGCCAGTGAGCCACCCTGCAGCTCGGCCAACATGCGCGCAATGGCCAAACCGAGGCCGGCGCCGCCATGCTCACGGCTTCGGGAGGCCTCGACGCGCGCAAACCGCTCGAAGATTCGCGGCAGCTGATCCGGAGCGATCCCGATGCCCGTGTCCTCCACGGAAATGTGCACCGCGCTGGCTTCAACGGCCGCATGCACCCGAATCACTCCGCGCATCGTGTAGCGCACGGCATTCGACACCAGATTCAGCAATATCTGACGCGTATGGCCCTCGTCTCCAACGGCCGTCGTTCCCGAGGGCACCAGCGTCTGCACCACAATATCGCGTCCCGTCGCCATCCCGCCCGTAATTTCCGCGACTTCAGCGACCAGCGAGGCGACATCAAATCGGTCGCGGCGCAATTGGAGATCACGATTGTCTCCTCGCGCCAGCAACAGCAGCCCCTCCACCAGACGATGCATACGCTCGGCTTCAGCCGACATGGACGACAATGCGTCACGCAACTCGCTCTCGGATCGTGCGCCATCCAAGGCCCATTGCGACTGCGCGCGCAGGTACGTGATGGGCGTGCGAAGTTCGTGGCTCGCGTCCGCCGTGAAGGCCTGAAGGGATGCATGTGACTGTTCGACGCGTGCCACGAGCCGATTCACGGCATGCGCGATTTCTGTGGTCTCCACAAGCCCGGTCGGCACCGGAACTCGGCGACTCAAGTCGTCCGGTCCGATGTCGGCGATGGACTGACGAAGATGTTCAACTGGAACGAAGAGGGCGCCGACCGTTTCCCGCGTCGTTCGTCGTGACAGCGCGGCGCCGACCGGCAACAACACCAGCGCGGCGCACGCGACGCCGGCGACGCTGAGCAGATACGGCATGCGATCCGCGGCGACGAAAATTTCGAACTCGCCGGAGTGGCGATGAAACACCTGATACTGCCAACGACGCTCACCCAGTGCTGCCAGGAGGGTATCCCGAACGGCCGCGGGGCTGCGGTCACCGTCAATCCCAGCGACCTCCTTGGCCGGCATCCCTGGTGCGAGATAGTACGTGCGGAATGTGCCGTCGCCCACGTTCGTTGCGCGCGTGATGACGAACCGATTGCCCACGCCGGTGAGGGCATCGGCCAACATCGCCGGGGCGACCGCGGTGCGCTCACCGCCGGGGTCTGCGTACATCCCGAGCAGCGACTCGATGACGTCGGCACTTTGGCGCAACGCGCGCTCCAACGCCAGCAGGCTGATCGCTGAAAATCCTACGATGACCACCGTGGCGTACGTGCCCAGGGTGCGCCAGGTGAGCCGGCTGACACCGGCGACCAACGCTTCTCGGATTCCAGGCTCGCTCACGGCTGCTCCAGTCGGTATCCCACGCCGCGCACCGTGACGATTTCGGTTCCGTCTCGCATCGGGCCAAGCTTCTTGCGAAGATAATTCACGTAGACGTCGACGACGTTGGTCTCGGGATCGAACTGATAGTTCCAGACACTTTCGGCGATGCGGGCGCGCGACAGCGTCCGGCCAACGTTCCTGGCGAGAAACTCCAGCAACGTCAGCTCGCGCGGTGAGAGCTCGATCAGTCGACCGCCGACGGTAACGCGTCGTGCCACCGGATCGATGGAGAGCTGCCCGATCTGCATCACGGCGTCCTCGCCGGTCAGACGCGCGCGACGGATCAGCGCCTGCACGCGCGCCAGCAACTCGGGGAGGTCGAAGGGCTTTGGCAGGTAGTCATCCGCGCCCGCCTCGAGTCCACGAACGCGTTCTGTCGTCTCCCCCCGCGCCGTGAGCATGAGCACGGGCACCCGGGTGCCCCGTGCCCGAAGGATTCTCAGTACCTCCATACCGTCCATGCCGGGCAGCATGCGGTCGAGCACGATGCAGTCGAACGGTTCGGCCAAGCCGACCGCGAGCCCATCATCGCCGGTGGCGGCGTCCCGAACGGCGTAGCCTTCCTCGCGAAACGCCTTGAGCAGAAAGCCTCGCAGATTCCGGTCATCCTCGATGATGAGCACGCGGCTGGTCATGCCGAAGAATCTAGTTGATCCGTTGCACGGTCACGCGGGCCACCGGGCCACGTTCCCATCGGTGTGCTGCGGTGAGGTCCGCAATACCCTTGATGTTGCGGTGATGCCGAATACGGCGATGCTCCGGCGTGCGTCCGCTGCCACCAACCAGACCACTGACGGGGCCGATCCCGAAGCACGGCCCAACGATCGAGCCAGCGAGTTCGTCGTTCTCCTCCGTACCGGCGTCATACGCGTCTGCGTAGTAGACGGACTCGTTGGCGCCGCGTGGGAGTCGTACCGCGTCCAACCCGGTGAACCCGTCGTTCGTGCAGATCAACATGAGGCTGGCCGACAGGAAGTTCGCGCCGGCCTCCGCCTCGATCTCAAATGACAGCGAGCTGGCAAACGGGCCGCCGCCCATTCGCCCGACGGGGGCGGCGGTCGTCACCACGTCAGATACGCCCGATCGCCCCTGCAGCGCCGCGGCGGCGATGGCCGGGTTTCCGTTCTCGGCGATTTCCTGAATGCCGGTGGAGGCCCGCTCACCAACTTCGAACAGCGAGGCGCGACGAGAGTGCGTCACGAATACGCCAGGAGAGAAGGGTTGTCCGGACGTGAGATTGGTGATGGTCACCCGATAGCGGGTCATCGCGCTCCGAGACGAGCTGGAGAAGGCGGGGCTGGAGACGTCGGCGATTTCGTCGGGAGCCACCAGCGGCTGCGAGTCACTGCAGGCGCTGAGGGCCACAACCGCGAGCGTGAGGAACGGGGCGATACGCATGGAGTACTCCGAGTGCGAGGGAACGATGTGTCCGGAGTGGACCCCTCCACTATCGCGGCGAGAGGCCAGAGGGCCCTGTTTCGTGAGAGAAGTCTCATGATCCTCTCACGAAGGCGCGATGCCGACGGCGGCATGCCGTTATCATAGGGAACTGACCGAATGGCCCGTCGGGCGTCCAATGAGAGAGCCAGCTTGCCGTCGCGACTTCCCCAGGAGCCTACTGTGAATACGCGCGTTCTCCTCAGTCTCTTCCTCGTGCTCGTCACGGCCGCCTGCGGCTCGGACACCGGCAACAATCCCACGCCGCCCTCCACGTGCACGGTATCGGCCGTGACAGTGAGTCCCGGGACCGTGACGGTGCCGATTGCGCAGACCACCACCGTGGCCGCGACGATCACGCAGCAGAACTGCGGCGCACTGACGCCCAGTTGGTCCAGCTCCAACCAGACCGTCGCCACGGTGTCGAGCAGCGGCCTCGTGACGGCCTTGGCGGCGGGAACGAGCACGATCACCGCGACGGTCAACAGCGTACAGGGCAGTGCGATCGTCACCGTGCCACCCTGCGTCACCGCGATCACGCTCAACCCGGCTACGTTGACCATCGCGGTGCCATTGACGGCAAACATCAGCGCGACGCGCACACCGTCGACGTGTCCGGCGGCCACGATCACCTGGACGAGTTCGGCGCCGGCAATCGCCACCGTCGCCAATGGCAACGTGACTGCCGTGTCGGCCGGCACGGCCACCATCACGGCGTCGATCGGCAGCACGACGGCCACGGCGACGGTCACGGTCGTGTCCTCGCAACTCGGCAGCGTGTGGGATGAGACGACCCTTCGTGTGGCCGGCGGTTATGATGCGCCCGCCGGATTCATCGCCGCCGCGTGGGCGGCCAGTCCGACCGACGTGTTCGCCGCATCGTTCCCGAACTACTATCGATTCAACGGCACGACATGGACTGTCTTGCCCGGAAACTCATTCGGCGTGTCGGCGATGTGGGGCAGTTCCGCGTCGGACGTGTTCGGTGTCGGCGAAACGATCCGTCGCTTCAATGGCACGGCATGGACCGACATGTCTGCGCCGACCACTCAACGGCTCCGTGCGGTATGGGGCAGCGGGCCGACCAACGTGTTCGCCGTTGGGCAAGCCGGTACCATCATCCGCTACAACGGCACCGCGTGGTCCACGATGTCGTCGCCGACCACGGCCAATCTCGTGGGCATCTCGGGGGCCTCCGCCAACCTCATCTTCGCGGTCGGCGAAGACGGCAGCATTCTCCGCTTCGACGGCACGACGTGGAGCGTGGTCGTGCCACCCTCCGGTGATTTCCTCACCGGCATCTGGATGTCGAGCCCCACGCTGGGTTATGCGACGGGTTCGGCCGGCGTGCTCAAGTTCAACGGCACCACCTGGTCGACGGATCCGTTGTATGCGAACGTGAACGGACCACTGCGTGCGGTGTGGGGTTCATCGGCGAACAACGTCGTGGTGGTCGGCGAGACGGGGTTCATGAGTCGTTTCGACGGCACGTCGTGGAACGCGCTCCCGCGTCGTACCGGCAACCGGCTATCCATCGTCACGGGATCCGGCAGTACTGCGTTCGCGATCGGCGACAACGTGACCGTGCAGCAGTCTGGAAATACGGCCACCGTGCTGACCTCGGCACCGGAACTGCGGTCGGTCTGGGCGGTGGATGCCAACACGGCATTTGCCGTCGGGCATGATGGCACGATCTGGCGGTACAACAACGGCGCCTGGCAACTGCAGCCGCAAGCGGGCTTCACGCGCTTTGAAGACGTGTATGCGGCGAGTGCAACGCAGGTGCTGGCTGTGGGGACCGATCCACTGACCGGAGAGTCTGTGGCCTATCGGTACGACGGCAGCAGTTGGCAGCGGACGGCGCTGCCCGGAGTGAGCGGCCTTGTGTCACTGTGGGGGCCGTCGTTCTCCAACGTGTTTGCCGGGAGTCGGTTCTCGCCGTTGCAGCGCTTTAACGGGACCACGTGGTCGAATGCGACGGCAACGCCGCCGGGTGACGTGAGTGCCGTGTGGGGAACCAGCGAGACCGACGTGCTGCTCGTGGGTTCCGGTGGTTTCGCTGGACGCTATTCAGGCGGCGGTGTCTTCACCCCGATTTCGTCGGGGACCACGAGTGCGCTGGTGTCGGTCTGGGGGAGCAGTCCGACCAACTACTTCGCGGGCACGAACAACGGGGGCATCTTCCGCTTCAACGGCACATCGTTCACCCCCATGTCGGTGCCCGGTCAGTTGAGCGGGATCTATGCCTTGTGGGGCGTGGGCGCGAACCAGGTATATGCCGTGGACTTCAACGGAGCCGTCTTGCGATACGACGGCAGTCAATGGTTCCGGTTGCGTGGTTCTTCCGACCAGTTCTTCTGGGCGATGCACGGCGTGGCGTCGAAACTGTTCGCGGTCGGCGCGGGCGGGGCGGTGATGGTGACGCGGTGATGGTGATGAGGTGATGATGATGAGGTGATGGTGACGCAGTAGCACGCGGGGCACGGCATTGAGCCGTGCCCCGCGCGTATGTTATCATCGCATTGCTCAGGCGCGCCGTTCCCGCATGCGCCCCACCAGCCGACGATCATCCCCGCACCAAGGCGCCCATGCGTCCACGCACCGCCGTCTCCGCGCTCCTCGTCGCCGTCTGCGCCGTCGTGGCCATCGCCGCCGCCCGCCAACCCCGCACCTCGGTCGACTGGCCCGCCTACGGCAATGACGCCGGTGGCCAGAAGTACTCGCCGCTCACCGACATCAACCGCACCACCGTGTCGCGCCTGGACACGCTGTTCACGTGGCATGCGAACGAGCAGAACATCCCTGCCAGCGACGGCCAGAAGCCGGCGCGCGCCGGGCAGTTCCAGGCGACGCCACTGGCCATTCACGACACGCTGTTCTTCTCCACGTCGTACAACCGCGTGATCGCGCTCGACGCCAACACGGGCCGCGAGTTCTGGGCATATGACCCGCAGGTGTGGAAGACGTACGGGCAACCCAGCAACGGCACCGGATTCGTGCACCGCGGCGTGGCCACGTGGACGAATGGGCGGGAACGACGCGTCTTCATCAACTCGCGCTGGCGCCTCATTGCGCTCGATGCCGCGAACGGCCGACCGATTCCGTCCTTCGGCACGAACGGAGAGGTGGACCTCACGGCGAACCTTTCACGATCCGTGCGCAAGGAGCACTACACGAACACCTCGCCGCCGGTGGTGTGGGGCAACATCGTCATGCTGGGCAATGGCGTCGGCGATCGGCTGGCGTATCGCGGTGATCCGCCGGGGGACATCCAGGCATTCGACGTACGCACCGGCAAGCGGCTCTGGCGCTTCAAGACCGTGCCCGAGCCCGGTGAAGTCGGCCACGACACGTGGCGCGACAGCTCGTGGTCGTGGGCAGGTCATACGAATGCGTGGGCGCCGTTCACGGTCGACAGCGTGCGCGGACTCGTCTATCTCCCCATCGGCACACCCACCAACGATTGGTATGGCGGCGAGCGCAAGGGCGCGAATCTGTTCGCAGAGTCCATCCTGTGCCTCGATGCGCGCACCGGAAGGCGCGTCTGGCACTTCCAGGTTGCGCATCACGGACTCTGGGACTACGACCCGCCGGCGCCGCCCAATCTGCTCACCGTGGTGCATGACGGACGTCGCGTCGATGCCGTGGCGCTGCCCACGAAGCAGGGATTTCTGTTCGTGTTCGATCGCGTGACGGGAAAGCCGCTCTGGCCCGTCGAGGAACGTCCCGTGCCACCGAGCGACATCCCCGGCGAAGCGGCGTGGCCCACACAACCGGTGCCGCTCAAGCCGGCGCCATACGCGAAGCAGGGATTCACCGCGGATGATGTCATCGACTTCACGCCGCAGATCAAGGCGGCGGCGCTTGCCGTGATCGCACCGTATCGCACGGGCCCGCTCTACACGCCGCCGTCCATGCAAGGCAGCATTGCGATGCCTGGCGTGGTGGGCGGATCAGGGTGGGGCGGCGGGGCGGTCGATCCGGAAACCGGATGGATCTACCTCAAGGCTACCAACTCGCCGGGTCTCTTCAAGCTTCAGAAGCGCGACACGAAGAGCGACACCGTCGATGCACCGTACGTGCTGGATCTCGCCAACTCGTCGCTGACCGTGAGCATCCGGGACTCGGCGCGTGGCAGCGCGGTCGGCGGACGGGGCGGAACGCTCCCCATCAACAAGCCGCCGTACGGCACCATCACCGCAATCGACCTCAACACCGGCGAGACCAAGTGGCAGGTGCCCATCGGCGACTCGCCGAACGTGCGCAATCACCCGGCACTGCGCGGTGTCACGTTGCCGGAGAAGTTGGGTGTGGCCGGGTCGCCCGGCACCCTCGTGACGAAAGGCGGGTTGCTGTTCTCCACTGGTGGTGGCAGCGTCCTGTACGCGATCGACTCGCGAACTGGCGCGACGCTCTGGGAGTACAACCTGGGACAGGTCGGGTACGCGAACCCCATGACCTATCGCACGCGCGAGGGGCGGCAGGTCATCGTGATCGCCACCGGGAGTGGCAACACCGCGAAACTGGTGGCATTCGCGCTGCGGAGGGAATGACGGTCCAGCGCCCGTGCAGTGAGACGACCACGATGTGATGGTCGGAGCGCTGTCATCACGCGTTTGCGTGATGGCGGCGTGTCGGCCGAGGTCGTAGCCTGAGCACAAGGGTTGCACGCAACAGATCGCCTTCTGCTCCTTGAGGTCGTACCGCCGAATGCTCCATCGTGCTCGAGGCGCCACTTGGGCGCGTGTGGCCATGTTGATTGTGCTTGGATCGTGTGGCGGCGGTGGAGAGTCTGGCGGGGTCACGCCGCCACCGCCCACACCGACGGTGGCTCTGTCCACCGCATCCACAGCGCTGACCGCTTCGACGCTGTCGCCCGCGAGCACGACCGTTTCAATCGTTCGGGGTGGCGGATTTACGGGCGCCGTGACGCTGGCGGCTGAGAATCTGCCGTCGGGGGTCACAGCAACATTCGGCACCTCGACGCTTACGACCGCGTCGACATCAACGACCCTGACGCTGACGGTCTCTGCAGGCGCGGTGGCCGGCGTCACCTCGATCACGATCCGGGCGGTCGGCAGTGGCGTCGCGGCGAGCACCATCGTGCTGCCGCTGACCGTCACCGTACCCTCCATCAACCTGTCGACACCGTCGGCGGCGGTCTCGGCCACTGCTAGCAGCAACGCGACCATCGTGCTCACACTC
>CAZMGX010000004.1:0-36568 GCA_964565915.1 uncultured Gemmatimonas sp.
AACGTGAAGGTTCGGTCAGGGTCGCCCCTCACGCAGGGGCGTGGATCGAAACATGCCCATGACCGAGCTGCCGTACCGCAAGGCGGTCGCCCCTCACGCAGGGGCGTGGATCGAAACACCGGCATGGAAGTCATGCACGAGGGCAACGAATGCCGTCGCCCCTCACGCAGGGGCGTGGATCGAAACTTCGGATCATCCGGCATCGGCTTGCGCCAGAACAGGTCGCCCCTCACGCAGGGGCGTGGATCGAAACCGCACGATGCTTTCCAGCCACTTCTTCTGCACATCGTCGCCCCCCACGCAGGGGAGTGGATCGAAACCGCGCCAACACATCGAGCCAGCAATGCGACAGGCTGTCGCCCCTCACGCAGGGGCGTGGATCGAAACCGGCACGCGCAGTTCCTCCGCGCGATGCTCGTCGCCCCTCACGCAGGGGCGTGGATCGAAACGGGCTGGTCACCGTCGACGGCCATGACCACGAGGTCGCCCCTCACGCAGGGGCGCGGATCGAAACCGGCCAGAGATCTGCACCACGGCGCCGTCCGGCGTGTCGCCCTCACGCAGGGGCGTGGATCGAAACCCTTCAAGAGGAGTCCACTGGGAGTCCACTCGCACGTCGCCCCTCATGCAGGGGCGTGGATCGAAACACCTTCACCTTCGAGACGGCCCGACGGAATGACGTCGCCCCTCACGCAGGGGCGTGGATCGAAAGCTGTACGGGTTCGGCCGGGAGTCCGACGACGGCCGTCGCCCCTCACGCAGGGGCGTGGATCGAAGCACCGTCGTAGTCGCCGTGACGGCCGCCCCGAACGTGTCGCCCCTCACGAAGGGGCGTGGATCGAAACAGTGATCCCGGTGTCTCCGGCTCCACCGTCGCCAAGCGTCGCCCCTCACGCAGGGGCGAGGATCGAAGCGCGCAGATGCTGGGCATCGACAAGATGAGCCCGGAAGGTCGCCCCTCGCGCAGGGGCGTGGATCGAAACACCGAGACGGAAGCCGAAGCGATCGCTGCTGACTTCGCCCCTCACGCAGGGTCGTGGATCGAAACATGTTGCTGCAGCCGACCAGTCACTTGGATGACGTGGTCGCCCCTCACGCAGGGGCGTGGATCGAAACATCACGCGGATCGCTCCGGAAACGTCGGCGTGAGCAGTCGCCCCTCACGCAGGGGCGTGGATCGAAAACCATGGCATCTCGACGCCCCGGATGGTGCTGCGGCGGTCGCCCCTGACGCAGGGGCGTAGATCGAAACCACGTCGCCGTACTCGAAAACGCGGGCGTTGAGGTCGCCCCTCACGCAGGGGCGTGGATCGAAGCCGGCGTGTAACTCGACAGGGCGGTCGCCGTCCCGGTCGCCCGCTCACGCAGGGGCGTGGATCGAAACCGCTGCCGAGCGTCACCTCAACGCGAGCATAGTTCGTCGCGCCTCGCGCAGGGACGTGGATCGAAACGTCGGCGGAGTACGCCAGGATATCGGCGCCCACGTCGCCCCTCACGCAGGGGTTTGGATCGAAACCAGTTCCTGCGGGACGATGTCATGGCCGATCGTTCGGTCGCCCCTCACTCAGGGGCGTGGATCGAAACGACTTGCCGAGCACCTTGTCCGCCAATCCTGCCAGCCGCAACGTGTTGAACGAGCTTGGCAGAATCCCAATAAGGCTTAGTCGATTGTACTCGCTCCAGCATCGGCGAGCAGCGATGCCCGACGATTGTCTGCCAACCATGCGCTGCACATCGCTGTTGATGACGGCGCCTCGTCGTCATCAACGGCGATCTCGTCGGGATCAGCATTGTCCGCAACGCCAGCCAGCACATCACGTCGAAATGACGGGTGAAAGACGCGACTGTGCATGCGCCAGCACGAGTGACGGTTTGGTCGAGTCGTCGAACAGTTTCGCGATAGCGGCGCGTTGTCTCGTATACATCGCATTCGCGGTTGCTTGCGTCGGCATCGCCCAGTACGCGCCGGACGCACGACCGCTGGCCATCAATCGATGCACGATCACCTGCGCTGCCTCCGTCTTCCCGGAGCCGGTCACATCTTCGAGAATCACAAGCAGCGGACCATCCCCCAACTCAGCGCTCTCCGTCCATTGCTGCATGGGGGTCGTATGCTCCTTACCTGTCAAAGCGCTAAAGGCTCGACGCGCCGCACTCTTGGACTGTGCGACACCGGCCTTGGCGACGGCGATGGACGCCCGTGATTTCGCCAGGGCCCAATACTCGGCTGCCAAATACTCGTCCGATTCGTACACGAACTCGCTGCCTGAACCGATCCAGTCAGCCAACGTGAGTATTCCGTTCACCCACCAACTCGCCAGCCTATTCTGCGACAGGGTTGCGCCTGCGAGGAGTGCTCTGTCACCGCAGACTAGCGACAGCAGGTCCGCCAAACACGCTTCGATGCTTGGCTGGATCTGTTTCGTGTTGAACGTCTTTATCCCGGAAATATCGAACGCGATCGGCCGACCATGATGGCCGAACGCGGCAAGCACCAGCGGCTCGAACGCCGACGTTGATAACGCGGTGTGGGTGTCGGGAAGCTTCAGGGCGCGCTCCCAAATCATCCACCCGTCCGTCGGGTGCCCGTTGCCCGCGAGTCCGTAGTCGCCGATAGCGCCGAGTTCCTCTGGCCAACAATGCGGCGCTTTGAGCTGAAAACAGGGCGCAAACTTGCCGATGTCGTGCAGCACTGCGAGCGTTGCCATGAGATCCGTCGCAGCCTCCTCCGAACAGCTCAGCAGTCGCGCGCCGGCCTGTCTTGCGAGAGGCCGCACATCCAGAATAGCGCGCACCGTCGCGGCCACGTCCAGCAAATGCCAAGCGACGGGGTGCCACATCCGACCGCTCTGGGCCGACGGCGTGGCCTTCCCCCAAAAACGACGATAGTCAATCATGGATGCGAAGGTACGACGGGGTACTGACAGAGGAAACAGCGAGAACGGGGGTCGGCGGGCAACGGATGGAGACTTGCGAGTCGTTGCAAGTGTCCCGAACATGGGCACGTGTCACCAGCCCGCCGCGGCCAGCGGACAGCGACACCAAGCTCAGGTACATCCTGCGGCCTTTACATTGCAAAACAAAAGTGTCTGTTTGATATTGCAAGGTATGCGTCGAGCGGTCGCCCCCCTCCTCACCGAGTACCTGGCCACCTTCCCGTGCGTGGCCATCCTCGGACCGCGTCAGTGCGGAAAGACCACCCTGCTCGGCACCCTGGGGCGGGAATGGACCGCGTTCGACCTCGAGCGGCGTGCCGACCACACGGTCATCGCCCGCGATCCGGACACCTTCCTCCGGCTCAATCCACGCCACGTCGCGATCGACGAGGCGCAGCTGCTGCCCGCGCTCTTCCCAGCCCTGCGCGTGGCGATCGATGAACACCGACGCGAGAAAGGACGCTTTGTCATCACCGGCTCGAGCTCGCCAGAGCTGCTGACCTCGATCGCCGAAAGTCTGGCGGGGCGCGTCGGCATCATCGAGCTCTCACCGTTCTCGTGGTCGGAGGTCACTGCCACAACCCGTCGCGACTCATTTCTGGCGCGGCTCACGAACCCACGCACGACGCCGGCAGCGCTGATCGATGGACTGAAGGCCCGCGGCTCCCTCGTCGCGCTGCACGACTACTGGTTTCGCGGCGGCTACCCCGAGCCCTGGCTCGCCGACAACGACCGATTTCGCGGCACATGGACGGAGCAATACATCCAGTCCTACCTCTATCGTGATGTGAAGCGTCTTTTCCCCGGGTTGGACGACATCCGGTTCCGTCGCTTTCTCGAGTTGCTTGGAGGGCTGTCGGGTCGCGTGCTGAACTACGCGGAAACGGCGCGTGCGCTGCAGATATCGCAGCCGACGGCCCGCGACTACTTCGACATCGCTCACGGCACCTTCGTCTGGCGTCGCGTGCCGGCGTTCTCGGGCAATGCGGTCAAGCGACTGGTCAAACATCCGCGCGGTTATCTCCGGGACAGCGGGCTGCTGCACACCCTGCTCAGAATACCCGACACCGTATCGCTGCTCAGCCATCCGCAGATGGGCGCCTCATGGGAAGGGTTGGCGATCGAGGAGGTCCTTCGCCAACTGGCCGCGCTGGGCGCGCCCGTCGACTACTCATACTACCGAACCAGCGCTGGCGCCGAAATCGACCTGGTGTTGCAGGGCGCTTTCGGAACGGTCGCCGTGGAGGTGAAACACACGTCGGAGGTGGGTAGCCGGGACCTTCGCCCGATGCGTGATTTCCTCGACGAGTTCAACGCGCGGCTTGGCGTGGTGATCACCACGGACATTCGCCCGCGCCTGTACGATGATCGGATCGTCGGCATCCCACTGAACTGGCTGTGAACTCTCGCGCGGCAGCGGACTACTTTGTCGCCATCGCCGTTCGCGGCACACCCGCGCGGTACAAGTAGCTGAACTTCACGAATACCCCATCGCTGGTACGCTCGGCCTCGAATGGTCGCATGGTCAGGCTCGCATCGATCGCCGAGCCGTAGCCGAGGAACAGGACGGTGCCGGGATTCGGCAGGTACGAGAGCAGCGCGTCGGCACGACCAAGCAGTGAGCGACGCGCTGCAATGGGACTGTACACGCCGGACGAGGAACGGGTCTGCAGCGGCAACTCGGTGCGTGGATCACGCAGCGCGTCACGATCGCGAGACTCCACTTGCACGATCAGTCGCGCCAGCAGCGCGCGCGAGAACTGGTATTCGGTGCGCAAGCGCGGCACCACCTGGGTGCTGAACACGCTGCCATCACGATCTCGCACGAACCGCTGATACCGGAACAGCGTTGACAGCCGCCACTGCGGCGTCGGTCGCATATCAGCCGACACTTCCACGTCGCTGCGGCGGGCCGTCGCGGTTTCGAAAAACTCCGGCTCCGTGCCGTAGCGTGCGCTGAGCGAGGCCCCCAGCCGACGCCATTGCGGCGTGTTCACGGACGCCTGCAGCGCACGCGTGTGTCGCCGATCCAGCGGACGAAACACCGTGGTATCCGCACCACCGCCGGCGCGCGCGGCAATCGTCGCCAGACCCGTGTATCGACGCGGGTCGAACGCAATGGCGCTGTATTCAGGCGTGAGGTTCGCACGCCATCCGCCGCGCAACACCCACGAGTTGTCGACCGCCAGCGTCACTTCGAGTGGCGGCGCCCCACTCCCGAAGTCCCCGTGTCGCCAGATCGCATTGGAGCGAAAGAAGTGCTGCTGCTGATCCCACCAGCCGCCCTTGGTGCCAAACCGCGTCCAGCGCTGGAAGGCCTGCGCACGCACGAAGTCGGTGCGATTGATAAACCCGCTCTGCGTCTCGAACTCGGGGGAGAACGACGCGAGCGACCACCGATAGCCCCACTCGCGACCGGTTCGATTGTGATTCAGCTCAAGGATGTTGCCCGAGCGCACGCCGCCCGCATCTCCCGTCAGGCTGGTGACCGCCCGCGCCTCGAGACTGTATGCGTTCGCGAAATTGAGGCGTGTATCGAACCCGGCCACCCGATTGAAGCGCCGGCCATCAGTCCGATCCGTGAACAGCAAACCCGCCGTACTCTGCGCGCCAAGATCTCGACGAATCCGGAGGATGTTGAACAGCGGGTTGCCAAGGCCGGTCGCGCTGGCACGCGAGGCATCCACCGCACTCATCAAGCCGATATCGGTGCGCGGAATCTTGCCGGTGACCTTCACGGCGCCGAGTGGTTGCTGGATGCGCCGTGTATACACGAGCTGATTGGGCGCGTCGAACTGCTCGCTGCCCTCCACGAAAAACGGTCGCAGTTCGGGAAAGAACAGCGCAAAGCGCACGTCCCCGGGAATCTGCCCCACGTCCGTCTCGACCTGACTGAAATCCGGGTTGACGGTGCCGTTGACTGTGAAGTTGGAGGTGGCCCCCCAGCGCACGTCGCCGCCAACCTGGCCACGTGTGCCATACTGCCACGCATCACCCGCCGCGGGTCGCCCATTGGCAAACGCCGTGGTGGTCGGGGTCACGTCGAGCACCAATCCGCGCTGCATGCCACCCATGCCGCGCAGATACCCGGCCTGTGCCGTGAAGCTCTGCTGCGCACGCGAGGTGGGCGCCCACGTGTCCTGGTACCCCGTGCGCTGCGTCTGCCGCACCACCTGCAGGCCCCAGTCTTGTGACGCACCCATCTGGAAACGGATCGACTTGAAGGGAATGCGCAGTTCCACTTCGAATCCATCCTCCAGACGTCGTCCTGCCGACTGCCACACGTAGTCTTGCGAAAGATCCACCGCCTGCAACGATGCGCGCGAGATGCCGGGCATCGTGGACTGCTCACTGCGCATCCCGTCCGCCTGCACCCCCAACGGATTTACCGCGAAGGCAAATGCGCGCCGACGATCGTTGAAGGTATCGAGGTACAGCCCGATCCAATCGTCATTGCTGATCTTGTCGCGCTCGGCCAGTGTCGCACGCACCGTGCCCGACGGCGCCCACGCGCGCACGGAGACGTACAGCGCATCGACCGTGTAGAACAGGCGCACCTCCGTCGAATCCTGCGCCGCCCGGCCGTCCACCGGGTTGTACGACGTGAACTCGGACAGCAGCACCGCATCGCGCCACGCCGGTTCGTTCGAAGCCCCGTCGATGACCACGTCGGCCTCGCCGATGCGCGGCGCCCGCACGTCCAACTGCCGGGCGCGTCCGGAGAACACCGCCGCCGCGTTGGCCGACGCCGGTGCGGGCGCCGGGCGTGGCGAGGGGACATCCGTGATCTGTTGGACGAGCGCGGCGAGGATGACGAACATCGGGAGGGATCTAGGGGAGGCCAAAAGATCTCGCACGGCGATGTCCGGAGCAACCATGAGAAGCGGCATGGAAGCAACTAAGAGGAGCACCCATGGCGGTCAACGGCTCCCCGGGGGCTCGTCGTGATGGCATCGGGGCTGCACCTTACGTGGATGCTCTCGTCTCCGAGTCTTCTCCCGTCGTGCGGTCGCCGGCGGACGTGCTGGGTCCTGACGGCCGCAATCGTGGGCTGTCTCTCATCGGCTGCGCCGACCGATGCCCAGGTGGCCGGGGAGCGCCGCGCCGCCGCCACGCGCCGCGTTGACGATCGCCCGCGGCCCGTTGCGACGCTCGACAATCGCATCGACGTCGTCACCCCGCTGGCGCCAGAACTCGCCGCATTCGGCTCACACACCGTCGGCGTCCGCACCATCACCGTCACCGACCGCAACCGTCCCGACATCGTTCGCACCAAGCCCGGCGAAGCCACCGCGCGCTACGATCGATCCCTGACGCTGGAAGTGTGGTACCCGGCCCAGCCCAGCAGCGCGCCGCGACTGGGTGAATACCGCGCCATCATGCGCGACCCCACGGTTACCGTCACACTGATCGGGCGCGCGCAACGCGACGCGGTGCCGCTCGCTGGCGCCGCGCCATTTCCCCTGCTCATCATCTCGCACGGCTACCCCGGCAATCGGTTCCTGCTCAGTCACCTTGGGGAGAATCTCGCCAGCAAGGGCTACGTCGTGGTGTCCATCGATCACACGGAGAGTACCTACGACAACGCGCAGGCCTTCGGCAGCACGCTCTATCACCGACCCTACGATCAGCTGTTCGTGCTGAACGAGATGGCGCGACTGGGCGCCGCGCAGTCCGGCAGCTTTCTGGCCGGACGGGTCGATGCGACGCGCACCGGCATCATCGGATACTCGATGGGCGGATACGGCGCCGTGAATGTCATTGGCGGCGGCTTTCGCACGGCGGCCGCCACGATGCCGGGGGCACCGCCCAATGGCCTGCTGCTGGAGCGAAGCGCCGACAATGCCACGTATCGCGAGCGCGGCGGTGATGCGCGCATCAAGGCGGCCGTTGCGATCGGCCCGTGGGGTATGCCAGCGGGGCTATGGGATTCCGCGGGCTTGGCCGGCATTCGCACACCCACGCTCTTCGTGGCCGGCAGCGCCGATGACGTTTCGGGTTACGAGAACGGGACTCGCGCCATTTTCCGCGGCGCCGTGAATGCCGATCGCTCTCTGCTCACGTTTGTTGGCGCCAGTCACAACGCGGGCGCGCCGATTCCCGCGCCGGCGGAGAGTTACGCCTTCTCCGACTCACTCAAGTCGTATCCGTTCACGCACTACGCCGACCCGATCTGGGACACGCGCCGCATGAACAACATCCTCGCACACTTCGTGACCGCGCACTTCGACCTGCAACTGAAGGGTGACACGAGCCGTGCGGGATACCTGAAGGTGGTGCCGAACGGCAAGGATGCAGTCTGGGCCATCGACCGCGCGGGCAAGGCGCAACCGACGCACACGTACTGGAAGGGGTTCAAGCGCGGGACGGCTGCCGGATTGATGCTGGAGCAGCTGCCGGCCACGACCGGTGGACGGCCATAGCGACCGACCTACCAGCAGCTCGCCGTGCAGGATCTCGTACCGATGGCCGTCGTCGGGCTACCGAAGTGACGCGGTAGAATCTCAGTGGGTTAAACCCATCAGGCAGAATCACACGATTCCCCTGACCTCGTGAACGCCATGCGTACATCCAGAATCCTCTCGATCGTCGCGGCGATTGTGGTCGCGGCCGGCTGCAGCAAGGACAATCCCGCAGGGCCGGAGGGACCAACCGGCGCTGAGTTCACCTTGTCACAGGCACAGCTCACCGCGTTGATGACACGTGCGGACCAGCTTGCCGATGCCAATCCCGGCAGCGGCTCGCTGCGCTCGCTCGTCGACTCCAGCCTGCTTGCGCTGCAGGCCGGCGTGGTGATGAAGCGCTTGGACGTTCAGACGGATCTCACCACCGCGCCGCTCTACTTCATCGGCATTCACCGCGTCATTCATCAGGCGGGTGGCGGATCGTTCTCCACGTGGACGCTGGTCGGATTCGAGGATCCCGCAAACTTTGCAAATATCGTGCAGACGAGCGGATTTGCGCCCAGTGCCACCAGCACCGCGCCAACTGCGGTAAACGGCACCATCGGTGACGGCACCGGCATCGTGAACGGCCAGTTGCTGCAGGTTGGCGCCAACAACACCGTCGCGACGTTCAACTTCTCATCCGGCACGGCGAGCTTTTCGTCAGACGCCTCGACGGGTCCGTGCCCCAACGGCAATCCGGAGCCGAGGACCGTGTGCACGCTCGAGTCCATGCGCGTCACGTTCAACGTGACCGCCACGCAGTCGATCGCCGCGAGTCTGGCGCGTCACGCATCGGTGACGACCGAGGTGGCCGTGCCGACGATTCGGTTGACGTATACGCCGTGAGGTAGCACCGTCACTCTGCGCAACCCCATGGTCGATCCTCTCGCGTTTCCGGTTCCCGAGTTTTTCGAGACGCCGCGCCTTCATCTGCGTCCGTTCTCGGATACGGATGCGCCTCAGCTGCACGAGGCCCTCGTCGAGTCGCTCACGCAGCTTCGTGAAAACCTCTGGTTTCTGCCTTGGGTCGCTGAGCCGCAGACCCTTCACTCCGCTGAGGCGCGGTGCCGCAAAGCGCAGAGTGACTTCAAGCTCCGCCTGGATCTTCCGTACCTCGTCTTCGATCGACGAACAGATCGGCTGGTCGCTTCCGTCGGGCTGCATCGGACAGACTGGGCTCTCCCGAAGACGGAAGTCGGCTACTGGGTTCGCGCCGGAGAAGTCGGCAAGGGCTTTGCGACGGAGGCTGTGACCGTGCTGACCACCTGGGCCCTGGAGACGCTCGGCGCCAAGCGCGTCGAGCTGGTTACCGACGAGCTGAACGCGGCGTCGCGGGCCGTCGCGCTGCGCTGCGGGTTTTCTCTTGAGCGCATCCTGTACCAAACGGCGCAGGATCCTGACGGTCGGCTTCGGAATAGTTGCGTCTACCTCAAGCTGCCCTGACGCCGGCGGCTCGTTGGTGCGATGATCAGGCGGGGCTAGCGCGGTTGAACGCTGCCGCACCCATCCACCCATGCCTGGAGTGCCCAGATGCCCCGAACGATCAAGATCGCGGCGGTTCAAGCCTGCCCCGTCTACATGGATCGGGACGCCACGATCGCCAAGGCCTGCCGTCTGATTGCGGACGCTGGCGCCGCGGGCGGCGAGCTAGCCGTCTTTCCCGAGGCATTTGTACCGGGATATCCGTTGTGGGTGTGGTTCATTCCCGCCGGCCACACGCACCCGTTGCGCGAGATGTACGCGGAACTCGTGGCGAATGCGGTGACGGTGCCAAGTCGCGCGACCGACCAACTCTGTAAGGCCGCCAAGGAGGCCGGCGTTGCGGTCGCGATCGGCATAAACGAAGTGAACGCCGAGGGAAGTGGGACCACGATCTACAACACGCTGCTGTACATCGGGCCGGACGGAGAGATCCTCGGGAAACATCGCAAGGTGATGCCCACTGGCGGCGAGCGACTGGTGTGGGCCTTGGGCGACGGCAGTGATCTGGAGGTGTACGACCTGCCGTTTGGTCGAGTGGGTGGGCTGCTGTGCTGGGAGAACTACATGCCGTTGGCGCGATACGCGATGTCAGCGTGGGGCACGGAGATCTTCGTCGCGCCCACATGGGATCGTGGAGAGCCGTGGCTGTCGACCATGCGTCACGTGGCGAAGGAAGGTCGCTGTTACGTCGTCAGCTGCTGCACGCCGATGCAGAAGGATGACATTCCCGATCGCTACACCTTCAAGGAGAAGTATCTGGGAGCTGTCGAGGGATGGATCAACACCGGCGACAGTGTGATCGTCGATCCGGACGGCAAGATCGTGGCGGGCCCGGCCCGGGACGGGGAAACCATCCTTTACGCGGAACTGGATCGGGCGAAGATCACCGGCCCCCGATGGCAGCTCGACATTGCCGGCCACTATGCACGACCCGACATCTTCGAACTGATTGTGCACCGCAAGCCGAAGCCGTTACTTGGGAATGCAGACGATCACGCCGGGCGCGACTGACGCCGGGCTGAGCAACGACCACCACCACCGTCACACGGGATTTCACCGATGCGCTTCCGACCCGCCTTCATCGCGCTGCTGATGCTGTCCGCACCTGCCGGGGCTCAACTGCCGGCCCCGAATGCGGCGGGTGTGTCGGCCGGCCACATGCACCTGATGGTGCGCGATCCGGCCGCCCACAAAAAGGTCTGGGTGGACGTGTTCGGTGCGCAGGTGGTGAACAGTGGAACGCTGGAGCTCATCAAGGTGCCCGGCATCTTCCTGGTACTGGGTAAGGCGGAGCGCACCGATGGGTCGGAGGGATCCACGCTGGACCACTTCGCCTTTCGCGTAAAGGATCTTGCCGGCACCAGTGCCAAACTCAAGGCAGCCGGGATTCCGCTTACGCGCGACGATAGTCTGGAGATCGTCGCAATCTTCCCGGATAAGGTGAAGGTGGAGTTCTACCCGGCGCCAGCGCTCACCGTCCCGATCGAGCACTTCCACGCGCATTTCTACGCGGCCGATGTCGACGCACTTCGAGCATGGTACGCCAAGCACTTCGGTGCGGCGACGCCGACGGCGACCAATGCAAACGCCATGGGTGTGCCGGGCATGTCGCTCAGCTTTCGCAAGACCGACGCGGCGCAAGCCGCCACCAAGGGCCGGTCGCTCGACCACATCGGCTTCGAGGTGAAGAACCTCGAGGCGTTCTGCAAGAAACTCGCGGCCGATGGTGTCGTCTTTGAAAGCCCGCTCCGCGACGTACCGGCGATCGGACTCAAGATCGCGTTCCTCATCGATCCTGCCGGCACGCGCATCGAGTTGACCGAAGGGCTCGCCGCGCGCTGAGCCGTGGCCGTCTTCCGAGTGATTCCACCGTCAGCTGGTACCGCCTGAGATCAGCACATGTATGCCGTTGAAGTCGTTCCGCACAACCCGGAATGGGCCCACCACTTTGCGCGCATTCACGCCCACATCTGGCCGGTCGTACAGCACGCGTCGATGCGCCTCGAACACGTGGGCAGTACGGCCGTTCCGGGGCTCGCTGCCAAACCCGTCATCGATACGTGTATCGTGGTCGCTTCACGACGCGACCTGCCTTACGTCGTGAAGGCGTTGGTGACGCTCGGGTACGCACATCGCGGCGATCTCGGCGTGCCGGATCGGGAGGCGTTTCGCGCACCGATATCAGACCATCCGGATGCACTCCCGAAGCACCATCTGTACGCCAGCCCCCGCCACAGTCTCAGCCTGCGCAACCAACTCGGCCTTCGAGACGCGCTGCGCGCGCAACCGGCGCTCGCGGCCGAGTATGGCGCGCTCAAGCAGGAACTGGCCAGGCGGTTCCCTGACGACATCGATCGCTACATCGCTGGCAAGACCGACTTCATCCTCGCGGTGCTGCGACAGCAGGGCTTCACCGACGACGAACTCGCCGTGGTTCGTGGCATCAATCAGCGCGATCCGGTCTAGTTGCGACTCCAGCGCGGAAAGAAGGCACCCGCCTGCGTGTTGTTCGTCAGTTGCGTCAGGCCGCTTCCGTCCACGTTCACCTTGAAGAGCTGGAACACGAATCCCGTGGTGGCGTTGAGCGCGTGAAATGCGAGCTGGGTACCGTCCGGTGACCAGGTGATGCCACCGGCCGTGCCGGTCACGGACGTCACGAGTGTCTGATTGGTCCCGTCGACGTTCATGACCATCACGCGGGGGACGCCGCTGGTTCGCGTATCGAGATAGGCGATACGCGTGCCGTTCGGGGAATACACCGGGGCACTCGTCCCGATCGGCGTGAGGTCGACCGGCTGCAATCCGGCCAGCGACGTCGTCGCGATCAACGTGGCCCCACCATTCGGCGATCGTGCCATCGCGAGACGCGTCGATTGTCCATCCGCCACGGGCGTAAAGTCGTTTGGAAAGGTGCCACTCGTGGCGAACGTATGCTGCGTTTCCGCGCCGCCGCTGACCGCGGCCGACATCACCTTCCAGTTACCGCTGCCCGTAAGGTCGCGCGAGAAGAATACGCGTGCGCCGTCGGCAGAGAAGGACGGTGAACCATCGTTGAGTTGCCCGTTGGTGAGCGGCCGAATGTTCTGCCCGTCGAAGTCGGCCAGCATCACCTGCCCGCGGTTGGCCACGCGACGCACATACGCAATCGTCCGTCGATCGGGGGACAGCGCCGGCGTCTCGACCGCACCCGCGACGATGATGCGCGTCGCGCGTGTGTTCACATTCAAGACACCCAGTGCATCGTCACTCGTGCGCACAAAAAGGAGCTCGTCGGTCGACAAGGACGGTGGAGGTGGTGGCGGTGGCGGCAATTGCAGGATGGCGAAGGGACTGAACCCGTTCGTCGTTCCACGTACCGTGCGTGATGCCACATCAACCACGCGATCACCCAACGGGACCCACGTCGTCCCGTTGTAGCGATGGACGGCGAACGCACTCGGGTCGGCATTGGGTGGCAGCTGCGACGCGGCCCATCGCATGGACACCGTCACTGGCGCCGCAAACGTCACCCCGCTCGGCCCCAGGCGCACGGCGCTGAACGCCAGCACAGAGACGCCCGCGGGCGGCGAGGCCAGGGAGTCGATGGTGAACGCCGTGCTCGACGCCACCGCGTTCGCGGGAATCGTCAGTGTGGTATTGCCCACCGTGAGCGTGCCACCGTTGACACCGATCAACCCGCCTGGACGCACGGTCACCTGCGCCGTTGCGGACTTCCCCTCCGATGTCGCCGAGATGTTCGCGCTGCCCGCGGCGACCGCGGTCACCACACCGCTGCTCGCGCTGACGGTCGCCACCGTGCCGTTCGACGAGGCGAAAGCCACCGAGCGTCCCACCAGCGTCCGACCCAGTGAATCGCGGACTGTGGCGACCAGCGTACGCGTCTGACCAGGCACGAGCGCGGTCGTGTCCGATGACAGCGCGACGGTCGCCACCGGAATCGGCGTGATGGTGAAGAGCGAGGAGTCGGTGGCGCCGCCACCGGGCGCAGGGGTGCGAAGGCGAACCCAAGCCGTTCCCACCTGCGCGACGTCGGCCGCGCCGATGACGGCGGTGAGCTGCGTCGCCGACTGCACCGTCGTCGGTCTCGCGCTGCCATTCCATTCCAGCACCGTGCCTGCGCTGAATGCCGTGCCGCTAACGGTGAGCGTCACGGACGACGTGCCGGCGATGGTCGTGGTCGGCGCGAGACTCGTGAGACGTGGCACAGGATTCTCTACCGAGACGACCGCCGTGCCCGTTTGTCCATCAACCGTCGCCGTAATGTTCGTCGTGCCTGGCGCCACACCGCGCACGACGCCGCTCGTGCTGACGGTAGCGATGTTGGGGGCCGCACTGGCCCATGTCGTCGTGCGACCACTCACCGCCTGTCCGTTCGCCAGGGGCGTGGCCGTCAGCGTCTGTTCGGCATTCACGACGAGCGTCAGCGCGGTCGGCGAGACGGCGACCGAGGACACGACCGGGGGCGTGGGGTCGGGCGGCGACGGCGTGGTGCCGACATCGCCCCCGCCACCACACGCCGCAAGCACCGTGTTGAGGAGAAAGGCGAGCGTGGCAGCCGGACGACGTGGATTATTGAGGCGCATGGTAACACCCGGTGGAGTGAGCATCGAGCGGAGACGGCCCGTGATCCTCCCAACGCGCAATCCGGACGAAAACCGGCTCATTGCCTTGCCATCATGGTGCGAAACCTTTCGCTGGCGCCGCCGGTACGTACGATTACGAGCGCTGCCGACGCGCCGGAAAATTGCACACGACCTTATCGGACGTCTCCATGATGAACACCTTGACATCCTCGTGCGCCGGGCGGCGCGTACGCACCATCGGACGCGCGCTGGTCGCTTCGGTTCTGTTTCTGCCCGCAGCCGCCGCGGCCCAAGACCAAACGTTGTTGAAGAGCGGTGCGCACAACTATGGCGGATTTGGCGGGCCCGTCTTTCGCGTCACCAACGTCGCCGGTGAAACGATGCCGCTCGGTGGTGGTGGTGGCGCGTTCCTGATCGATCGGCGGTTTGCCATCGGCGGCGCTGGCTATGGCGGTACCCAACGTGTCGATGCACGCATCCTCGGCGCCGAGACACGCGGCGAGATGGACTTCGGCTACGGCGGACTCACCTTCGAGGTCATCACCCGCCCATCCAAGCTGGTGCACGCCACCTTCGGCCTCCTGGTCGGCGGTGGCACGGTGTCCGTCTGGCCGGACGATCTCCGTCCGCGGAACCGCCGCGAGACTGACGAGTCGTTTGCGGTTGTCGAGCCGCAGCTGATGGCCGAGCTCAACGTGACACGGTGGTTCCGCGCTGGAGCATCCGTCGCGTACCGCGCGGCGTTCAACGACGAGATCCCACGCCTCATCAACGACAACCTGAACGGCGTCAGTGGTGGGCTGGTATTCCGCTTCGGCGCCTTCTAGCGGCGATTCCGCGCCGGCGCGATAAATCGCGGCGCGGAGAGTCACATAGCCGTATATCAGGATTCGTTCGCGTCTGGCCCGTCGGCAAGCCACTCGGGCTGCATCATCGACATCATCAGCCATGATGAATTGACGATCTCATGGCCGGCGGTCGCAATGTCGACGGACCAGACGTGGTCGGCTCGCACGATGCGCAAAATATTCGCGTAATGTGGATCGTGATACCCGGTACTCGTGCAGCGGTAGACCACGTGGACCATGTCGGTGCCCTCCGCCACACCACCCAGCACGAGATAATGTGGCCGCTCCAGCGGCGCATCAGCGCTCGCGGCGCTGAGCGGATTGCTGACGTCCAGGTACCGCGCCAGAAAATCGGCAGCGGGCAGCGCCGCAAACTCGCCGAGCGTGCGAACACCGGGCACAGCCTCCAGCGGCGTGTCGGCGACCCGCGCGAGATCCTCAGGTCGATATACGCCATCCGAGGAAAAATCGACAGCGCCGTCTTCTCCCCCTCGCTGCAGGGCGTTGAGCGCATCACGCTGCTGCGCCCAACTGGTCAGGCTGGAAAGCTGCGTCTCACGGAACGCCGCGTGGGCGGACGGTACCACCATAGCGGCCGCACCGTCAAAATCGCTGGCGCTCAGCGCGTCCAGAAAGCGGCGGGCAACCCCAAGGGCCGCCTCGATCGATTCGGTCATGCGGAGCGACTCCGCGCTGCCAACTCGGCGCTGAGCCGCAACGCCGTCGGCGTCGTGGCCAGCCCACCCTCCGCCGTACACCGATGTTCACGCGGCATACGCTCCGACACACGCCGCGCAGCATCCACCACTTCGTCGAACGGGATCATGGCGTTGAACCCGGCCAGCGCCATGTTGGCGCACGAGATGGCATTGCTTGCCGCCATGACGTTCTTGCCCAGGCACGGGATCTCGACACGCGCTGCAACTGGATCACAGATCAGTCCCAACATGCTCTGCAGCGCCATCGACGCGGCACCGGTGGCTTGCGACAAATTGCCGCCCGCGAGTGTCACAAGCGCCGCCGCCGACATCGCCGCCGCCGACCCGCCCTCGGCCTGACATCCACCCACCTCAGCCGCAAACGTCCACGGCCCGGCGATGAACACACCGATCAGCCCCGCCGCCAGCATGGCACGCGCCATCGCGTCTTCACTCTGCTGCATCTCCTCGGCGACCGCGATACACGACGCCGGTAGCGCCGCACACGCTCCCGCCGTCGGTGCCGCGACGATCACGCCCATTGCACTCTTCACCTCCATCAGCGCCGTGGTGTACAGCACCGTCCGGTTCAACACGCCGGCGTTGAGCAGGGCACCTCGCGACATCGCCTCGGCGAACTGGCCGGACTGATGTCCCAGCAGACGATCATGGTACGTCGTGCCGGCCACCCCCTGCGCGATCGAGCGACGCAGGATCTGCACGATGTCGACCATCATGTCCAGCACGTCGTCGTGCGCCAGCGCTCCGCGCGCCATCTCATACTGCACCGCGTACTCCCACAGCGGGACCTCGCGTCCGGCATCGTAGGCCATCAACTCGCTGCAGCTGGTGAATGGCAACACGGCGTCCGGACGTGACAGCACCGGCAGGACCGGATGCAGCACACGACCGGCAAACTCCTCGCGCGACCCGCCATCCAGCGACATCGGCTCGCCGTCGATCGCCAGGACCTCGATCATGCCGCCACCGGTCGAAATCGCGATCATCGTGTGCTGTTCGCGCGCGTTGGATAGCGTGAGACGATAGGTATTCGGATGAGGATCGTGACAGTCGATGTACCGGATCTCCACCCGGATTCCGGCCGCCAGCAGTGCGGCCGCGGAGTCCGGCAACCGCTCGTCGGCGGGATCCCATCCCAGCAGCCCGCCGAACAGACCCATGTCCGACCCTTGGCTGCGATGCGTGTTGGGCAACGACCCATGCAGGTCGAACTCGATCAACACGTCGTCGATCTCGCCTCCCATGAGGTCACGCGCGAGCCGACCAATGCGGAGCGCTGCGGCGCAGTGTGAGCTGGACGCACCGCGCATCACGGGGCCGATCACATCGTTGAAAATGCTGACGGCCACGGCGTGACTCCTCTGCGTCTGCGGTTAGAACGCCACGCGCATGACCGGCACGCGCGAAATGGTGGGACGCGTATACATCGGCACACGCGCAGATGCGCCCGAACGCATGCCCAACGCGAGGCTCGCGACGGCCGGCGCAATCGACAGCGACACGCGCGATGAGCCCGCCGAGCGCGACGATGCATTGCCACTCGGCGAAACACCACGGCGCGGTCCCGCATCCCGCGCTGGCCGCACCAGCACATCGGCCAGGGCCAGACCTGCGATGCCACCGGCGGCCAAAAGGCCAACCACGGCCTGCGCCTCCGACTCGGTGGCCAGTGCCACGCCACCACCCATCAGCATGCCGGCCACCGCGCCGAGTTGTACGAGGGTCCCGTCGGCCGATGTGCGGTCGGCATGCCGCACCTTCGTGCGATCGGCCACCAGTGCCCCAAGCAGCAGGCCGCCAGTGCTGGCCGCGAAGCGCGTGCGCGCGTTCGTGCCCTCGCTGATGACCGCATTCGCCGCCAGTGCACCGAGTGCGGCGCTGGTGAACGACACGTCGATGTCGCCGGCCGTGACGTTGTAGGCCGCACGACGCGCGTAGCGTGGCCCGACGAGATAGCCAGCTACCCCGGCGGCGATACCGGCGCCCAACGCCACCTTGCCGCTACTCGGCAGGTCGTCGTTGATGCTGGTCGTATCGTCTTCGAACGCGCCGATCGACCCGGCGATGCCGACCGTTGTCAACGCCGCGATGTCCGCGCCAAACCCGGACGACGCCGCTTCGCCATCAGTCATGCCGCGTGCCCCGCGAAAGCCGGCGATCGTCCCGCCCAGCGCGCCCACAAGAATCGGAATGCCGTACCCCGGGCCACCGTCGGCATTGCCGATGGCCGCGGCCGCCGCACCGGCGATCGATCCACGTGTACCGCCGTGAAACCCGAGAATGGTCTGCGCGCGGGTCACCGAGCGATTGCGCACCATGCGTGCGGCAATAAAGAACGACGAGCCTGCGGCCAGCAGATATCCACCAGCGGCCGCGGCGGCATCGTCACTCAGGATGGCTGCGGTCGCCGGACCATACGCAATCAACCCCAGCACCGCCTGATTGCGGATCAACGCGTTGCCGGCGGGCTCAGAGGTCACCGTCGTGGTCGATCCGCGATCTCCTCCAAGATCCGGCCCCTGCGCCAGTACCGCCGCGTCGACCAAGGCGCGCAGGCGCAGCAGCGCGCTGCCGTCGTACGCGTAGCGTGCCACGGCGCGGTCTACGCGCTGGACGACCAGCACGGCCGCGCCGGACTCGGTGGCATACAGCCGGGCTTCGGTCCAGTCATTGCCCAGTGGCCACTCGGCCCCCGACAACTTCCAGCGCGCCGCCGTTGATGGCGTGAGCACAAGCACGCGTCCCGCTGCATCGAACGCGATCGGCCGTTCGACCTGAGGGACGGGTGCCTGTGGCGCCGTGACCGGCGGCCGCTCCTGCGCGGCGACCGGAGTCACCACCAGGAGTGCCGTCAGTCCAACGACGATGAGGCGCATCGCTCTGAACCTTACGGCCACGGCAACGTGATGACCGCGTACCGCGGCCTCAGCGCCGGATCGTCGTCGCCGGTCAGGAATCGCGCGATGTCGCGACGTGCCGCAGCCACGTGTGCGCGTGCAGCCGCATCCGCGCCCGGAGCTGCGGCCAGACGCGCGTCCAGCTGCTTGATGTGCATCAGCGTCTGCGCGCGCACGTCGGGCAGCGCGGCCTTGTCGCCGGCCAGATCGAGCAGTGCATCAACTACTGCCCGTTGCGTCGCCCGCTGCACGGCGCGTTCGGCGCTGCTGGCCGCCGTGGTGCCAAACGTGCGGCGCACGATCGTACCCAACACTTCGTCCAACCCGAGCGCGTTCGCGTCTCGCGCCTGGAACAGCACCAGTCGGGCCGCCCGCTCACGATGCAGCAAGTAGCCGATCACTTCGGTCGCCAGTCCGCCCGCCAGCGTGACTTGGTCAAAGGCCGTGCCACCGCCACCTTCGATCCACGTCATGTCGTTGTTGAACCCCGGCGGCGGCGGCGGAATCATCGCCTGCACGCGCTCCGGCACCGTCAACTCCGATGGACGCAGCGCGTCCAGCGCCATCGTCAGCGCCTTGCGCTGGTCGGCCACCGGCAACACCCGCGTGGGCACCTGACCATCGCCGCGCAACGTGAATGTGAAGTCCATGCCGCCAACGAACTTCGCGAGGCTTTCCAGCGAATAGCGATGATGCAGGTACACATGCGTGAACCGCATGTTGAGCATCGCCATCGGCTCGCCCGGCTTGATCGCGCGCTCGTCGAACTTGTCGATGAGGATGCGACGCACCTTGTTGGCACGCTCCACGCCCTCAAACGCCGTCGCGCCTTCCTCCCACCGCGTCACCGCCGGGTTGGAACCCTCGGCACCAGCGTACGTGTCGTTGATGAACCGCACATTCTTCGCCAGTCCATCCTTCATGATGGCGGCAAGCCCGGCCTTCTCACTGGCGGCGTCGGGATACCACGTGTAACCCAGCCGGATTGACAACGTGTCCCACGCGCCCGGTCCATCGCGCCACGCGTTGCGCAGGTCCAGCGAACCATCGGCACCCGCGGTGATCACAGGGAACGGATAGTCCATCACCGAGGTGCGCCCCTGCGACGACGCGATGTAGTTGTGCGACAACCCCAGGGTATGGCCGATCTCGTGCGCCGCATGCTGGCGCCGACGCGACATCGTGAAGGCCTCGGCGCTGACGTTGGGGCCGGCCGCCCCGAACGCGGGTACGGTGCCCGCCCAGATGTTGTAATCGATCAGTGAACGCCACGCATCCATGCGCACGACCGCGCGCACGATCTCACCGGTGCGCGTGTCGCTGTAGCTCGGTCCCACCGACGGCCCGGGGCCGTTGCGATGCACCCACATCAGCATGTTGTAACGGGCGTCCATGGGATCGGCTCCGGCCGGCAGATCCAGCACACGGAACGCGTTACGGAAGCCCGCCGCTTCAAACACCTTCGACCACCAGTTGCCACCCTCACGCAGCGCCTCGCGGTACGGCGCCGGGATGCCGGGATCGAGATAGTACGTGATCGGCGTGATCGGCTCGACCAACTCACCGCGCTGATATGCGGCCGGGTCACGCGGAATCAGGCGCCACCGATTGATGAAGCCCGCGCGATACGTCCCATCGAAGCCCTGCGACAGGTCGGCGTATTGGGTGCCGCCATAGCCGTAGCGCGGATCGAAGTCACGTGGACGAAATGCGGACGGGTCAGGCAGCACCACCAGTGAGTGGTGCTGTTCGAACGTCATCGCCTTGGGGTCGACCGATGACCGACGCGCGGCCGCGCCGGGCTGGTCGGTCACGAACGTCAGGACGGCATGCACCTCGGCGTTGCGCGGGAACGACTTCGTGCGCGCCGTGTCGAGCCAGCTGCGATTCACATCCACGCGATAGGCGCCGGCCTGCTGTCCACGCAACGCGTCGGCCACGCCGTACACATCGGCGAGGAACAGCGAACTGGCATCGACCGACAACACGCCATCGCGTTCGCCGTCAACGGCGAACGAAGCCACCACCGAGCGCGGAAACGCGTCGACGGCCGCCTTCCGGTTGGCGGCGTCGCCGTTCGGGGCCCGCACCCCCCAGTTGTCACGCACCAGCAGGATACGATTGCCGCGGCGTTCGAGGCGCACGATGGCGTTTGAACCGGTCTGCCCGCGATCCAGCGAGCCGGTGCCCAATCCCGTCGTCAGCGTGACCTGATGCAGAAAATCCTTGTCGAGTTGGCCGACGGGGATGTCCAGCATCGCACGGTTTCGCGCCTCATCGATGCGGACCTTCAGAAACGGCGCATCACCGCCCTGTGCCAGCGCCGGCGACGACCACACCATCGCACCGAGCGCGACGGTCGAGAGGAAATGAGCCGCGTGGCGGATCGAGCGAGGCCTGCGAACGTGTGCCGGGCGAAACAGGGACATGGGGTGCCGTCTCCAGGAGGTGAGTAGCGATGGCCCGATTGTAGCACTTGGAGACACGGCGAACCAGCATCCGACCCGTCAGGCCGGCTTGAGCACCAGCATGGCAACGCTGCAGATCGTCCCGCCAACCGTCATGACGATGCGCACTCGTGCGTTCCAGGACGGCAGCAGGCGGCTGCGCGAGGCCCCGATGTCCCACCACAGCTGCCACAGGCCGCAGAGCATCAGCACACTCAGCGCCTGCGTGGTCGACAGGTACGGCAGCAGGGCCGCGAGCCCAACCACGGAGGGAATGGCGGCCGCGACCAGCCGCGGAAGCGACGGGGCGCGTGGCACCCGCACCAGTTCGGCACCCCATCGCGCACCGCCCAGGAACGACAGCGTCAGCGCCGCATACACGACGAATGCCTGCACGGCGCGCACGGCCAACTCGGGCACGAACACGACGAGTGCGAGGCAGGTGAGAAACGGCAGGAGCCCCGAACCGGCAATGAGCCAAAGGCCTGCCGGCACCGGCTCGGTCGAACCCGCGCTGTGCATGTCCATCCTTGGGATGAGGTCAGGAAGGCGGTCGAATACCGCCTCCCCGTACCGTCACCCGAACCGACGCGCCCGTCAACCCAGCGCGTGGATCTCGCGCACCTCGATGCGGCCGTTCCCCTCCACATGCGGGCACGTTTTCGCAATGTCGACCGCTTCGTCATAGGAAGCTGCGGAAATGACGTAGTAGCCGGAGATCACCTCGCGCGCCTCGGCGTACGGGCCGTCAACGACAACCAGCGCGCCATGTTCGCGACGAACGCTCTTCCCGCCCTCGTCGGTGAGCTTGTTGCTGTTGATGACGCGTCCCTGCTCGTACAGCCCTTGCGTCCAGGCCATGTAGCGGGCGATGATCGCCTGCATCTCGGCGGGGGATACGTCGGCATAGTCGGCCGGATTCTCGTGCAACAGCAGCATGAACGTGGACATCTGGTGACTCCAAGTCAGAACGTGATGGTGGCCCGACACCAGCCAACCGGCGAGCCCGGGACACCCGTTGACGTATGGCCTCGAGCAAAATCGACATGACCGCGGGATCGACGCCAAAAACCGTTGAGACAGCCTCCCGGTCGGCCTCATCCGCGCCCTGGAACGACCCCCACTGGTTTCGCACGGTTGCCGCGGACGTTACCGCCATCCTGCTTCGCCGGTACGGCGCCCACCAGCTCGACATCGTGGAAGATGCTGTCCAGGATGCCTTGATCGCCGCCATGCGGGTGTGGCCGCTGTCGGGCCTGCCGAAGAATCCCATCGGCTGGCTCGTCCTGACCGCCCGAAACCGGCTCTTGGATGCATTGCGCCGGGCGCGACGGGAGCAGGCGCTCTTATCGAGCAACCCGTGGACGGACGACCTGACCGATGCGATGGCGGGGGTGGACCCCTCCCCGCTCGCGGACGATCAGGTGCATCTGCTGTTCGCGTGTTGTCACCCCGCACTTTCGCCGGAGTCGCGCGTGGCGCTCACGCTCAAGACCGCGGCCCAGTTGAGCGTCGAGGAAATTGCGCGGGCTTTGCACGCGGATGTCCGCGCCGTCGCACAACGACTGGTGCGGGCGAAGAAAACGCTGCGCGCACAGCGAGCCGAGTGGAGAATGCCGGTCGCGTCCGAGCTGCCGTCGCGACTGGGCGACGTGCTGTCGGTCTGTTATGCCATGTTCGGCGAGGGGCACACGGCCACCGACGGGGCCACGCTGATACGCATCGACCTGTGTCACGAGGCCATTCGTCTGCTCGAGCGACTTGTCGCATGGCCGGCAACGGCCACACCGGATACCCACGCGCTCCTGGCCCTCTGCTGCTTTGCAGCGGCGCGGGTTCCGGCGCGACTGGCATCGGCCGATGACGTCGTGTGGAAATCGCTGGCCGACCAGGATCGCACGCGCTGGGATCGGGCGCTGATTGCGCGCGGTCTGCGCGCCTTCGATCGGGCGGCCGCCGGACCGCTCGTGAGCCGCTATCACCTCGAAGCGGAGATCGCCTCGCATCACTCGCTCGCAGCATCGTGGGAGGATACGCCTTGGCCTGCGATCCTCGACGCCTACCGCCGTCTGCTGGAGATCGTGCCCTCGCGGTCTGCACGACTGGCCTGCGCCATTGCGCTCGCTGAGTCGGGTGACGTCGCCGCGTCGTGGGACACGATCGAACGACTCGCGCGCGAGGAAGACGTCGATGAGTGGCTCAATTGGCACGTCGCGTACGCGGAGATCGCCCACCGTCGCGGTGAGACTGCCATGGCGCGCAATGCGTTGGCGACGGCGTTGCGACTACCCATGCCGGACCCGGCGCGGCGGCATCTCACCGCACGCATGGGCGAGATTCGTTGAGGCGTCTTGGCACGATGACGGGTCCGGCACAATCTGTGGTGTGCGCGCGGACGACGCGGGTGTACACGACACCGAACGCTACGTGCCAACGTGTACGGCCGGCCCGGGGCTGTTACGATCGCGCGACGACGGGCGCCGCTCGAGCGACGGCCGCGCCGCACGTACGCATCATTCTGCGATATAGCGCCATGGCGCGCCAGCTGAGGCGCGCCGCCAAATCGTAAAGAACGGCGTGCCCGCGCCATCCGAAGCCGGCCGAGCGGACGCGTCCCGCGCGCGAATCACGCCGAACGTAACGCCGAGATCGCCGCTGGATGCCACGATGGCGGTGTCGGCGCCCCAAGTCACCGGGCTGGAGGTCATGTCACCGCCACCGACGGATTGCGCGATCTTCGCGGCGCCGACAACGAAGTGCGCAGCCTGTGGACCACCCATGTTGACGGCGTCGGTCGATCCGAATTCTGCAAATGCGTTGCCCAGTCCAATGACCTGCGCACGCGCCGAGAAAGCCGACTCGGCGAGTCGGAGGTCTTCTTGCAGCCGAGCCAACAACGTCGGCGCGGTGCGAACCGCCATCATTTTTTCCGGCAGCGCCGGGGCCATCAGCCCGGTGTCCGACGCCGGACCCGGTGCTCGCCCGCGTCGATACGCAATCACGCGCCACATCCCGTTCTCACGCACCCAGTAGGCGAGATATTTGTAGGGAATGTGCGCGCTGTCCGAGCGCTGCGTCATGTAGCCGAACGTGAACCCGTGTGCACCATCGGCGCTCACACCGCCGCGCACGGGAAACCACGTCACCTCCGAGGTCTTCGCACCCGGTGCGGACGCGAGCACCTGGAGCACGTCCGACTTGCCTACCGCGAAGCCACCGCCCGGACGCGGCATCATGACGCGCTCGGACAGCATCGGTGTCACCGCCGAGATCAGATCGGCACGCGTGATCGCACCGAAGGTCCGATCCGCCAGCAACAACGACTGCACAACATCGGCCGGGGTGTCGCGCGCCATGCGCCAGACCTCGCGGCCTGATGACGACTCGGTGGATCCGAACGGTGTGGATTGGGTGCGTGCGCGAGCTCCGGCGGAGGTCGACAGCAGGGCGAGGGTCAGCAGCAGAGGGGTGCGCATGCTGAACAGTCCGTCGGCCGCGCGCCCCGGGCAATTCGCCCGGGATCGCGCGAGCGCGGTGTGGGACGAACCGCGTTGCTACAGGCCGATCGCCTTCGATCCGCCCAGCGCGTGCGTGAACGCCGCGACTTGCAGTCGACTGTTCAGCGAGAGCTTTTCGAGCACACTGTGCACGTGACTCTTGACCGTATGCACCGCGATCCCGAGCCGCTCCGCGATGTCGCGATTGCTCAAGCCTTCGGACAGGAGATCGATGACGTCGCGCTCGCGATTGGTCAGCCGCACAGCCCGACGAGGTGGGCCATCGGTGGCCGTCTGCGGTGTCGCGATTTCCGGTCGCGCCGCAAGCGCACCGAAGACGCTCTCCGTGAGCGCCTCAGGCAGCACGTGGGTGCCGGCCGCGACACTACGGACGGTCGCAAGATAGTCATCGAGCGAGGCATCTTTCATGATGAACCCGGCGACACCGGCAGCGACATACGCCGCCACGTCGCGCTGGCTGGGCGACAGCCCCATCACGATCACATGGGCCTCCGGCAACTCACCACGAATGGTCGCGGCGAGCGTGAGACAATCTTCATCGTCGAGGCGGAGGTCCAGCAGGACGACATTGGGCTGACGATCCCGCACCTGCTCGAGGGCTTCATCCACATCGGCCGATGCCACGAGCATGCAGAAGCCGGGTTGCGCGTGAATGAGAGCGGCCAGTCCTTCGCGTTGGAGACGATTGTCGTCGATCAGGACCACGTTGATCGGTGAAGACGACGGTGACGTCATGGATGTCGTCGAGCGCAACGGCGCAGCGTATTGGAGCATGTTGGTCATGAGCAGGGTCCTGTAACTTCGAGTCAAGGCAGGGACGCCTGGCGGTCGCGCATGGAGCGGCGCGAGGCGGCGCCGGCGGTGCGACAAGTGTTCACGATCACTGGGCGATACAGCGCCGCGACGGCTGTTGTTCCCCGCGAACGGGCGTCTCACGGCGAGACGGTGATCATCGTCACCGGATTGATCGAAACTCGACACGGGAGCGCAGCGTACAGAGCCCATGTCGGTTCGACTCGTCTTTGCTGCCGATGACTATCCCGCCGGGACGCGGCACGCCCCACACCACCATGACACGCTGCAATTGAGCGTTGTGTTGTCCGGCCAGGTGGTCGAGACTGTTGGTGGCGTGACGGAACAGGCAAGCGCGCTCAGTGTGGTGTGCAAGGCGCCTGGAGTCGTCCATGCCGACACCTTCGGTAATCGTGGTGCGCGCCTCGCACGACTGACGCTGCCGATGGGTGAACTGTCGCATGTACTCGACGATGCGACACGGGCGACGGTGTGGCGATGGACGCATGATCCCGTGATCGCGGCCCCGTTTCTGCGGTTGGTGCAACACGCGCGGACGCAATGCGCGACCGCGGACTTTCCGTTGGACCATCCCGATGTGCTGGAGTTGCTGGCGTTGTTCACCGCCCGAGCGACACGTGAGGTCCGCGGACAGCCACCACAATGGCTCGATGACACGATCACCCGATTGGCGGACGAGTGGCGCCCGGGTCTTCGTGTTGGTGACGTCGCACAGCGTGCCGGTGTGCATCCCGTCTATCTCGCGCGCTGTGTGCGCCGGTGGTACGGCGTGGGACTCGGCCAGTTGATGCGACGCCTGCAGGTGCGCCACGCGATCGCGCGGTGCATGGACGCCGACGATCCGATCGCCAGCGCGGCGCACGCTGCGGGTTTCGCCGACGAATCGCACTTCAACCGCGCGATGCGCGACGTGACGGGTATGCCCCCCGGGCGCTATCGCAGGTTGGTTCGTTCACTCGCCTGCACGCCCCGATCGTCCCACTGAGCCAACGTCGGCGAAGAAGCGCAGGGCGTCGCGCTCCGCCGAGAGGTTGCAAACGTTCAAGCGGGGCCGCAGTCTCTCGCGTACGGTGGGGAAGTTCGTTGGTCCGTTGTCCACGCCGCCACTGAGAGTCTCTTGTGCCCGCATCGTTCGCCTCCGTCGTATGGACGTCGATCATCTTCGCCGCCTGCCTCCCGGTCAAGCTGGTGTCCGCGCAGACGCGACGCATCACGCCGGAAATGCTTGGGCGAACGGTCGATTCGGTCGCCACGCGCGCGATTGCTGACGGGCTGGCCCCGGCGCTCGGGGTGGCCGTGGTGATGGATGGCCGCACGGTGCTGGCGCGATCGTATGGATTCGCGGATACCGACGCGGACCTTCGCGCGACCGACCGGACGCTCTGGTATCTGGCCTCGACCAGCAAGTCATTGACCGGATTCGGCGTCGCACTACTTGCCCAACGCGGCGCCCTGCAATTCTCCGATCCCATCACCGCGCTGCTGCCGCGCGCACGGTGGCATCCGACGGTGCCTGCCGATTCCCTCACGCTCGCGCAGTTCCTCTCGCACACTCATCGTATCGATGATCGCGCCATCGTGATGAGCGCCGCGTTCACCGGTGCCATTCCGGAGGCGCGATGGCCGGCATTGCTGGCGCTTGCCAGTCGATCGGGCAGTGCTGATCTCGTCTATTCCAACCTCGGCTACAACGTCGCCGCGATGGTCATCGACGCCAAGAGGCCGGAAGGATGGAAGCGATTTCTTCAAGACGCGGTCTTTCGCCCCGCGGGCATGCGTGAGACGTATGACCGCGTGTCAGGTATCGATACGGCACGCATCGCAAGGCCGCACCGAACCCGCCGTGACGGAGCCTTTGCCACGACCCCGTTCTTCAAGACCGATGCGACCATGAACGCCGCCGGTGGCCACCTGGCCACACTGAGCGACCTCGCGCGCTGGACGATCATACAGATGGACAGTGGCATGCTCGATGGGCGTCGCATCTTTCCAGCGGGCGCCGTAGCCCTGGGTCATCGCCTGTTGGCGCGCCACACGCTCGACGCCGCCAAGCGCTTTGCCTTCTTCGATCGAGAAGGGTGGGCGGCCGGATGGGACATCGGCACCTACGACGGGGTGCGTATGGTCAGTCGCTTCGGCAGCTACGACGCGACCCGCTCGCACCTGTCGTTCCTTCCGTCGCGACGCATCGGCGTCGTCGCCATGAGCAACGGGGGCATCTCGGCCCTAACGGACGTCGTGGCCGCATTGGCGTACGACCTGGAGGCCGGACGCGCCGATGCGCTCGACCGGGCACGAGCGCGGCTGGCCGATATCCGCGACCGACAGCAGACCAGTGTCCGCGGTGTGGGCACGCAGGACTCCATACGCGCCCAGCGGCAACAACACCCCGCACGCCGACCCCTGCGTGATTTTGTCGGCGTCTACGCCGATTCTGCCTTTGGGGCGATTGAGTTCACCGTCAACGACGGCGCGCTGCGGTTTCGCTGGGGAGCGGTGTATGGCCCCGTCGAATTCTTCGATGCGGAAAAGCACCAGATGCGGCTGGAGATCGCCGGCAGTGGTGCGGTGGCGACGTTTGCATTCAGCGGCAACGCCGCCGCGACGAGCGTCACGCTGCAGGGCGCGACGCTTCGTCGGACGACGCCCTGATCGGCCCGCGCTACGCGCGGCGGAGGTTCGCCATCGCGGCAGCGAGGTCGGTCTCGTGACTCGTTCCCATCACGGTCCCACCCGCTTGCACGATGACCTCGGCGGCGCGCGCCGAACTCGCCTCATCGACCAGCGCGACGAGCATCGAGCTGTTGCTCGACAGGCCCTCGCCCATCTGCTTCAAAAGCGCGTCCGGAAAACCCAGGTCGATGAAATACGCGGCCAGCGCACCACCGGCGGCCAGCGTGATGGTGCCGACGCCGGGCAACAGCAGCCCGGCAATGGCACCCACCAGGGCGCTCTTGCCGATGCCCCAGTCGGCCGACTCCGAGAAATCAACCTTGCCGTTCTCGTCTCGCGTGACCGTCGCCGTATTGCCGAGACTGACGCTGGCGCCTTTCAGCAACTCCAGGGCCGCTGACGCACCCGCCGGAGTGGAATAGCTCGAGATGATGATCTTGCGTGCGACCTGAGGGGCTGTCATTCGGGCTCCGGATGTGAGGGATCGTTCGAATCAACAAGGTCCGTTCGTGGAGGACAAGTCGGTAGCATACCCGCCCGCGCGCGCGGTGTGCGGCGCGTCATCCCTCGCGCGGGTGACGCGGCGTTGTCCGATCGGTAGGTTGCGAGTACGCTCCCCAGCGTGGTCTGGTGTGTCCCTTCAGCCAATGCCGCGTGACCGCTTCGCTGGCCCTGACACTCGTCGTGGCGACCGCCTACCTCGCGACCCACCTGCTCTATGAGTGGCTGGCCAAGCGACTCCTGATCGTCTCGGGCGCCGAGTATCTGGTGCTGGGCATTCTCCTGGGACCACAGGTTACCGGCGTGATTCCGGCCGAGGCGGCCGAGGCGTTCGGCCCGATCATGGTGTTGGGGACGGGATGGATCGGTCTGACCGTCGGCATGCAGTACTACCTGCCGCGCCTCGTTCGCGTGACCGGACTCACACTTCGCCTGGCCGTCATCGAGTCGCTGGTGACCTTCGCCGCGATTACGGGCGTGATGTGGTGGGCCCTGCCGGCGTTGAACCTCGTGTCGCCGTTTTCAGCGCTGGTGCCGGCGCTGGCCCTCGGCGCCACGGCAGTCGCATCGACACCAGCCGGGCTCGATCTCGCCCTGCGCGCACGCTTGCGCCGCGAGCCGGTGGTGAACCAGCTCGAAACGTCACTGGGCGTCAACGCATTTGTTGCGGTCGTCGCGACCGGGATCCTGCTGGCATGGGTTCATCAGGCACCGACGCTTGTCAGCACGAAGCCGACGCCTACGGAATGGGCGGTCATCACCGTCGGCGTTGGCGTGTTGGGGGGAACGCTCTTTCACCTGTTTCTCGGTGAGGAACGCAAGATCGACCGGCTGATCATCGCGCTGGGGGGCGCGGTCATTCTGGCCAGCGGGGCCGCCGCCTACCTCGACGTCTCACCGGTGCTGGCGACGATGGTGATCGGTATCGTCCTGGTCAACACGAGCCGCGGACGCAATGAACTGCGGACCGTGCTCGCGTCGGCCGAACGACCGTTCTACTACGTGCTGTTGCTCTTGGCGGGACTGTCGTGGCGACCCAGTTCATCGACCACCGTCGTCGCCGTGGTGGTGCTGTATCTCGTGACGCGCACCGCCTCCAAGATCTACACAACGCGCATCGCGACGTTCTGGAATCGCGCTACGCCGGTACTCGGTCGGGACTGGGGACGCGCGCTGATCGGACAGGGGCGATTAACGGTCGCCCTCGCGTTGGACTACGCACGTCGACCGGACCTGCCGATCGGTGACGTGGTGTTCACGGCCGCTCTGGCGTCCGTCCTGTTGACTGAGTTTGCGGCGGCGCGCCTCGTGCGCGCGGCGTTGCTGCCGATCGTCGAGCCACTCCGTGATCTCGCACAACGGCTGCCGTGGGTCGATGAACATCCCCCCGATCCTCCGACGCCGACGGATCCGTCCTGATGCGCCGCGTCGTCGTGCTCGTGCTGTTGTATCTGCTCATGCAAGCGGTCCTGCCCTTCGGGGAGGGAACGCCGGCCGCCCTCGTCTTGATGGCGCTCGGGTTTCTTGTGCTCGGCGCCTACAGCGTAGGCGAGCTGGCAGCGGGGCTGCGCCTGCCGAAGATCGTGGGGTATCTCGCCGCCGGTCTCGTGGTGGGGCCGGCAGCGCTGAATTTCGTATCGGTGCCCGTCATGGAGCAGCTCACGCCGATCAGTGAGCTGGCCATTGCCCTGATCGCGTTTCTCGCCGGGGCCGAGCTGCAGATCGAAGAGGTCCGACGGCGCGGGGTCATGCTGCTCAAGATGATGACCGCCGAACTGCTGGTCGCGTTCGTCGGAATTGCCACGGTCCTCGCGTCGATGCACCGGTTCCTGCCCTTCCTCGACGGCGCCCCCATGCGCGAGGTCGTGGCTTTCTCCATTCTCTTCGCGTCCGTCGCGGTCGTGCATTCACCAGCCGTGACGATGGCGCTGCTGAGTGAGAGCGGTGCCAAAGGGTTGGTTGCACGCTCCACGCTTGGCGTCGTGCTGCTGGCCGACGTGGCCGTGGTCGTGTCCTTCACCGGCTCGTTGGCACTGGCACGTTGGCTGGCGCCGCCGTCGGGAAGTGGCGGCGTTGGTGTCCTCGCGGTGTTGTGGGAAATCGGCGGCGCGGTGCTCGTCGGGGCGGTCCTCGGTGCCGTTGTTGCGCTGTACCTCCGGTTCATCCGGCGTGAGCTGGTGATCTTCGCGATCCTGGTGGCCTTCTTCGGTGCGGAGATCGCGCACCTCGTGCGGGTGGAGACCCTGTTGACGCTGCTGGTCACCGGATTTGTCGCCGAAAATGCCGGCGGGGGTGAGGGCGAACACCTGCGGACCGCCATGGGACGCGCGGGTGCGCCGATCTTCGTGGTCTTCTTCGCCTTGGCCGGCGCCAAGATCAAGCCGGGTGCGGTGGTGCAGCTTTGGCCGCTGGTCCTTCCGATCGTGCTGGTTCGTGTCGCCGGCATCTGGGCGGGGACGCGACTCGGCGCATGGTGGGCCGGCGCGGAGCCGCCCGTGGCGCGATACACGTGGATGGGACTCGTCAGCCAGGCTGGCGTAGCGATCGGCCTGTCGACCGTCGTCGCCAATGTGTATCCTGAGCGCGGAGAGGAACTTCGCGCGTTGTTTCTTGCGATGATCGCCATCAACGAAACCGCCGGGCCGATTCTCTTCCGGCTGTCGTTGCTGCGATCCGGAGAGGCAACGCCGGAGTCGTTTCGCGCCAGCGGTCACTGACCGCGGACCGTGAACATCACCTGAATAGGCGCCCCATGATTTCCAACCAGGCGACGTGTGTCATGTGCGGTTCGACACTCACCATGAAGCAGGCTCGCGACGGAGTACTCTGCGGGAGTGTGGTCTGCGCATGGAAGCACCGCACGCTGCCTGCGCATCTCCGATGCGAGGTATGCGATCGGCCGCTCGGCGCTCGCGAGATTGCCCGTCGCACCTGCAGTCGGAACGAGTGCCTTCTCGTCGGGATGGTCGAGCGACCGCTCGCCCGACGTCGCGAGCGGTATGAGGCGACCATCGCGGACGTGGCGCGCTGGCGCGACGACGTCGCCGTCTCCGAGGGCATTGCGGACCCGCACACGTTCGTGGTGACGCCCATTCCCCACCATCACCGCGAACCGAGCAGGCTGGACGAGGGGCGCGTGACAAAGCATCGCGCCCACCTCGAACGCGCGGTGAGCGGGGCCCTTGAGCAGCGGGCGCGGGGCGATGTGCCCGAGGAACCGCCGTCGGTTCGCCCGGTGTTGCCGCCGCCGACGCCCGCCGAGAGCGCGGCATTGATTGCTGCCTGCGCCGCCTGTCGCGGCACGTGCTGCCTCACTGGCGCGGAGCACGCGTACATCACGGTGTTCACGGTGCATCGGTATCTCGACCGTCATCCCGAGGCCACGCAGGAACAGATCGTAGCGGACTATCTCGGGCGGTTGCCGACCGAGTCCATCACGAACGGCTGCGTCTACCAGGAGCCGAACGGCTGCGCGCTACCGCGAGCCATGCGCTCGCGCACCTGCGGAGAGTTCTACTGCTCGCCACTCACGGAGCTCCGGCTGAACCGTACTGAAGGGCAGCCGCTGCGTGCGTTCTTTGCGCCCGACGACGACGGCGTCTTTCATGAGGGCGTGTTCGCGTCTGAGCAGACCGTGCAGATGGTGCGGCGGCACCACGCGGACGAGGCCTCCTCATCCACGGTATCGCTGAACGAGCTTTCGGACGGTGGTCAGGCTTCTCATCGTGACCGCGCCGTCGATGGTTCGCTCGATCGCGCTCCATTTCACGGTTGACTCCGTCAGTTTGCCGCGGCACAGCCAGTAAATCTCGCGAGTCCCCGTGCCAAAGGCGTCGAATGACGTCTCGTTGGCGGTAAGGAGCGTACGTAGCGCGTCGTCGGGAGCCGCACGCAGGAAGCCGACGTGAACGGTGTAGCCGGCCAGCGCGATTTCCGTCGCGTCGAACGGCACGTTCGCCACGATCTCCTCCAATTCCGCCGGCGTGCGCAGGAACGTGGCCACGGGATAGCCGAGGCACTGACGCAGGTGCACTTCGATGGTGCGCTCGAGCGGTGCTCGCGTGGTGCGTCCCGAGGCACTGAAAATCAGATTGCCACTGGCGATGAACGACTCGACCTGCGTGAACCCCAGCACGCCGAACTGCTCACGCAGTTCGGTCATGGTGACCCGATGCCCGCCGACGTTCATGCCCCGCAGGAAGGCAACGTAGCGTGTAGCACGGGTCGTCATGGCCGACCGCGGCCAGCCGCGGAGGGCGTGACCAGCCACTCCCAGATGATGCGCGAACAGTCCGCGATCAGGCGCGCGGCCACCTTCTGGTCCGGGATGCCGCGCGTCAGCACGGCGACGGCGTACGGCGCGCGGCCAGGCGGGAACACGAGGCCCGCATCGTGCAGCGTGGCCGTGATCGAGCCGGTCTTGTGGGCGATGCGCGTACCGGGCGGCAGGCCCGCGGGGAGTTCATCATTGAACGCCTGCGCCTCGAGAATCGAGAGCATCTCGCGCGTATCGGCCGCGTTTCCGACGCGGCCATCGTGCAGGGCGGCAAACAGCGCCACGAGATCGTTGGCCGTCGTCGTGTTGTTGAGACCCGCCCGGTACGCAACGTTGTCCTCCACGCCGCGCAGCACCTGCATGTGCGTCGCGCCCAGGGTCCGTGTCAACGCCGTGATCCGCTGCGGATCGAGCCGTGTGATCAGCGCGTTCGTCGCGAGGTTGCTGGAGTGCGTGATCATGCGCGCGGCCAGATGACGGAGCGCCACCTCCTGGCCAACCAGCCCGTAGACCGTACTGTCGCTGTCGTCCGACGCGCTGAGCGTGTACGGTGACTGGTCGACGATCGACAGGAAGCGGTTCTCGAGGCGCATGGTCGCGTCGGCACGGAGATCACCGCGCTCGAATGCCCGAAACAATGCGAAGAGCACCGGGACCTTCATGGTACTGGCCGCATGAAAGACGGAATCGCCATCGAGGGCCAACTGCCGGTCACTGCCCAGATCGCGCACCGCCACCGCGACGCGCGCACCCGGCACCTCCGCGATGCGCGCCGCCAGCCTGGCGCGAACGCCGTCGGCGATGGACGCGGAGGACTGCGCCGCACTCGGGGACGCCAGTGCACTGATGGCCATTCCTGAAAGACACGCGGCCGTCAGGCGACGGGCACGCCGTAGCACGTACGTGAACATCGATGCGTGTGTCCTTGTCGAAAGGGGCTCGGCGAGCGAGCATAACGCTCCATGGAGTACCAAGAATACGAACCTGCAGAGGCTCTGCGCGCCACGGTGCGATGCTACTGGAGCTTCACCATGGACGACGCGACCGTCGGCCCCCCCCCTGAACCGGCGTTGCCGGACGGCTCACCGGAGTTGATCCTGAACGCGGCCGACCCGTTCGTGGCCACGGCGCCCGACGGCACGCGCAGCGTCCAACCGAAGGCGATCCTCGTCGGACAGATTACGCGCCCCTTTGTGGTGGGGCCGTCCGGTCGTGTCGATCTCTTCGCCGTCCGCTTTCACGCCGATGGAGCCGCGTCGCTCTCTGATGATCTTGCACCGCTGACCGACCGATTGATTGAGGTCGACACGTTGCCGGTGCCGGGTCTTTCGACCCTGCGGGATGTCATCGAACACACACCGGATGCCCTCTCACGATGCGGTGCCGTGGATGCCTTTCTCTCGCGCGTGGTCGCGGACCGGCCCGCACCCGATCGATCGGTGCGCAGCGCCGTACGCGCCATCGAGGACTCACACGGCACGCTCGCCCTCGAAGAGCTGGCGTCCACCTTGGGATGCTCCATTCGACATCTGCAGCGCCAGTTCTCCCGGCGAGTCGGCATTTCGCCGAAGTTGCTGGCGCGTATTCGCCGCTTCCAGCGGGTCTTCGCCGCCTGGCGCGAAGACCCTCGCAGTCTCTCGCGTGTGGCAGCCGAGTGTGGCTACTTCGATCAGCCACATCTGATCCGTGACTTTCGCGACTTTGCCGGGCAGGCGCCCGCCGCGTTTCTCGCGAATCAGCCGGAGTTCACCCAGTTCTTTCTACCGACGGGTCAAAGGGCCCGCCCCTGACGGGTCTCGCCGGCCGCGCGCAGACTCTCGATGATGGCGGCAATCAGCTGCGTGTGTTGCGCGTCACGGGTGATGCTGGCAAACCGGTCAAACGGCTGGAAGCCGTACCACCCGAACTGGGAGTGATTTCCACCCTCGATCTGCACCCAGCGCGTTGATGACGGCAGCAGCCGGCGATTGGCCTCGGCGGTCTTGAGCGGCGCGATGCCATCCCGCGTTCCGACGATCTTCGTCACCGGCCAGGTCAACTTCGACAAGTCGACGTCACGCGGATGTGTGGTGCCGACGAGCAAGAGGCCGGCCACCGCATTTCCGCCCAACGACGACATCTGCGAGACCAGTTTCGTCGCCACGACCGCGCCGCGCGAATGGCCACCAATCATCCACGCGCGTGCCCGTTCGTCCTCGTGCATGGCATTGGCCGCCGTGCGCAGCAGCTCCGGGGCATCGGCCCCGCCGAAGGCACCACGTCGAGGCATCGGCACGAGAATGACCGGAAAACCGGAGGCGGCGAGCGCCTGCGCCAAGGGGGCGTAGGCCGCTGGCTCAACCAAGGCGCCGGGAAAGAACAGCAGCCCGACCGGCACCTCGTTCGCCTGCGATCCCGGCGTAAAGCGAATCACCCCGTTGTCTTCGGTGACTCGTACCCGCGCGTCGCTGCGCAGCGCTGCCTTCGCTTCGGCGGTCGCAGAATAGGCGATGAAGCTCCAGCCAAAGAACACCACCGTTGCCACGAGGCCACCGTACACCCAGATCCGACGCAGGCGCTGCCAGAACGTTCCTCGACTCGCGGTCATGGCCTGTCACCACACCTGACCTGCTGCGCCCCGTCGTTCACTCCAGACCCAGGTGCTTGAGGACGGACGCCGGGGGCAAGTCCCACTTCGGGAGCGCGACGTTCCCGACATAGCCGATGTCCTTCATGCCCTCATCGGTCGTGTAGAACGCCGTCGCGGTCAGGTTCCGGACCAGCGAGAAGAAGCGCGCGCCCTGACGGAACTCGGGCGCCGCCTTCGGCACGAAACAGATATTGTCGCAGATCTGGGTCTTTTCCGCCGTGGTGAGACGCGCAAACGGGCGGCCGAAACGTTTGGTGCTTTCCAGATTGAGCCACGCCACCCCGCCTCGAACGCGCACGAGATCTCGCGCACTGCCCTCGAACGGGGCGCTCACGTACTCGTTGATGTACGCCGGCGCACCGACGGCAGACGCACTCGGCGATTTCTCATCGGCCGGGATGATCATGTCGCACAGCGCCGCCAACGTCGTGAGTTCGATCGTGCTGAGCTTGCGCGGCCAATCCTTCTTCGGTCGCAGCAGGTCGGGATCGCTGGCCGTGCCGCGTGGGCCGGTCGTCAGGCGCTGCGGCGCGGCCGCCGGCTGGCTGGCCGGAGCGGGCTTCGCCTGCGCCTCCATCTCGCCAGGCACACTGCCGAGGACCGGCAGACTGGCCGCCACCGCGATCGTCTTGATGGCGTCGCGCCGCTTGACCGGCGTCTCTTCATCGTGATCCGTCATCAGCCGATGTTCCGTTTCTGGAGTTGGTCGAGCACGTAGTCCGTCGTGCGCCACGCGAGCGCCAGGATCGACAGTGTGGGGTTCTTGTCGGCATTGGAGACGAACGGGGCCCCATCCGTC
>CAZMGX010000005.1:0-36077 GCA_964565915.1 uncultured Gemmatimonas sp.
CTCAACCCTGCCCTGCACGTCGACAGCGTGTTGCTGACCATGTTCGACGCTCGCCTGAATCTGTCCCGCCAGGTCGCCACGGACGCCCGCGAACACTTCGGCGATCGCGTCTTCACGACGGTCATCCCCCGCAACATCCGTTTGGCAGAAGCCCCGAGCTTCGGCAAGCCCATCATCGTCTACGACGTCGCTTCCGTCGGCGCTCAGTCGTACATGGCCGTCGCGCGTGAACTCCTCGAGCGCGACGCCACCGACGACGCCTCCGTAACGACCACCGGCAACACGCCATGAATCCACCGGAACCACCACGTCGATTGGGGCGTGGGCTGGACGCGCTCCTTGCCCGCAGGGACGCGGTGCGCCCCGCCGCCGCGACTCCGGCGGATTCTACGACGGAAACGCCGGATACCGAACAAACACCGCAGTCGGCGCTGCGGACGCTCCCCATCTCGCAGATTCGCGCCAACCCGTACCAGCCGCGGCAGGAGTTCCGCCCCGAAGAATTGGCCGACCTCGAGTCCAGCCTGCGCACGAGCGGATTGCTCCAGCCGATCACCGTCAGGCCGGCACCAAACGGCAGCGGCTTCGAGCTGATCGCCGGCGAACGCCGCTTCCGTGCCGCCACTCGACTGGGCTGGACCGAAATTCCCGCCATCGTGCGCGAGACCGACGACCGCACGCTGCTGACGCTGGCCATGGTCGAGAACCTGCAACGGGCGGATCTCGATCCTATAGAAGAAGCCGACGGCTATCACCGGTTGATGGAGGAGTTCGACCTCTCACAGCAAGAGGTTGCCGACGTGGTCGGCAAGGACCGCTCGACGGTCGCGAACGCCCTGCGCCTTCGCCAATTGCCCGCGGCCGTCCGGCGCCTCCTTCAGGAGAAGCAACTGTCCGCGGGCCACGCCCGCGCGCTCCTGCCGCTCGTCACGGAGCGGGCCATCACCGACCTCGCCCGCGAAACGGTCGCGCAAGGCTTCTCGGTCCGCGAAGTCGAACGCCGAGTCCAGGCCGGTCGCGCTAAACCGCCCACTACCGGCCGCAAGCCAGCGTCGGCTGCGGCTCCCCCGACCGAATCCTCGACCGCTGAAGTCCGTCGCATCGAGGAACTCTTGCGCCGCAAACTGCAGACCGGGGTGCAAATTCATCTCACCGGTCGGGATCGCGGAGAGGTCCGAATTGCGTTCTTCTCCAATGATGACCTCGAGCGGCTGCTTGAGGTCATCGGCGTCAAACTCGACTAGTCAAATCATCCGCGAGACATACATGCGCCATAACCGCGCCACTCGACCGATCCTCGTCGCCTTCGTCGGTATCGCCGCATCCCTGTTGACCGCGTGCGGTGGCAAAACCGACAGCGCCGCGGGCGGCGATTCGACCGCCGCCGCCACGCAGCCCAAGCTCTCGGTCGCGCTCCTCACACCGGGCGCCATCTCCGACCAAGCCTGGAACGGCGGCGCCTACGACGGCCTCGTCGCCATGCGCGACTCACTCGGCGCCGACATCTCGCACATCCAGACCAAAACGCCCGCGGAGTTCGAGGAGAACTTCCGCCAGTACGGCGCGCAAGGAAAGTCGCTCGTCTTCGGCCACGGTTTCGAATTCCAGGACGCGGCCGTCCGCGTCGCGCCGTCCTATCCCAAGACGATCTACATCGTCACCTCCGGTCGCGTCACCGCGCCGAACGTCGCCGGCATCAGCTTCGCATTCGAGGAAGCGTCGTATCAGGCGGGCATGATCGCCGGTGCCGTCACCAAGACCAACACCCTCGGCCTCATCGGCGGCACGGAGTTGCCCCCGGTGAAAGCCAGCTTCATCGCGTTCGAACGCGGCGCCAAAGCCGTCAATCCCAAAGTGAAGGTGCTCGTCTCCTATATCGGCAACTGGGACGACGTCAGTGCCGGCAAGGAACAAGCCCTCGCACAAATCTCGCGCGGCGCCGACATCATCTTTCAGAATGCGGATGCTGCCGGACTTGGCATCTTCCAAGCGGCGAAGGAAAAGAAAGTCTACGCGTTCGGCGCAAACGCGAATCAGAATCCCGTCGCCCCCGACGTCATTCTCGGCAGCGTGATGATCGATCTGCCCAAGGCGTTCCTGCAAATCGGACGTGAAGTTCAGTCGGGCAAGTTCGTGGGTCGGGTCATCGGCCTCGGTGTGAAAGACGATGTGGTGAAACTCGTGCTCAACCCGCAACTCCTGTCCGTCATTCCGCCCAGCGCGATCGCAAGTTCGGATTCGGTCGGCGCACTGCTCAAGGCCGGTACGTTTCACGCACTCGATGACGTACTCGCCGGCGCGGACACGGCCAAGCCGATCAAGCCCTGATCTCATGTCTCCCGTGCACGCGTCGGACCTGCCCGTCGTGAAGGTGCCGTTACACGAGATCGTGACCGCACTCGATCTCGAATTGCGGACCAGCGAGATCCCTGACTACCCCGGCGCAATGAACGGGCTGCAAGTCGGGAATGACGGGCATGTGACGCGTGTCGCGGTCGCCGTCGATGCGTCAATGGCAGCCGTCGCGGAATGTGCGGTGCTCATGGCCGACCTGCTGATCGTGCACCATGGCTTGTTCTGGAGCGGTGCACAGCCGATCGTCGGGACGGTGTACCAGAAACAGCGTACGCTGCTGGGCAACAACATCGCGGTCTACAGTTCACACCTTCCGCTCGACGCGCACCCGACCTTGGGTAACAATGTACGCTTAGCGGAGGTGTTGGGTCTGACGCCGTCGAGTGGCTTTGGACGCCACAAGACCCTCGACATCGCTGTCGCGGGCGAGAGTGATCTGGCGTCTGGTGAACTGGTGGAGAAGACGCGCGCGTTCGTGGGGCGATACGGCGGCGCGATCCGCACCTCCATTCCCGTCGACGGACGCCGCACGCGACGGTGGGCACTCGTCACCGGCGGTGGCGCATCGAGCGAGACGCTGCGCGAAGCGCGCGAGCGCGGCATCGATACCCTCATCGTGGGCGAAGGACCGCACCACACCACGGTCGAGGCGCAGGAGAACGATCTCCTGATCATCTACGGTGGCCACTACGCGACCGAAACGCTGGGCGTGCAGGCGCTGGGCACGTGGATCGAATCGCGCTTCGGCCTGCCGTGGAGCTTCCTGCACCTGCCCACCGGCTCGTGACCCGCGAATCGGCGGGAGCGGCGCTGCTCTCGCTGCAGGGCATCACGCAACACTTCGGAACGACGCGCGCGCTCGACGACGCGTCGTTTGTCATTCGCCCAGGGACCGTTCACGCGCTGCTCGGTGAAAATGGCGCGGGCAAGACCACCCTGATGCGCGTCGTCTTCGGCCTGCTCACGCCGAGCGCGGGGCGCATCACGTTGCGTGGGCAGCAGGTCACGGTGCCGTCTCCCGCCGCCGCGCTCGCACACGGCATCGGCATGGTCCATCAGCACTACACGCTGGTGCCCGCGATGACCGTTGCGGAGAACGTGGCACTCGGCGGCCATGGTCGCTTCGATCCGAAACGGGCTGCTGCACGAGTGCGCGAGGTCGCAGAGCGCGCCGGCCTCGCGCTCGATCCCGAGGCACGTGTTGATGCACTGACGGTTGGCGCCCAGCAGCGCTGCGAAATCGTGAAGGCGCTGGCTCGCGATGTGGAACTGCTGATCCTCGATGAACCCACCGCGGTGCTGGCACCACCCGAGGCGGCCGACCTCCTCGCGTGGATGCGCACGTTCGCCGACAGCGGTCACGCCGTCGTCCTGATCACGCACAAACTGCGTGACGCGCTCGCCATCGCCGACGATGTCACCGTGCTGCGGCATGGCCGCACGGTGTTGACGACGCGCGCTGCCGATGCCACGCAGGAGCTGCTGCGCACCGCGATGGTGGGTGTCGACGCGTCACCGGCCTTGGTGACTGACGCATCACCCGATGATGCACCCGTCGCCGTCGACGCAGCAGCTGACGCGCGTGGTGCGGGCCGCGCGCGCGCACGAGCGGTGTTGTCCATGGACGACGTGCAGTACAGCGATGCGCGGGGAGTACCTCGCGTGCGCGGTGTGTCACTGGAGGTTCACGCCGGCGAGATCGTTGGCATTGCGGCCGTGGAGGGCGCCGGTCAGCACGAGCTGCTGCGCCTGTTGGCCGGGCGTCTCGAACCGCGCGCCGGTCGCGTCGAACGTCCGGCGCGTATCGGGTTCGTGCCGGAGGATCGCCATCGCGATGCCCTGCTGCTCGACGCGCCGCTCGATGAGAACGTCGCTCTGCGTGACGCGGGCACGCGACGCGGGCGAATTCCGTGGGATGTGTTGCGCGAGAACACCGGTGGGATCCTGCGAGCTCGCGATGTGCGGGCCAGCGGTCCCCGGGCGCTCGCCCGCACGCTGTCGGGCGGGAACCAGCAGAAGCTGGTGCTGGGCAGAGAATTGGCGGACGCACCGGAGGCCCTCGTCGTCGAGAATCCGTCACGTGGCCTCGACTTTCAAGCCACCGAGGCGGTGCAGTCGGCTTTGCGCGAGGCACGCGTCGGGGGTGCCGCGATCGTGCTCTACTCCAGTGATCTTGACGAAGTGTTGCTGTTGTCCGATCGCGTGTATGCCATGTATGGCGGACGATTGACGGAGGTGCCGCGCGACCGCGACGCCGTCGGCAAGGCGATGCTGGGCGGGGTGGGCGATTCCCGCACCGATTATCGGGTGATTGCGACGTCATGAACACCAACGCCCTGCTGCGGCAATTGCTCGCGGCACTGCTCTTCGGCGCGATTGCGCTGTCCGTGCTTGCTTCGCTGCTGGTGGCAACCGGTCATGCGCCGGGTCCTGCACTCTCGGCCTTGGTGCGTGGCTCCGTGGGGTCAGGCTATGCGCTGTCGTCGACGGTCGTCCGCGCAATTCCGCTGGCACTGGCCGGACTCGCGGTCGCGGTCGCATTCCGAGCCGGGCTGCTGAACATCGGGGCCGAGGGGCAGTTGTTGATTGGTGCGTGTGTTGCCACGGCGGTTGGTGCGTTGCTGGTGACGACACCGGGCTTGATCGCCGTGCCGATCATGTTGGCAACGGGTGCGTTGGCGGGTGCGGCTTGGGCGTGGATCGCGGCCGAACTGCGCAAGCGCTTTGGTGTCCTCGAAGTGATCAGCACCATCATGCTGAACTACGTGGCCATGCACCTGACCGGCTGGCTGGTGCGCGGCCCGCTGCAGGAGCCGACGCGCATCTATCCGCAGTCCACGTCGCTGCCGGTGTCTCAGCAACTGCCAGTGCTGATCCCCGGCACGCGTGTGCACATCGGCTTGCTGTTGGCGGTGATGCTGGCCGTTGGTCTGTGGTGGTGGCTGCGCGAAACGGCAAGCGGATTCCGTCTTCGGGCCGTGGGACTCAATCCCTTTGCGGCGGCCAGTGCGGGCCGGATTTCGGTGTCACGCACCACACTCGCCGCGTTCCTGCTGAGCGGAGCGCTGGCGGGATTGGCGGGCAGTGTGGAATTGACCGGCGTCACCTACGCGTTGTACGAAAACTTCTCGCCGAACTACGGCTACACGGCCATCGCGGTGGCGTTGCTGGCCCGTCTCAATCCATTAGCCGTGCTGGCAACGGCGTTGTTGTTCGGGGCGCTGGAAGCAGGTGCCGGTGCCATGCAGCGTGATGCCGCAGTACCCAACGTCGTGGTCTCGGTCGTCGAGGCAGCGCTGATCCTCATGGTGGTGGCGGCCGATCGCCTGCAGGCGCGTCGCGTGTCGCGGGCGGAGGCAAGCGCATGACCCTCGCAGCAGCAGACGCGGGTGTCGTGACTGAGTTCCTCGAAGCCACGGTGCGGTACGCCACGCCGCTGGCGTTCGCCGCACTCGGGGAAAGTGTGAGTGAACGCGCCGGGGTGATCAACATCGGACTCGAGGGCGCGATCATCGCCGGTGCATTGGGCGGCACGATTGCCGCCGGCATCGCGGGCCCGGCCTTGGGATTTGCGGCCGGCGCCGCGGCGGGCGTGTTGGTGGCCTGTCTCTTTGCACTGTTCACGGTATGGCTGCGGGCCGATCAGATCATCACCGGGACGGCGATCACGCTGCTCGCGCTAGGGCTGACCGGTACCCTCTACCGCACGGTCTATGGCGCAGGTGGCGTCGCGCTATCCACGCCCACGATTGGTGTCGTCGCCATCCCGGGGCTGTCGTCGATTCCGTTCATCGGTCGCGCCTTGTTTGCGCAGCCGGTCGCGACCTATGTGCTGTATCTGCTGGCACCGGCCATTGCGTGGTGGATGTCGCGGACACACAGCGGGCTGGCCACACGGGCGATGGGTGAATCCCCCGAAGCCGCGATTGCCGCCGGCGTACGGCCGCGATTGGTGCAGGCGAGTGCGGTCCTGTTCGCCGGCGGGATGGCGGGGATTGCCGGGGCGACGCTGGTGCTGGCACAGGCCGGGACCTTCGCCGAAAACATGTCCGCGGGCCGCGGATTTATTGCGATTGCCATCGTGGTGCTTGGGCGTTGGCGCCCGCTGGGGGTTGCCGCGGCCGCGTTGCTGTTTGGTGGCGCGAATGCGCTGCAGACGATCTTTCAGGCGATGGGCTGGGAGCACGTGCCGTATCAGCTGTTTCTGGCGGTGCCGTATGTGCTGACGCTGGTGGTGCTGGCGGGAGCCGGAGGACGAGCCGCGGCGCCGGCGGCGCTGGGTCGACGCTGAGGAACTACAATCCCCACTTCTCGCGCAGCCAGCTGAACCCCTCCGCCGCTACCGCGGCCGGGACCTGGTGTGTCCCGTCGAACTCCCGATACGTCACGGCGTACCCGTTCCGCTGCAACCGCGGCACGAAGGTGTCTCGGGTGGCGCCAACGGGGAGCACCGGATCGCGGGTGCCGTGTGCCACAAACACCGCCGGGCGGCCACGACTGACGTTCGGCGCCATGTAGCCAGGTGAGAAGGCGAGGATCTGGCTGAACAGATCACCGTTCGTCCGACCCAGCGACAGCGCGTACGACGCCCCGTCGGAAAACCCGGCAATGGCGATGCGACGGATGTCGATGGAACAGCGCAGATACGTGTCCGACAAGGCATTGTCGAGAAAGCTGGCGTCGACACCGAACCCGCCGTAGCGACGGTCCCACGTCACATTGCGTGCGTCCGGTGATACGAGCACCACACGCGCCGACTCGGCGAACGTGAGATACGACTGCAACCCGCCGTAGCCATTGCCGCCGGCACCGTGCAGCGTCACCAGCAGCGGCAGCGCTTCGCCCGCGCGATACGTAGTGGGCACATAGCGCACGCCGTCGCGCGTCGAGCCAAGCCCCAGGTCGTTCGCGCCCAGCTGCGGGGTAAAGACCGGTGGTCCCGGTCGGGACACCAGATGTCCCTCTTCCGGATCCTCAAGCGGGGCCAGCAGTTGCTCACCGCAGCCGGTGGTCAGCAGGCCAGCAGCTGCACCCAGTGTGGCGCCCGACGAGAGTCGGAGCCATTGTCTACGCGAAATCCTACGCGAAATCGTCACCTGCAACTATTCCCCTTCTTCCTGGTTTCCATGCGTTTCTCTCTACGCTTCTCTCATCGAATCCTGCCGTCCGTGACTGGCGCCGTCGCGCTGGCCCTGGGCACGGTCGCTGCCGAGCCCTTGCGGGCACAGCAGGCTGACGCCGCCACCGTCGCCAAGGCCAAGGCGATCCACGCCAAGGTCCTGTCGATCGACACCCACGTCGACATCAGCCCCAACAACTTCAACGCCACTACTCCGAACTACACCCAGAAGTTGCCGGGCACGCAAGTCGACCTGGTGAAGATGGAAGAAGGTGGACTGGTGGGGGCGTTTCTCATCGTGTACGTGGGACAGACGCCGCAGCTGGACGCGGCCGCTTTTGCGCGCGCCAACGCCTCGGCCCTCGAGAAGTTCGATGCCGTTCATCGGCTCACGTCCGAACTGGCGCCGGGTCGTGCGGAACTCGCGCTGACGGCGGCTGATGCGCGTCGCATTCATGCGAGTGGCAAGCGCGTGATCTTCATCGGCGTCGAGAACGGGTTTCCGATCGGTGCCGACATCACGAACGTCAAGAAGTTCTATGATCGCGGGGGTCGCTACATGTCGCTGGCCCACAACGGACATAGTCAGCTGTCCGACTCCAACACGGGGGAACGTGACGGTGTGTGGTTGCACAACGGCCTGAGCCCGCTGGGCAAGCAGGTGGTGGCCGAGATGAACAGGTTGGGCATGATGATCGACGTGTCGCACCCGTCCAAGGCGTCGATGCTCCAGACGATTGCCATGTCGAAGGCGCCGATCATCGGCTCGCACTCGGGCGTGCGCGCGATCTGCAATCACAGCCGCAACATGGACGACGAGCAGCTGGACGCGCTCAAGAAGAACGGTGGCGTGATTCAACTGGTCGCGTTCAACGCCTACGTGAAGTGTGATCCGGTGCGCGACATTCCGCGTGAGCAGGCGCGCGCGGCGGCGCTTGAGGAGCTGCGCAAGGAATACGGCATCGTGGTGCCGGCGGGTGGTGCAGGTGGCGGCGGCGGAGGAGGTGGCCGCGGTGGTGCCGGCGGTGGCCGCGGTGCGCTGCAGGCGGCCATTCAGGCGTTGCCCGAAGCGAAGCGCAACGAGTACCTCGCCAAGCAGGAAGACATCACGGCGCGTCGTTATCCGAGTGATCCGCCGGCGACCGTGAAGGATTTCGTGGATCACATCGACTACGTAGTCAAGCGCATCGGCATCGATCACGTCGGCATCAGCAGTGACTTCGACGGCGGTGGCGGCGTGGACGGCTGGCGCAATGCGAGCGAGTCGATGAACGTGACGGTCGAGCTGGTGCGGCGCGGCTACACCGAGCAGCAGATCGCCAAGATCTGGGGTGGGAACCTGCTGCGCGTGATGGCCTAATTATATATGGCGGGTGGCAAGTAGCCTTTTGGTCCTTGGATTTCGGGGGGGTGGGGGGGGGAGCCGTCTGCCTGCCGTCACTGCTCCTCACACACGACTCGGCGATCCCGCCGATTGGTGCCCGTGAGGAGCAGAAACGGCCTGCAGACAGCTCCCGCCCCCACCGGTCATTTGGCGACCGCGGCGTACTCTTCTGGTTGAGGGCACTAAATGCGAGTGCGGAGCAGAGACCGGCATAGCTCCCGAGCCCGCCTCGACTGGCGGGCCGTCGGGGTGTCTTTGCTTCCGATGGCGCCGACAGCATCGTGCTTTAGCAGGGCCGTGGATCAACCTGCGACGAGCCAAGTTCAGGAAGTCGTAGTAGTGACTCAATCATTGGACTCGCTGCAACTGCCCGGCTTCGAATCAGCTTCTGCCGACGCGACCTCGGTATCGTCGGGAACCTTCGCCGTAATGTGGGGCAATGGCGAGCAGTTGTGTCTCGTTCGGCTTCGAGAAAAAAGCACAAAATGCCGATCTGCTAGAGGACAGGGGCCTGGCGAGGTAACCTCCACGGACGGCTTTCACGCCTTCAACGACAGAATCGGAGCGTGGGACGTGTCATCACGATCCCTCGTCACATGGGACTCCGCACTGAATGGCACGCAGAGAATGTCGCAACCCAACGACCAGACATCTGGTCAATTTCTCGGCGGCCTTGCTGAAGGATCCGCCGTAGTTGTTCGCACTGAGTCATTAAAGGCTGTCGAGGGGGTGCACCCATATCTCGAGACATTGGAAATCTGGCCGCCGGACCGCTCGACCCCACGGAGAATCACGCTCGCAGCTTCGGGTTGGTACGCCTCCGCACAGCTTCCCACAGGCAATGCCTTCCGAAGTGTACCGTTCTCCGGGCGTAACCTCTCGGCTGTTCGCTCTCATGATCTCGTGATCGTGGACGCCGTTGGATGTAGAGTGTCGTCAGTGTTTCCTGTTCGTAGCGCTGCCGCGCAAGTGCCCTGTAGGCCGCGACTCGGTGCTCGCGAAGCGCGACTGAGGTCGGTGGCCGGGGACTCGGCTGAAACCGCCCCTCGGTTTCTTCCTTCGGTGAGAGCCACTCTCCGAGTGATCAAGTCGGCGCCACTCAGCGATACTTTTCCCTCGTTCACTCGTGTTGTCGTTAACCGAGGAGCCGACGAGATCGCGCTTCGCCAAGCTGCCTTCGATGGAGACGCCAACCCCAACTGGTTGCTGCTTGACAACGAGTTTCGGGCGACTGCGAGACTGAAACTCCCGAGAGACTTTCGCATCCTCGCGATCTCAAATGACTACCTGCTTCTCGCGAAAATGGACAGCGACGATGAGCTGGCGCCGGAGACATTGTACTGGCTTGACAGGCGCGCCTCGGCTCGAGCACGGTAGGCGCCGCTGGACATGATCCCGCGAGCGCCGCGGCTATGAGCTTTGTTCGGCGCGCTGCCTCAGCGGCCGCCGTGTCGGGCGGCGTGGGGAGATCAGGCGGCTAGCCGTCGCGCCGTCGGCCTACTCAAGACCTCAAACGTCGGTGAGACTCGCTGCGCGTGGGGGCAGCACGCCATCAACCGGCCCGCGGCGAGATTGCCCCCGCGAGTCCCGGCCGAGTGCGGGGCGGGACCCGTCTGCAGGCCGTTTCTGCGATCTCACGGGCCACCAACCGGCAGGATCGCCGAGGATGTCCGTTGAGGAGCAGTGACGGCAGGCAAACGGGTCCCGCCTCGCACCCCACCCACGCACGAACCCGCAGTTACACGGCCTCGGACAAACTCGTGAAGTTGAAGTCACGCACGCGCAGTGAGGGCATCACCACGTCACCCCCCTGTTCAGTGCCCGCCAGCCGCTCGGCCCGACCGATCGCCTCGAGGTTGTTGAGGATGAACAGCGGCGACTCGTTGAAGCGGAAGTTGCGCAGTGACTTGGTGATCTTGCCGTTCTCGACGAGGAACGTGCCGTCGCGCGTGAGGCCCGTGTAGAGAATCGTGCGCGGATCCACTTCGCGCAGATACCAGAGCCGCGTGACGAGAATGCCACGCGTGGTGCCGGCGATGAGTTCGTCGATGGTTTGTGTGCCACCTTCCATCTTGAGGGTCGACGGCCCGCCCGTCGCGACCTTGCCCTGCTTTTTCGCCCAGAAGCGCGAGTAGATGAGCTGGTTGAGTTTGCCCTTGTCGATCCAGACCTGTCGACCGATGGGCATGCCTTCAAAGTCCCACGGACGGCCCAGCAACTGCGGATCGGCCGGGTCGGAGTACAGCGTGACTCGTTCGTCGACGATTTTCTCACCCACCTTGTTGCCACCGCCACCGCCGGCTTTCACGAACGGGCTGCGTCCTTCGTCGGCGCTGCGCGCGTCGGCGTAGTTGGCGATGAGTTGCACCAGGTCACCGACGGCCTGCGGTTCGAGGATCACCGTATACCGACCCGGCTCGAGGGCGACCGGATTGCGTGATGCCACCGCTTTCTGCACGGCGCGTTCGGCAACGCGACGCGCGTCGAGTTGTGACCAATCGGGATGATCGGCAGCGGCCCAGCCGGAGCCGGTACCGTCTGTCGTGCGCGCAGTAAGCGTGTAGTTCGCACTCGTGTTGCGGCGATAGGCGAACATGCCGGTGCTGTTGCCGATGGCAAAGGCGCCAGCGCCGGTGACCAGATAGCCGGCGGCTTTCACGTTGCCCGATTTCCGCGCCATGTCGAGCGCGATGAGTGCGGCCTTGGCACGATCGTCGGCCGACATGTTGGCGGTGCTGTCGAACCAGGCATTGACCGCCGTGTACTGCTGCGCGCCCAGCTGCGGCATGACCTCCGGATCGTCCGGCGCCAGGCGGGCCATGCGCTCACTCTGCTCGACGGCACGCTTGATGGCCTCGTCGGAGAGATCGTTGGTGGTGACGACGGCGTGTTTCGGGCCGAACGCACTCTGGATGCCGAGTTGGGCATCGGTGGTTGAGCCGGCCGTCGAGACCTGATTGTCGGCAAACCGGATGTTGCCCTGCGTGTACGTGTTGATCTGCACATCGACGGCGTCGGCCTTGGACCACTTGACCGCCTTCTCGACGATGGCCTGCGCTTCTTCGCGCGTGAGGATGGCGCTGGGCGCTATGCGTGACATCAGGCCTTCCTCCCGGTGTTGATGACGTTGACGTTTTTGAAGCGCGCCGGAGGCGACCCGTGACTGACCGCGTTCACTTGTGGGGGTTGTCCTTTGCCGTCGAAGAAGCTGCCGCCAAGTGTGTAGCTGGACTTGCCGCCGATCATGTCGAGGGAGTTCCAGAAGTCGGGCGTGCGGATCTGATAGGCCACGTCCTTCAGCGTGCCGACGATCTTGCCGCCCTTGATCTCGTGGAACGTCTGTCCACCGAATTGTGCGTTGTAGCGTTGCTGATCGATGGAGAAGCTGCCGTCGCCGGAAATGAGAATACCGCGATCGGTGGCGCTGACGAGGTCGTTCATCGACAGGTCGCGTTCGCCGGGCAGCAGTGAGACGTTCGGCATACGCTGGAACTGCACGTTGTCCCATCCTTGTGCATACGAGCAGCCATGTGAACGTACGGGCGTGCCGTTCTTGTCGTACCACCAGCGTAGCCACGGCGCCTGTTCGCGTGTGGTCTGATAGTCGTTGAACATGCCGTTCTTGACGATGAGGAATTCGTCGGGCTTTACGCCGTCGTCATCCCAGCCGATGGTGGACAGTCCGCCCACCTGACTGCGATCACCCTGCACATTCATGATCGACGGACCGTACTTCAGCTGACCGAGTTGTTTTTCCGGCGGTGCGATGAAGCTGGTGCCGGCGTAGTTGGCTTCGAAGCCCATCGCACGATCCAGCTCGGTGGGATGGCCGATACTTTCGTGAATCGTGAGCCAGAGATTCGCCGGGTCGAGCACGAGGTCGTAGCGGCCCACTTCCACCGGCTTCGCGGTGAGTTTGGCGACCGCGTCTTCACCCCACTTGGGGGCATTACCCACGAGGTCACTGCTCAGGATGTATTCCCAGCCGCGGGCCATCGGGGCGACCACGTTGCTGCGATTCTGAAAATCCGTGCGGTCGGCCGAGACCGCGGTGATCTGCAGCGTGGGCCAGGAGCGGACGACATCTTGGGTGAAGCTCGAGCCGTCGGTATTGGCGTACTGACGTTCGTCTTTCACGAAGAAGAATCCGCTGAACACGAACTGCACGCCCTTGGTTTTCATGGCGGCTGCATTGGTGCGGATCAGCAGGTCAGCCTTCTCTTCGATGGAGATGTCGAACGGGTCTTTGGTGAAGGCACTCTTCCAGACGCCGTCTTTCACGACGGGTGAGTGCAGCCATTCGATGGGCCGGTCGCGGGCGACGCGTGACGCCTTCGCGATGGCGACGGCCTCACGGGCCGCAGCAGCGGCGCCGTCGTTGGTGAGAATGCGGGTTGCCGCGAAGCCCCAGGTGCCGTCGACCAGCGCGCGCACACCGATGCCGATGGTGTCGGTGTCGACCACCTGCTGGATCTGTTGTTCGCGGGTGAAGACGAAGTTCTGGCGCTGGCGGCTGCAGCGGACGTCGGCGTAGGTCGCGCCCGCGGCCTTGGCGGCGTTGAGCGCGGCAGCCATGAACTCCTTGGCGTCGGCGCGGTCGTAGAACGCGTCCAGCGCGTGGGAGGTCGGCGCCGGCGCGGCGGACAGCAGGCGGGGAATGCCGGCGAGTGCACTCCCGGCGAGCAGCGAGGCGCCGAAGGCGACACCTCCCTGCTTCATGAAATCTCGGCGGGTGGTCATGGGCTCCGCGGGAAGGCGGGACGAGGCAGGATTTGCCAGCAGTCTGGCGGTGCAGCATTGTACGCTGCCGGTACGCGGCGCGTTTCGAAAGGTGGTGGTGACGGACGGCGCTGGGGTGGGACGGGACATGCCATATTGCCGACTGACGGGATGCTTGCTTTGACTTCGTTCGGGGAGAGCGGTGAGAGCCCTACGGCTGAGCGCGGCCCTGTTGGTCCTGGCTTGTGGCGACAGCGACGGCGCCAGGGTGGCGATTCAACTCCAGCCGCTCGTGGTGCTGGACGCCGCGGTCGACAGCATCGACCTGCAGGCGCAGTCGCCGGCGATATCGAGCACCGGCTACGTGGCCGCACAGCTGCTACAGCCTCCCAGCGGCGGCGTTGGGATCTTCGACGCACAGGGTCGGTTCATTCGCAGCGTCGCGCGGTCCGGCAAGGGCCCGGGTGAATTGAGCGGTGTCGTTGGCGCCGGATTCGGGCCGGGAGACACGGTCTGGATCATCGAGCCCTTCGCACTCCACGCCTACACGCCCCCGCCGAACGTGGCGTATGTGCGAACGGTGCGCTCGGCGAGCCCGATATCCGGGCGGGTTACTGCGTTCGGCGTCCTGTCTTACCCATTCGTATGGGGTCAACCCACCGTAGCGCTGCGCACGGTGCCGCCGATCCTCACCGGTTGGGGCGGCGAGGAGACGGCCCGATTCGGCAGTGAGCGGCCACCGTCGGAATCCGAAGCAATGATGGGGCCAGTCTTTGCCGTCGGCACGTCGCACATTTGGCACGCCGCGGGCAACGCGTACGAGGTGCGTCTCGTCGCAAGGGATGGCTCGGTGGCGAAGCGAATCGTGCGCGACGTCGAGTGGTTTCCCCCGGGACTGACAACGACCGGGCGTTTCTGGGAGTCGCGTCCCCGCCCTCGCATCGTCGACCTGACTACGGATGCCGACGGACGCGTCTGGGTCCTGATACATCGGGCCCATCCGAACTGGAAAGCCGATACCACACGACCGCGAACGACCGGACCGATCTCGATTGCCTCGATGCCCTCGCGTCATGACGTGAGTCAGTATCTCGAAAGTGTCATCGAGGTCTTCGACGGCGCATCCGGCGCACTCTTGGCATCGCGGACACTCGGCGGTGATGTGATAGGATTCGCGTCTCCGGGTGTGTTGTGCCAGGTCGACGAGACGTCGGACGGGCGTGTTGTGCTGAAGATGTTCGCGATGTCTCTTTCGCCTCAGTGATCGTTTGGTGGCTGCTCGCTCCCCGATCGCTACCGCGGTTTGCCGTCGCTCCTCACCAGTCAGAGCCCATGAACGTTGCGGTCATGCAGCCGTATCTGTTCCCGCATCTCCCCTACTTCCAGTTGGTGCATGCCGTCGATCGGTTCGTGGTGCTGGATGACGTGCAATACATCTCCCGAGGATGGATCAATCGGAACCGCATCTTGGGCCAGCATGGACCGCTTCGCTTCACGCTGCCCCTGTATCAGGCCAGCCAGAATCGCGAGATCCGCGAACTCGAACGCGCTGACGACGAACGCTGGCAACGACGGTTTTTCAGCACGCTGCACCACAGTTATCGACGGGCCCCGCACTTTGAATCCACGATGGACCTCGTCGATCGCGTTTTTCAACACGGCGAGCGCCGGTTGGCCCCGTGGCTGCTGAACGGACTGAGGCTGGTCGGAGAGCAGCTGGGCATTCCCGACCGCTTCGTCGCTTCCGCCGCCGTCTACAACAACGGGCACCTGAAGGGCGTGCAGCGCATCATGGACATTTGCGCCAAAGAGCGTGCCACCTGCTACGTGAACGGTGCGGGAGGACGCGGGCTATACGAACGATCGACGTTCGAGGGCCGTGCGCTCCAGTTGCGATTCGTGGACCCGCTACCGCGCCCCTACCGTCAACTGGGGCTCCCCTTTGTCGCTGGTCTCTCGATCCTCGACGTGTTGATGTTCAACAGTGCCGCGGAGATCGAGGAGCATCTTGCCAGCTATTCCCTGAACTGACCGGGGCCGGGCACATTGCGGGCCGGCGGCGTCGTCACAGCCGCAGACTCGCGAGCAGGCATCGCCACGATTGGCGAGTCAGCGGGCTGCGCCGGACGGTCAGCGCGGCACACAGCCGCCTCTCCGCCGACGGGGCGTCGGGCGACCGCACGAGGGTCTCGCAGTGTTCCAGCATCAGCGCCTGCAACTGCTCACGATCTGCTCCGCGATATAGCGGAATCAGGTCGAAAAGCGCACGAATATCCTTGCCCAGCCGGCCGTGTGGAGGCATCGATGTCCAGATGCCACCTGCATGCTCGCGATACACGCCGACCACGCGATCGAGGAAGCAGACCTTCCCGAAGTTGGTGCGAGCGATCGCCCACATGGTGGCCAGCCAGTCGCCGCCGAAGCGCTTGGGCATGCTCCACATGGTGTCACGGCGGAAGACCTTCGTGCAGGTCCGGAACCACCAGCGCGATTCGAAGAGCTCGCGCGCACCATAGGTCGCCAGCGTCTCGCTCGGATCTCCCGGCATCACATCGGACGGTGTTGTGTCACCGAATCGCCAGAGACGCGCTCGGGCGCCGCACAGGAACGCGTCGGGATTCGCGTCCAGCAGTGCAACCTGATCCCGGAGCTTGAACGGGTCGACCCAGTAGTCATCCCCCTCGAGGAAAGCGAGGTACTGCCCCCGGCAGGCGTGAACCGTGTCGAATCCGTTCTCTCGGGGGCCCACGCGCCGCTCCTGCAGCACCAGTCGAATTCGACCCGGGAATCGACGGTGGTAGCCGACGATGATGTCTCGCGTCGCATCCGTTGAGCAATCCTCACCAATGACCAATTCGATGAGGAACGGCGCCTCCTGACTCAATACGCTCTCGATGGCATCCGCAATGAAAGCCTCATGATTGTAGGCCAGCATGCACACGCTGACCTTGGGCACGTCAGTCATCGCGCCAGCCGCTGCGGTGTGCGCGCGCACGTCGATCACTCTCTTCGGTCGTCATCATCATCGGAGGTCCGTGCGTCGTCCCGAACGAACGACGCGCCGATCAGCGAACGTGCGGTGCATGTTCCACGGCCAGGCGAATGACCTCGGCGATCTGCGCCGCATCGGCCGTCGACGTCGCTGTTCCGGTGGGCAGCGCGACCACACGTGATGCGATATGCTCAGTAGCGGGGAGGCGAAGTTCGGCGTACCGCGGATCCGATCGATACGGCTCGGCCCGATGACACCCTGGCCAGAAGTACCGTCGTGCGAGGACGTTTTCTGCTCGCAACACTTCTATGACGCGATCACGACTGATGCCCGCCTCCACTTCGTCGATCTCCATCACGACGTAGTGGTGGTTGCGGGCCTCTCGCGGATCAGGGACACGCACGCGTACGCCCGGAAGGTCATCCAGACGCGTCCGATAGATCAGATGGTTCGCGCGGTTGTGATCGATGAACGTCTGCAGATTCGACAGATTGGTCAAGCCCATGGCCGCCGAGATCTCATGCAGCTTGCCGTTTGTGCCGAGCATGGTCACGCGATCCTCTCCGGCAAAACCGAAGTTCCGCATGGCCCGAATGCGATCGGCGAGGTCATCATCGTTCGTAGCCACCGCTCCGCCCTCAATCGTATTGAAGACTTTGGTGGCGTGAAAACTCAGAACCTCGGCGGTGCCGAAGTTGCCGATGTACGTCCCCTGATGCGTATTGGCAAAGGCGTGGGCAGCGTCGAAGAGAAGGGCGAGCCCGTGGCGCGCAGCGATGCCCGACAGCTCCTCAATCGCGCATGGCTCCCCCCAGACGTGCACCCCCAGTATCGCGCTCGTGGACCCGGTGATGAGCGCCTCCACGCATTGCGGGTCCAGGGAGTGTGTGTCGGGGTCGACATCACAGAAAACGGGTGTCAGGCCCATCCAGCGCAACGCATGCACCGTCGCGACAAAGGTGAAAGAAGGCACGATGACTTCGCCGGCAAGCGAGAGGGCGCGGAGTAGAATTTCAAGCGCTTGCGTACCGTTGCAGCAGAGTGCGCAGTGCCGAACGCCCAGCAGGGTGGCTAGTCGGTGCTCCAGCTCCTCGACGACCTGTCCGTTGTTGGTGAGCCAGCGCCGCTGCAAAATGTCCGACGTTACGCGCTGAAATTCCGCCGCATCACCAATGTTGGGGGACCCAACGTGCCGAGCCTCAACGAACCGCGGCGGCGCTCCCAAGATCGCCAGTGACGGGACAGTCACCGGACGGTTTCGGTCGAGACGGACACACACACCACCTGTTGCGTACGGCCGACACCCTCCCACCAGTCCATCAGGCGTGGGCGCCGTTGCCTTGAGTGCTTGATTGCCACGACCCAAGACTGCTGGCTAAGATTGCTCGTCACATCGTTAAACTACCGGCCGCGGAATGGGCTCGCCATATGGTGGTGTGTCGGCGCTCGCGGCAGGTGTCCGCGCTGGCGGTACGGTGCTGGTGCGAGAGCCGTTCGAATCCTATCACCTCCCGACAGGTTGACTTGTCATGCACAGCTCCCAAACGACAGCAAAGCCGGGAAAGCCGGACCCCGCGATGCGCGATTGGCACCACGCGCTGTCGAATCCCGCGTCGGCGCAGGAGCAAGTCCTTCAGGGTCTTGTTCGCACCTATGGGGAGACAGAGTACGGGCGCGCCATGGGAGCGGACGGGGTCGGCTCCTACGCCGACTTCGTCCGGGCATTTCCCGTTCAAGACTACGCAGCGCTGAAGCAGCAGATCGATCGGGTCCTGGCTGGTGATACGGCAGCCATGCTGTCCGAAGAGCCACTCGCGTTTGCCCTTACCAAGGGGACGACGGGGAAGTCCAAGCTGTTCCCCTGGACGCCGTCACACGCCCGTCTGACTGCGCAGTGGTATGCACGAATCGTTCACGGACAGATCCGCGATGCCGGGACCGATAACTGGTTGAGCGGCTACCGCCTGAATCTCGTTCCCAGCTCCATCCTGGGCACGATGCGCGTCGGCACACGGGACCTCGAGTATGGATTCTCGATGGCCGTGGGTATGCGACTCATGGAAACGAGCGGCGGAACGGTGGAACGGCTGATTCCCTCGCGTGCGGAAATGGACGCGCTACCGAAGGAACCGTCGAAAGAGAACTGGGAGCGACGTTTCGAGACGTCCTACCAGCGCGCGCGCCATGAAAACGTGACGTATGTGGTGACCACCCCGAACATTGCCGTGGGGTTTGGACGCTATCTGGTTCGTGCACATGGCATTGCCCCGAAGGACGTATGGCCTATTCAGTTCTTCATGTCGACGGGGTTTCCTGGCACATACACGCGGTACGCCTCTCAGATTCGCGAGTTGTACGGCCGCCAGACGGATATTCGCGAAGGGTATGTCGGAACCGAAGCCTGTTACGGTGCACAGCTTGACACGAAAAAGGCGTGGTCACCCATGTACGACCACCTGTTCTTCGAAGTACAGACGATTCGCGGGATAAAGCCGATGTATGAGATGTCACCAGGCGAGATCGGGAGCCTGATTGTCTCAACGCCGGATTACGTTCGCTACCAGCTTCGAGACCTCATTCTCGCGTACGACGCACCCTACTTCCGCTGCATCGGGCGCGAATTCACCGAACTGCAGCCCTTTCACTACGGTCCGCTGTCTGGCAAGAGCATTCTCCGGCTTTCAAGGGAGAGGAAGCCTCGGTACAAATAGTCGCCCGCTTCTGCGTTCTACATCTCGCCGAAGTAGGCGGACAACCGCAGCGGCAACGGCGGCATTGCTCCCTCGTACCCCAGTTTTTCCCGAAACAGTGCGAGCAGCGATGAGCGATCACTGATCGTGATGGCGCCGGCGTCAATCACGAGGCCGCCCGGATCGCGAATCGTCACCTGCTCCGACGGATCCACGCGCTCGTCGACGTATTCAACCTCCCGTGCCGGACGGCAGACGTCACCCGTGTCTGACTCAAGGGGACGGTTCCCCGATGCAAGGTGGGGTGCGCGCTGGTCACCGCGTTGGCTGTAATGATGCTCCACCCCGCCACCATAGGACTCCGGCAGTACCCACTGCGTCAGACCGCCCTTAACCTCGAACGGCTCGACCAGTGCCAGCTCTGCGAACAGCTGAAACGGCTTGTCGACGTTGACCGGCCCCACGGTGTATCCAATCGTGCGACCATGCTGCCACAGCGTATACATCGGCGATTCGGCGCGCTGTGCCGAGAACGACGCTACCGCTGCGAGCAACATGTCGCGCCCCGCGGGATAGGCTGCGCGCACGGTAGCATAGAAGGGACAGGTGTCGTCGAGATATCCGTCAACCGTCCCCTGCCACATACCCTCCGAATCCGCGGCCAACAGCGTGAGCGCCATGGGGCGGTGATTGACGTGCAGACAGCGCGTGTCCGCCGGCAGCTGGCGAAGGGAATCGAGAGCGGGAAGCCCACTGTTTGGCAACGCCCCGATCATCACCAACAGCGAGCCATCGTCAGGACACGTCCATTCGGCGCAGGTATCATCGGGCACTGACTGTGATGTCGCCGTAGGTGGTAGCGAGATGTCCACGACGAAGCCACGCAGCGCGTGTCGGCGCGGGACGTGCGTCGGCACCTCAATGGGCGTGTACCGTGCGAGCGCGTTGATCCGATGCTCCTCATCGCGCACGTGGTAGATCAACGGGCCGGGGCCCGTCTTCGTGGCGGAGACGGTGACTTCAGGACCCGAGCGCACGCGTTCCCTATCGCAGATGGAAATCGAATGGCTGCTCCACCAACTGTCGCACGCGGCATCCGCCAATCGTCGCCGGGTTGAAGCGCATCGTCTGCACCGCGCGGACCACGGCCTCACTGAATTTGCGGTGCGACGAGCGGATCACGCGAAAGGTTGACACCTCCGGGCGCCCTCGCGAATCCACCCAGAACGCGAACAGCACCCTTCCGGTCACCCGGTTGCGTCGCAGCTCCTCCGGGTACTCGGGTCCCGCCGTGCCGGGAACGACCGTGACAGGGCTCTCTTCAAATGGCGGAAGCTGTTGCGTGTGCAGCGGCAGTCGCACGGATTGCCGATCGGCGTCGAAAACCAGCGAGGTCGCGAGTTGGATCCCGATGGAATCTTTGCTGAGCCGAGCGGCGAATGTGGCCAGCGTATCGTCTTTCACGAGCGACTGAACGGATCGCAGCAGCACCGTGTCAGCCCGCGGCAGCGCCGACGCGCGTGTGAGTGTTGCCGCGGTCACGCGCCCATCGCGATGCAGCCAGGCGTCCAACTCCGTCGCGATGTTCGGTACGGAGACCGCACTGCCCTTTCGTGGTATCACGAATGGTGACGAGATCGGGAGCGGCGTCGATTGAAATGCCGACGGCGGCTCGATCGTGAGCTTGGGCCGGAGATGTGCGAGCAGCGTTTCTGCCGTGCGGCGGTCAGATCCGGACAGTGATTCGCGGAGTGAGCCATCACGGTCGCGCAGCGAGAGCGTAAGGAACTGCGCGACCGCCACGCGCTCATCGGGAACCTGAATGGCCTCACACGCCTTCGCGGCCGCAGCGGCGTCCTGCGCCAACAGCGGTACTCCACTGAAGGCCAACAGAACGCCAACCGAATGGCCAATAACGCTTTGCAGTCTTCGCATTGTCATGAACGGGAAACGGTTGGAGGTGCCCAAGCGAGTCATGCCCCGCCTCCGTGAGCTTGCTACGGAAGATTACTTGAATCGCATCCCGTTTGGCGCCACCGACCCCTTGGTCGGTACAAAGGCCGGCTTGCCCGGAGCCTTGGGCGCGGGCTGGCCGCCCTGCGCTCCGCCGCGCCCGGCACCACCCTGCCCCGACGACGGACCCCGTCCCTGACCCCGCTCATGTGTCCGCTCGTGCGACCGCACATCGCCCCGCGTGCCGGAGTTGTCGCCGCCCGCAGCCTTCGGCGCGCCCGGCGCTCCCCCATCGCTCCGCATGCTGAGCGCAATGCGACCTCGCGCCAGGTCCGTGCTCTGCACGGTAACCTTTACCTTCTGTCCCACCTTCACGACGTCGTTCGGGTCCTTCACATAGCGATCGGCCAGCTGGCTCACGTGCACCAAGCCATCCTGGTGTACGCCGATGTCCACGAAACAGCCGAACGCCACGATGTTGGTGACGACACCCTCCAGCACCATACCCGGCAACAAGTCGGCGGGCTTGGTGAGATCGTCGCGGAATGCGGGCGGCTCAAACGCCGCACGCGGATCACGACCCGGCTTCTTGAGCTCGGCCACGATGTCACGCAACGTCGGCATGCCGACATCGGTGCTCACATACTTCGTCAGTTCGATCGAGTCGACGAGGGCATCGTTGCCAATCAGCGCGCGCACGTCGGCGCCGATGTCCTTTGCCATGCGCTCAACCAACGCATAACGCTCGGGGTGCACCGCACTCGCGTCCAGCGGATGTGACCCGCCACGCACGCGCAGAAATCCCGCTGCCTGCTCGAACGCCTTCGCACCGAGTCGCGGAACGGCCTTGAGATCGGCGCGCGACGCAATGCCACCCTTGCTGTCGCGCAACGTGACGATGCTCTGCGCAAGACCCGGACCGATGCCGGCCACGTACGCCAGCAGTGCCGCCGAGGCGGTGTTCACTTCGACACCCACACGGTTCACGCAGCTTTCCACGATATCGTCGAGACGCTGCTTGAGACGCGACTGATTCACGTCATGCTGATACTGCCCCACGCCGATCGACTTGGGATCGATCTTCACCAGCTCGGCCAGCGGATCCTGCAGACGACGGGCGATCGATACGGCACCACGCAACGACACGTCGAGCTCGGGGAATTCACTACGCGCCAGGTCGGACGCCGAATAGACCGACGCACCCGCCTCATTCACCACCACCACCTGCGGACGTTCGCCCGACGTGGGCACGTCCATCTCACGCAGCGCGGCCTTGGTCAGTGTTTCCGTTTCCCGACTCGCGGTCCCGTTGCCGATGGCAATGAGCTCGGGCGTGAAGCGTGTCACCAGCAATCGAATGGCACCGGCAAACCGGTCTTCCTGGTGCAGATACAACGTGTCGGTGTGCACCAGCGCACCCGTTGCACTCACCACCGCCACCTTCACACCCGTGCGGAAGCCCGGGTCCAGCCCGATCACCTTCTTCTCACCCGCCGGCGACGACAACAGCAACTGTTCGAGGTTGCGACCGAAGATCGTGATGGCTTCGTCGTCGGCGCGTGTCTTGAGCTCCACCCGCAACTCCACCTCGATGGCCGGCGCCAGAAGTCGCTTGTAGGCATCGCTCGCCACCAACGCGAGTTGCGCGGTTGCACGTCGCGCGCCCGTCACTTCGCGAGCCAAGCGAGCATTGATCTCCTCGACCGGTGCCTCGACACGCCACAACAACTCGCCTTCGGTTTCACCACGACGAATGGCCAGCATGCGATGACTGGGAATTGTGCCCAGCGGTTCGGCGAAATCGAAGTAATCCTTGAACTTGGAATCGTCGCTCTTCTTTTCGGCGATGACGCTGCTCTTCACGACACCCTTGGCGCGTGTGACTTCGCGCACCCAGCCACGCACCAGCGCGTCTTCGGCCACCTGCTCGGAGAGGATGTCCCGCGCGCCCTGCAGCGCCGCGTCGGCCGTCGGTACTTCGGACGGCTTGCCGTCTACCTCGGACAACGCGAACTCGCCGGCCTTCGCCATCGCCGCCGCGTCGTCGACATCACCCGACCACAACAGCTCGGCCAACGGCCCCAAACCGCGCTCACGCGCAATCATGGCCCGCGTGCGACGCTTGGGCTTGTACGGGAGGTAGAGGTCTTCCAGCGCCTGCTTGGTGTCGGCCTTCAGGATCGATGCCTTGAGCACATCATCCAGCTTGCCCTGCTCATCGATGCTCTTGAGGATCGCCGCACGCCGCTCTTCCATCTCATGCAAGTACTCGCTGCGCTCGCGAACGTCTCGCAGCTGGACTTCGTCCAATCCGCCGGTGGCTTCTTTCCGATACCGGGCGATGAAGGGGAGCGTCGCGCCTTCGGCGAACAGGTCGAGGGTGCTGCGAACTTGCGCGGGATTGAGCGACAGTTCAGTCGCGACGCGCGCGACAAGAGCGGGAGCAAGCGGTTCGGTCATAGGGGCGCAACGTATGCGACGACCGTGCTGGTCGCCACGGCTTGACATGCGCCGCGATGAGATGGTACGCCATCACGACCGGCGCAGCAGTCCCCATGCGAACTCACGGGTGCCGAGCACGGGCGCAGCGGTGATCCACACCAGTGCCGCTGGCTCGATGAAGCGGGCGCGAGTGAGTGGTCCGATGCGCAACGGATCGAAGCCGATGTCGGTGGCAAGACGCGCGACGGTGTCGCAGGCGCCGGCATCATCACCGCACAATACGAGCAGCGCCCGCGAGTCGCCGAAGCGCGGATTGGCCATCACCTCGCGACCGATGCTGTTGAACGCCTTCACGACGCGAGCCCCTGGCGCCCAACGCGCGACTTGCTCGGCACCGGAGTCGGTGGTGCCATGCGTGAGCACCATGCCCGGACCGATCGGGTTCGTGGCGTCGATCAATACCTTGCCGGTCAGGTCGCCTGCTGCCGCGAGTGCATCCTGCGCTCCGGCCCACGACGTAGTGAGGATCACGACGTCGGCTGCAGCGGCCGCGTGTGGAATGGTCTGCACCGGCAGCGATGCGTGCTTGGGATCGCCCGGCGTGCGCACCCCGTACACAACCTCATGTCCAGCCTCGATGAACCGACGGCCCAATGTGGTGCCGACGTTTCCGGCCCCGATGATGGCAATGTGCATGGCGAACTGATGAAGTGTGAGCGTGAAAGTGCGTGCGCGATCAGGTGGCGCGTACTGACGGATAGATCCACCGAGACAACAAGCGGGTGAGGCGCGGCATGATGACCCACGTCATGAGCGCCACTTCGATGATGATGGTCACCAGCAGACGCATCGGCGCCGGTGCGTGGCCAAGCACCAGTGCCACCAGTTGGCCGATCGACAGGACCAGCCCATACACGACCACAATCATCAGCAGCGCCATTCGCGGGCGCGAGGGTTGCGGCACCAGCGTGCCGGCCGGCGCCGAGAACCAGAACTCGAGACCGGTCAGCTGCTGCCACGCGGCGTCTTCCTCGACCAGCGCACCGACCGAAGCCAGCGCCCGGCGTCGCACCTCGCTGTCCTCGAACGCGCGCAAGTGTTCCACCGAGTCAAAGCGGAAGACACTCGTGTAGTTCCGCGGTCCGCCGGGTGGTGGCCGATGGACGGTGGTGCCGAGGTATCCGGGCAGTGCGGCCACATCGCGCAGCAGCTGCGTCAGCCACGCCTCGTAGTCCGCCTCGCGTCCCGGTTTGACGCGCCGCGTGACGACCACGGTAGCAGGTTCGTTCGCCTCACTCATCGCGGCGGCGGTTCCAGCAGGCCGACGTGGTTGCCTTCGGAGTCACGAATGAGGGCTGCCGTGCCGAAGCTGCCAAGGGCGATGTGCGGCACGATCACCGCGCCGCCGGCGCCATCGACACGAGCCAGCGCGGCGTCGAGGGCACCGTGAATGTTGAGATAGATCAGGGCGCCGTTTGTCGACGGGACCATTCCTTCACGCTGCACGATACTTCCCCCCACCGCCGAACCGTCCTGAAACGGCACGTCGAAAAGCACGAGCGGCGGACCGCCGAACGTGCCCATACGAACGCGTCCGTTCAGCACCGAGTGGTAGAAGGTGAAGGCGCGGGTCAGGTCTTGTGCGGGAATCTCGAACCAGTGGAGGGCGTGCATGGTCAGCGCCCCAGCGTCTCGATGACCAGGCGCGCGGCGGCCGCGCCCGAAAACTGCTGCTGGCCGGTGATGAGGCGTCCGTCGCGCACGGCAAAGTCACGGAAGCGCTGGTCCACCACGAAATTCGTCTCGGGGATGGCCCGCGCTTCCTCCTCGATCCAGAACGGCTGGATTCGGCGGCCAACAAAGCTGTCGGCGAACTGTTCTTCACTGTTGGCAAACCCGGTCCATGTCTTGCCGTTCACCAGCAAACGACCGTCCGACAGGCGCGTCTCGAGCAGCAGGCACGTCCCGTGGCAGACCAGCGCGGTCACCTTGCCCGCTTCGTAGAAGCGCGCCACCAGGGACTGCATGGCCGCGTGGCCGCGGAAGGTGACCATCGGCGACTGCCCACCGGTCACGAAGATGGCGTCGTAGTCATCGACGTTCACATCGGCGATGGACGCGGTGTCGGCCAGCAGCGCCGCGTGAGTCGGGGACTTCTTGAAGCCGAGGGAGAGGATGTCGTGCGCGGAGTAGCCGCTGGCGTCTTCCGGGTCCGAGTAGCCGTCGGCCTGAAGTGCGCCTCCGTTCGGACTCCGGATCTCCACCTGGTAACCGGCCTCGGCGAAGGCCCAGTAGGGGTGGGTCAACTCGGCCCACCAGAAGCCGATTGGCCAGCCGGTGGTGGGCGAGACCGCCGGATTGGCGGCGATCAGCAGGACTCGCTTGGGTCGCTCGGGATTGGCGACGTTGATGTTGGCACTCACAAGAATTGCTCCGTGGGAAAGAGAGTCGACCGGAGCGTACGTACTGACATTCGAATCGAACAGTATGCACATTTTGGGGTGATACTCACCCAATGGAGAGCGTATGCCGGAATTCGTGTTCGACGGGATGACCTTTCAGAGCCCCGTCGAGTTGGCGCTGCACGCCATCGGCGGCAAGTGGAAGATGCCGATCCTCTGGCGGTTGAATCAGCGCACCTGGCGCTACAACGAGCTGCACCGGGATCTCAAGCGCGTCTCGCACAAGATGCTGACGCAGCAACTGCGCGAGCTCGAGACGGCCGGACTGCTGTCACGCACGGTCCACCCGGTCGTGCCGCCACACGTGGACTACGAGATCACACCGCTGGGTCGCACCGCATTACCGGCCATCCAAGCGCTACGCGACTGGGGGATCAGCTACCGCAGCGCCCGCGACGAGGAGTAGACCGCCCCAGCGAGGGATGCTCGGCGGGCACGAGATGTCAGCCTCATGCCGCGCCGAGCACCAACGCTCACTCGTTACTCGTGATCTTCTTGGGCGCGCTCTCCTTGAGCATCCGCATCGCTTCCTCGATCGCCGTCTTGAGCTCGCGGTCGAACTTCTTGAGCTCGTCCATCGGCGAGTTCTTGACCCACACATCCGGCGGCACGCCAAGATTCTCGAGGTTCACGCCGTAGTTGTTGGGCTTGGTCGGGTCATACGTGATGACCAGCGACCCCGGCGTGCGGATGGTGCCACCGTTGATGAGGTTGTAGCTGCCGGTCGCGATCACGGCGGCCGCCGTCGGGTTGCCCACGATGCGACCAAGGCCCAGCTGACGGAACGCCATCGGCGTGACTTCGCTGTCCGAGCCCGAACGCGCGTTGATCATCATCACCTTCGGGCCCGCGATCGCCTGACGCGGACGGCGTCCCCAACTGCGCGAACCCGTGCGCTGATTCCAGAACTGGTACGGCTGCCGCTCGAGGATGTCGATGATTTCCTGGTCGATGTTGCCACCGCCGTTGTACCGGATGTCGACGATGATCCCCTTCTTGTTGGAGAAGCGGTCGATCTCGTTGCGGAAACGCGCCAACGAGGGCTGGTCCATCGAGCGAATGTGCACGTAGGCGATGTCGCCCTTGGTGTCCTTCTCCACCACATCGCGATTGTTCGCGACCCACTCTTCGTACTTGATGTCGGTGAGCGAGGTGACACTCGCGATGCGTACGGTGCGGGCGCCTTCGCCGCTCGCGGACTTCGCCACCTTCACCGGGATGTACTCGTTCACGGTGGTGCTGAGGATCTTCCAGTAGTTGTCACCTGACTTCACGTCCTGCCCATCGATCGACAACACATATTCGCCGGTGCTGAGACCCAGCCACTCCTTGTCGGCCGGCCCATCACGATAGATGTGCCCGATCTTGTAGCGCCCAGCATCCGTCGGCTCGAGTTCGATGCCGAGGAAGCGCGTGGTGTACACCCGTGGCATCGGCCGTGTCGGCGGACCGTTTACGCCCGTGTGCGAGGCATTCAGCTCGCCGATCATCTCGTTGGCCAGGTCGTACACGTCTTCGTTGGTGCCGACGTACTTGAGCAACGGCTTGTAGCGTGACTTGATCGCGTCCCAATCACGGCCGTGCATCTTCTCGTCGTAGAAGCGGTACTTCATCACACGCCACGATTCCTCGAACAACTGTGTCCACTCGGCGCGGCGATCAACGCGTACGCCGAACGCAAACGACACCGGCTCGGCGCGCTGCGGCGACGCAATCACCAGCTTGGCAATCTCAGTGCCGCCCGCTGCAGCCGCACCGGCGGCGCCGTCACCCGCACGTGCCGCGCGCCGGAAGTAGATGGCGCGACGATCGGCGGTCGGGATCATGCCCGGATATGTGCCCCCGGCGATGCGCCGCCGGTTCAGGCCATCAATGCCGATGGAGAACAGCCCGACATTCGGATTCTCCGGGTCCACCGGCGCGGCGTTCTGCCCGCCGCCGCCGAACCCGCCGCCGCCGCCCACCGTGAACGTGATCGTGCGTCCGTCGCGCGACAGGAAGAACGCGCCGACCGGCACCGTTCCGCGCGTCAGTTGGATGGCCCGCCGTTCGATGCCGACTTCATCGATCCGCATCGGGACGAATGCCGTGGCCGGTACCGGGGCACCGGTCGCGGTGGAATCACTGCGCTCCGTGCGTGCGGCGTTGCCGCCGCCGGCCCCACCGGTCGCACCATTGGCGCCGGGACCCGCGGCGCGACGCTGCCGCTCGCGGACCAGCGGATCGTTCGGATCGTCGGTGAGCTTGGCCAGTGACACCACGAACAACTGGGACACGCCGCCATCGCGCGATGACGTGAAGACCACATGCTTGCCGTCCGGCGTGATCATGCCGTTGCCGTCGGTGAACGGATTCTGTGTGACGTTCACCTCCTTCTTCGTCCGGATGTCGAACACGAACACATCGGCGTTCTGGTCGTCATCACGCTTGATGTAGCTGAGCGCATTGCCGTCGGCCGTGTAGGTGCCGATGGTGAACCCGCCGGCCTGATTGTACGCCAACTCACGTGGCGCTCCACCCGCCGCATCCACTTCCCAGAGACGATTCGCACCGGTGTACGCGAGCTTCTGCGAATTCGGCGCCCACGTCAGGTCGGCCTTGATCGACGCTTGGGTCGTCACCTTGCGACGCTGCCCCGACGCGAGGTCATACATCCAGATCTCCTCGTCGCCGGATTCGTCGGAGATGTACGCGATGCGACGACCATCGGGGCTGTACACCTGCGACCGTTCGCGCCACGGCGAGCTGGTCACCTGCGTCTTCTCACCCACGCCGGACTCGGTCGGGACGATCATGATCTCCCCGTGGAAGTCGACGGCGAGATAGTCCCCGGTGGGCGACGGCGAGAAGCCATCGGCGCGATTGCTCGTCGACAACATCTCGATGTCGTTCTCCTTCGGATCGAACGCCATGCGGATGGCCAGCTTCTTCGGTGTACCGCTGGGCACGTCGAGGGTCCAGAGATCGAATTCGTTCTCGTAGATCAGGTGGCGACCGTCAGGAGAGATCGCCGGAAACTGCACGCCGTCATCCTTGTGCTTCGTGACCTGCTGCGGTGCGCCGCCCGTCGGCGGGACGCGCCAGATGTTGAACGTGCCATCACGTTCGGACGCGAAATAGATCAACCCATCCGCGCCCCACATCGGGTGCACATCATGCACGGCCGACTGATACGCCTTTACATCGGTGTCCGTCAGCTCGGTGATCTCGCCGCTCTTGAGGTCCTGCACGGCGATGTCGGCGTTGCTGTTGCCGCGATAGCCCTTGCGCCAGTAGCTGGGGACGGTGCGGTTGAAGGCGATCTTCGTTGCGTCCTGCTTGATCATCCCCGAGCGACCGAAGTCCATCGACATCGGGCGCGGCGCGGAGCCATCGAGTGTGATCCGATACAGCGGCGAGCCGAAGGGGTGCGTCCCACGCGCGCTGGTGAACACGATCTCGCGGCCGTCCGGCGTCCAGTATAGAGCCTGATCGTCGCCTGAGTGCCACGTCAGCTGCCGCGGCTCTCCACCCGACGCGGGCATGACATACACGTCATTGTTGCCGAGTCGATTGCTGGTGAACGCAATCCACTGTCCGTCGGGAGAGAAGCGCGGCATCATGTCGCGCGCGACGTGCGCCGTCAGACGCCGCGGATTCGACCCATCCGCGGCGGCGGTCCAGATATCGTCCTGGTACGTGAAGGCAATGGTGCCGTCGTTCGCGATGTGCGCGTAGCGCGCGAACTTGATCGGCTCCGGCGCTTGGGCCCGGAGTGTCCACGGGGTGAGCAGGGCCGCAGCAGACGCGGCCTCAAGGAAAAGGCGGCGAGCGAAGCGCATGAGAGGCGGTGTTGGGGTGCGAGGCGGACGAACCCCGCTAACGTGCTGCAGGTGTCACCGTGGCGCCAGAGCGCCCAACCGTTCCAGCCATTCGACGGCCACGACGCGATAGGCCGGTGCGTACGCGGCTTCAAACGCGGGCGAGTGATGGGTCGCGGCGAATCCGCCGCGGCGTTGCATGGCGAACAGCTTCAGCACGCTCGCGACGTTTCGTCCCGGCGACATCGAGGCCAGCGCCCGCTCCGCGCAGGCGAACTGCGCCGTGTCACCACGCGGACCGTTCGCGGTGGCGACAAATGCGCGCAGGAGCAATGGCACGTCTCCGCGTTGTGCGAGAAACGGCCGCAGGTGCAGACGGACGTACCGCCCATCGGGCGGAAGTGTTTCGGCCAGCGGCGCCCGATGCGGACCGGGCTCCGGATGTGTGGGAAGTGCAGCCAGCTCGCGGCGCATCCAGGCATTGACCGTGCTGGTGTCCGGCACGGCGTGTTCGCTACCCAGAATCCCCTGATGCGCGAGCTTGTAGAGATCCGTCGCTTCGGCCTTGGGATAGGTGCGCCAGTATCGGTCGAACGCGCCGCGCCATGCGGGGACATCGCACACCAAGGTCCCGGCGGTCAGCGCCGTCACAATCCATCGGGTGAACAACACCGGTCAGTCGCAACCGGCGACAGCACTCTCCCACTGCACATGCCAACCCGAGGCATCGCGGGTCAGGACGGCGGCGCCCAGCGCCACCCCATCATCGCGCCCGAACAGCAGGTGCACGTCGCCGGCACGACCGGCGCGGAACGCCAACAGTGGTTCGGCGACGACCAGTTCCTCCTCCCGACCCGACGCCCGCTCATACCACGCGACCACCCACTTTCGGGAGTCGGTGCCGATCTGATCGATCACGAGCACCAATCGCTCCTCCTGCGGTGAATCTTCCTGATTCACCCGACGCGCAAGCGTGGCCACCACAAAACCCGTGTCGAGCCCGCGCGTTCGCCAGGCGCGCAACACCACGAAGGGCAGTCCGCGGAATGTGGACACCGAGTCGTCGCGCACACCCGACGCCAGTCGCGTGAGATCGATCGCCAGTCGGGCCGAGTCCCTCGGCGACAAGCCCTCGATGGAATCGAGCGGCACGGCACTGATGCGGCCGGCCGCGAAGGCCGCCGTCCAAGGAACGGTCGACCCGCCCGGCGCGAGCGCGAGGCGACCAACGGGCCAGGCGGTGCATCCCGAGTCGACTGCGGGCGCCGCACCGATGGTGAGGCGGGCCGATCCGACGCGACCACTGCGCGCGAACAGCTCCACCATGCCGTCGCCGAGCGCACGCTGCAGTCCGACCGTGTCACCGACCGTCAGCTCCGTGGCCTCCGGACGCAGGATCGATCCCGAGACCTGCCCGCCGTCGACGGTGGGCAACAGCACCAAGGGCCCCGCATCGACATTCCAGCCGCTGGCCACCATTTCGGGCGGAATGGCAACGCTCGAATCACCGGGGAGCGGCGTGGCAACGGAATCCGCGCCCTTGGGCGTCGGCTGTCGGTCACATCCCACGACGAAAGCACCGACGCTGGCGCACAACGCCAACGCGCGGGCAACCTTCGTCACGGTTCGAACTACGTCATCTGACGTGCTGGACATACGGGGTATCGACACAGACAATAATCTGCCCCAGTTCCCTTCCCAATACGAGACTCTCCATGGCCACTGGCCGCCCGGCTTCCCGAGGTTTTCTCAATGCCATCGGTCTCCATCGCCCGGAGCTGCGCGCCTGGGCGATGTACGATTGGGCCGTGTCGTCGATGCAGACGGTGATTTCGACCGCCGTCTTTCCCATCTTCTTCATCAAGGTGGCGGCGGTCGACATGACCCCGGCGGAGGGTACGAGCGCGCTGGGGTGGGCCAACACGGTGGCAGCGATCCTGATCGCGGTGCTGGCACCGATCCTCGGGGCGGTGGCGGACTTTCGGGCCGCCAAGAAGCGCTTCCTGGTCGGCTTCATGCTGCTGGGCGTGACCGCGACGGCCATGATGTTTCTCATTCAGCACGGCCAGCTGCTGTTCGCGTCGATTCTGTTCGTGTTGTCGATGGCGGGGGCGAGTGGCAGCATGACGTTCTACGAATCGTTGTTGCCGCACATTGCCTCCGAAGAGGAGATGGACCGCGTCTCCACCGCCGGCTACGCGTTGGGGTACATCGGCGGTGGATTACTGCTGGCCATCAACCTGGCGTGGATCACCCAGCCCGCGATGTTCGGGCTGCCGCACGGCGACAACCTGACGCGGGCGCAGGCCACGCTGCCGACCCGACTGGCGTTCGTATCGGTCGGACTCTGGTGGCTGCTCTTCTCGCTGCCGGTGTTGCGTCGTGTGCCCGAGCCGCCACGCACGATCGAGTCGGACGAGAACAGCACCGCCAATCCGTTGCGCGTCGCGTTCGCGCGACTGGGCGAGACGCTGCGCGAATTGCGAAGCTACAAGCAGGCGGCTCTCGTCATGCTCGCGTTCACGATCTACAACGACGGCATCCAGACCATCGTCAAGATGGCGGCGGCGTTCGGCAATGAGATCGGCGTCGGCGAGAGCGACCTCATCACCGCGATTCTGCTCGTGCAGTTCATCGGCATTCCGTTCGCGTTCGCGTTCGGCATGCTGGCCGGCAGGCTTGGCGCAAAGGGCTCGGTCTTTCTCGGCCTCGCGATCTACACCGGCATCTGCATCTTCGCCTATGGCATCACCACCACCCGTGAATTCTATGTGCTGGCGTGTCTCGTCGGCCTCGTGCAGGGCGGCACTCAGGCGCTGAGTCGTTCGCTGTTCGCCAACATGATCCCGAAGCACAAGAGTGGTGAGTTCTTCGGCTTCTTCTCCGTGTTCGAGAAGTTCGGGGGCATCTTCGGCCCCGCCATCTTCGCGATGGCAGTGGGCCAGAGTGGCACGAGTCGCGTGGCGATCCTCTGGGTGATCGCGTTCTTCGTGATCGGTGGGCTGATCCTCGCGTTCGTGAATGTGCCGGAAGGGGAACGCGCAGCACGCGCGGCGGATGCCGACGCCAAGCGCCTGCCGTCGTGACGGACACCGGTCGCCCGTCCGCCGCGCGGCTTGGGCATCACCGCGCGCAACGCTGAGATGCTTTATGAAGGCCTGAAGCCGATCGTCGGCATCGCCCTGCACTGGTACTATCGCTCGCTGATCACCTCCAATCTCGAGCGGATTCCGAGGCAGGGCCCCGTCTTTCTGGCCGCGAACCACCCCAACTCGCTCACTGATGCGATGGTGGTCGGGTGGGCGTCGCCCCGTCGCGTGCGGTTTACGGCCAAGGCTACGTTGTTCGGCAATCCGCTCGCCGCCGCGTTTCTGCGCGCCGTGGGCGTGGTACCGCTTCGGCGGGCGGCCGACGAAAAAGCCCGCGCCGAGCAGACATCCGAGTCCGTGGTGCCGGACGCCGCCCGTAACGCCGCGTCGTTCTCCGCCGTTGCCGATGCGTTGGCCGAGAATGCCTGCATCGTCGTGTTCCCCGAGGGGAAGACGCACGACGAGCCGTACATGGCTCCCCTGCGCACGGGACTGGCGCGCATGGCGCTCATGGCGCGGGATGAGCGCGGGGTGCGTGGCATTCGCATCGTGCCCATCGGGTTGCTGTTCGAGCGGAAGTCCGAGCCACGCACACGCATCCTGCTGCAAACCGGCGAGCCGATCGATCTGGACTCGATCGGCTCCGGGCCGTCGACGGTCGCGACCCTCACCGAGCTGATCGATCAGCGGCTGCGAGCGGTCACCCTGAATTTCGAGAGCCGCGCCGACGCGGAGCGGATTCAACTCCTCGGCGAAACGCTGGCCGCGCTGGTCGAACCGACCACGTCCGTCGATGACGGTGCGCCACCGCTTGCGTTGACGTTGTCCTTCGTGCGGCGCATCGAACGTGCCCAGCAGGCTCTGCGTGCCCGCAACGACCCCGCGATGCTCGCACGCGTGGACGTATTCGAGCAACGTCTTCGCGCTTTCCGCGACCGGCTCACCACCGAAGAGATCGACGTGCACGACATCGGCATCGATCTCTCGGCGAAGCTCGGCGCGCGCTTTGTCGTGCGGGAAGTCGCGATCGCGGCACTCATGCTGCCGGTCAGTCTCTGGGGGCGGATCACTCACGTGATCCCGATTCGCCTCGCGCGCTACCTCGCGCTGCGCAATGTTGATGGCCTCGACCAGCCGCCGATGCGCACGTTCATCATCGGGCTGGGACTGGTCCTTGCCTCGTACGTCGCGTTGACGACCGTCGTCGGTCTCACGTTCGGGCCATGGTGGGCGCTCGCCTTCTTCATCTCGCTGATTCCTTCAGCGAGCAGCGATCTCCGGTATGCCGATCGACTTCGTCGCGTTCGAGCGCGAGCGCGGGCCTTTCGGAAATTCCGTGCCCAGCCCGAGTTGCAGCGCGAACTACTGGCCGAGGCCGACTGGCTGCAGACTGAGGCGGGCTCTCTTGAGCGATCCGCTACGGCGGGAGCGTCCTGAGCCCTGCAACGATAACAAGCTGCCCGTTCGCGTCATCCGCGTCAGTCAGTTCCGGATCTGTCCTGACGCAGCGCGTCATCGAACGGGGGATAGACCGGGCCGCCGAGGTCCCAGTGCCAGGCGTCGACGCGGACCTCAGTGCGCGGATCGCGCAGCGGCTTGAACTGCAGACGATGAAGCGGGATTCCCAACGCCTCACCGTACGCCACCAGTCGGGCGCGATCGGTGCTCACGAGGTGCACCATGGGCCGACCCAGCCACACGTGGCGGTGCAGCCACAAGCCGCCGTCCATCGCGTGGATCATTCCCTCGCGACGGCGGGTGAATTCGCGGGCTCCAGCCGCGCGGTTCAGTGCACGAAGGCGGTCAGTGCGGCGAACGAGGTCGGGGTCATCAACGATGGGCGGAGCACTCTCGACAGGACGCATCGACACATCTTAACCACCCGCGTGCGCGGATCGCGTGTGCGCCTCGCGTGCGCGCCTACTGACAGGCGACCTGCCCCTCCAATGTCGCGGCACCGACCGGCGCGGCCTGACCATAGAAGACGGCACATGTGAGCGGCGCCGCTGAGGGATGGGTCGCCGTGGCCGACCACCCGCGCGAGTTCGCCTCCGTGATGGTGAGCACGACCCCGCTGGACGGGCTGAAGGTCAGCGACCCCATCCCCGCCGCATATGTCTCGTTGTAGTAGAAGTAGTCCTCCTGCACCGAGGACAGATTCTTGAGGTCGCTCTTCAGCGACGAGGCGTATGCCTTGCCTTTCGTTTCCGTGAACTTCGGGATCGCGATAGCCGCGAGAATGCCGATGATCACGACAACGATCAGCAGTTCGATGAGGGTGAAACCTCGCGCGTGGCGTGAGTGACGCATACAGGGTTCTCGGTCAAGATGCTCGGAACGACGCGGTCGGGAATCCCGTCCGGCGGGGACCTGCCCCGCTCTCTGCCGGTTTACTAGGCAACGCCGGTGCCGAACCGCATCAACACGCGCAAGTCCATACAACGCAATATCTTGACGAAACTCTGGATTGCTTTCACGTGTGACGTATGTCTCGCACGCACCCGCAATCCATGCAAAGTGCAAGAGCGCGGCCGTTCGGCTGAGGGGCTGCGTCCGGTCGCCAAGTCCAGAATGATTATCAGCTTTTGGCGGCGACCCAGTCGTGGCCGATCCCCATGTCGACCAGCAAGGGGACGTTCAGGCTGGCCGCTCCTTCCATCTCGTGCTTGACCACCCCCCGCAGGGCAGCCTCCTCACCGGGCGCGACCTCGAACACCAGCTCGTCGTGGACCTGCAGCAGCATGCGGGAGGCCAGCCCCTGCTCGGCCAGTGCGCGATGGATGCGGATCATGGCCACCTTGATCAGGTCGGCCGCAGACCCCTGGATCGGGGCATTCGCCGCGACGCGCTCGCCGAACGCACGCATGTTGAAGTTGCGCTCCTTCAATTCCGGGATGTACCGGCGCCGCTTGAACAGCGTTTCGGCGTACCCGCGTGCCTTGGCCACCGTGACGCACTGTTCGAGGAAGGCCTTCACGCCGGCGAATCGCTCGAAATACGTATCGATGAACGCCTTGGCTTCCGCGTTGGAAATCTTGAGCTGACGCGACAGCGCGTGAGCCCCCTGTCCAT
>CAZMGX010000006.1:0-35522 GCA_964565915.1 uncultured Gemmatimonas sp.
ACGCCGGCGACAGTACGGGAATGGCCGCGCCCGGGTCACGATGGCGGTCCCACGCGCGCTTGAGGAAATGCTCCGCGAGAATGGGGATGTCCTCGAGGCGCGCGTTGAGCGGCGGCAGCTTGATCGGGACCACGCGCAACCGATAAAACAGGTCCTCGCGCAGGATGCCCTGCCGCACCGCCTCCTGCGGGTCCCGGTTGGTCGCCGACAGGAAACGGACATCGACGACCGCGTCCTGCACTTCACTGCCGAGGCGCCGCACCACGCCGTCCTGCAAGACGCGCAGCAGCTTGGCCTGCAGGGGCAGGCTCATCTCCGTGAGTTCGTCGAGAAACAGCGTGCCACCGTTGGCCATTTCCAGCAAACCCGCTTTGTCGCGATCAGCGCCCGTGAATGCGCCTTTGCGGTACCCGAACATCTCCGATTCCAGGAGGTTGTCGGGCAGCGCCGCACAATTGATGGGGATCAGTTTGCGATTGGCGCGTCGACTATGCTGATGGATGAACTGCGCGATCATTTCCTTGCCGGTCCCGCTTTCGCCGGAAATCATGACGGAGGCATCCGTCGCGGCGACCTTGCGGGCGAGATCCACGGCCTTCTGGAACGCCGGCGACATGCCCAGCAGCGTACTCGACGACGCGGTCGATGTCTCGCGCTTGGTGCGGGTGGCGGCGATGACGCCCGTGGCGCCTTTGGCGACCTGCGCCGCATGCGCAAATCGTCCGACGAGCACCTGGAGGTGTGCCGCCGCGAACGGCTTGGGGAGGAACTCGGAGGCACCGGCACGCAGGACTTCGATGCTGGCCGCCACACTGGGATTCCCCGTCATCACCACGACGTTGGTGTCCGGATTCGCCTCGAGCGCGGCCCGCAGCACATCCATGCCGGTGACGGGCGTCAGGTACAGGTCGATCAGCACCAAGTCGAATCGGCGCTTACGCACCAGCTCGATTGCCTCGTCGCCGCGCCCGGTCGACGTGACGAGATGGCCGTCCATCTGAAGGATGGCGGCACAGCCGTCACGCAGGGTTCGATCATCATCGACGAGCAGGACGCGGAGCTTCGATTGCTCCTCCTTTCCGGCCGCGTCGTCGCGAAGCATTTCGGAGCTGGTCATCGCACCGTTGTTTCCTTGGTCACGGGACGCTCGTCCCAAAGGGGTGTCACATGGCGGGCATAAGCTCGCCTGTCTGCAACAAACGGTATCGGACAGGCAACTGTGCTGGAAATATCCATCACCGTAGCATATTGTCTACACATACCGCCTCAAGACTGCAACAGTATGTAGGTCGTCACAATCCAGTGTGTAGCGCTGTGCCATCACCCCGGCGCGTGCGAACCGAGTCGATCACCGACGCGGTTTGCTCGGTTGGATGCTAAGTCCGTCAACCTTGCTCCTCGATGCCCGGAAACCAGAATCTCCCCGCGGGAATGTCCCGCAATGCCATACAGCAAAACACCGCGTCCACGGCACTCACCGATCCGATTCGGGAAGTCGAAGCCGCGCCGACGCCTGGGCTGAAGGTCAGTCGCGTCGCCGCCGGGCTGCGGCGGTTCAAGTGGCTGATCCTGATCTGCGTGTTGGTGGGGACGGCCGGCGGCGTGGCCGCGACCCGGTTTCTCGTGCCGGAATACGAGGTGCAGGCCAATGTCATGCTCGATCAGGGGGGACGCGCGGCGTCACAGAGCGGCAGCGGGCCGTTCCAGGCCTCTGAGCTGTTCGAGAGCTCGGGGTACCGCGAGCTGCTCACCTCGTACATGGTCGTTGATCCCATCGTCACGGAACTCACCCTCTATCTCAAGCTGCGGGAGCCGGCCGACTCGGCGGCGTTCGCGGGCTTCACGGTCGGCACGACGTTGCGTCCGGGGGCCTATGCGCTGACCGTTGCCGGTTCGTCGTGGGTGCTGTCGCGTGAGCCAGGGGTCGAAGTCGAACGTGGCGCCGTGGGGGATTCCATCGGCCGCTCGTTGGGCTTCATCTGGGCGCCGCCCGCGAGTGCGCTCGCCGGCAATCGCGACATTCGCTTCACGGTGCAGTCTCCGCGCGAATCATCGAACGACCTGATCTCGCGGCTGCGCACGGGTGAGCCCGCGTCGTTGATCTCGCTGCGCTTCACCGACCCCAACCCGCAAATTGCCGCACGCATTCTGAACGCGTGGGTCACCCAGTTCGTCTCGGTCGCGACGGCGCTCAAGAAGCGGTACGTGTCCACGTCCGCCAGCATTCTCGACGGCCAACGTCAATTCGCTGCCGACGAACTCAGCGGCGCGGAGTCGGCGCTGCAGCGGTTCCGTGTCAACACCGTCACCGAGCCCAGTGATCGCCCGACCATCACTCCCGGCATCGAACTGACCACGAACCCGGCGTACGCGCAGTACTTCACGGCCAAGGAAAATGCCGACGCGCTGCAGCGCGACCGGCAGGCCTTGCAACGGATTCTCGCCGAGGGCAAGGCGACCGGCGCGGTGGCGCCCGAGGCGGTGTTGTCGGTGCCCTTCGTGAACACGGATCCCGCTGCCGACAAGGTCCGCAAGACGATCAACGAACAGCTCGAGAAGGAAACGGCGCTGCGTCAGTTGCAGACGCGCTACACGGACGAGTTCCGCGATGTCAAGATCGCGCAGGGTGCACTCGATACGCTGCGCACCGCCGTCGTGCCGCGCGCGATCGAGGCGTACGTGGCGCAGCTCGCACTTCGCGAGCAGCGCCTGCTCGCGGACATCGAGCGCAGCGGCCAGATGCTGCAGAAGATTCCCGTGCGTACGATCGAGGAAGAGCGCCTGAAGCGAAAGCTCGAAGTCGCCGATGAGATGTATCGTGCCCTCGACGTGGAAGCGGCCAAGGCGAAACTGGCCGAGGCGCAGACGCTGCCGGACATCGCCGTGTTGGATACCGCCGTGGCGCCGTTGGCACCGACGCGCAATACGGCGCCCGTCGTGATTCTGGTCGGTGTCGCCGCCGGCCTTGGCCTCGGGGTGCTGCTCGCGCTGCTCCTCGACCTGCGTGACAAGCGATTCCGCTATCCGGAGCAGGCCACCGACGATCTGGGCCTGTACGTGCTGGGCGTGATCCCCGTGATCAATGCCCGCAAGCGTCAGACCGAAGAGAAGACCGCGCAAGTGATCGAAGCCTTCCGCACGATCCGCATGAACGTGCGCTATGCATCCGATCCGAACCGTCCACTCGCACTGACGATCACCAGCCCGGGACCGGGCGATGGCAAGTCGTTGATCTCCGCCAATCTCGCCCTCTCCTTCGCCGATGCGGGCGCGCGGACGCTGCTCATCGATGGCGACGTGCGTCGCGGCGAGTTGGCCAAGACCTTCGGCATCGAGGTCCGCCCCGGCCTGGTCGAGTACCTCGAGGGATCGGCGCTGATCGCCGAAGTGATGTATCCGGTCAAGGAGCACACGAACCTGACGCTGATTCCCGTGGGCGCGCGTCGCAAACGCGCCCCCGAGTTGCTGGCGACGCCGAGACTCAGTCAGTTGCTCGCGCAGTTGGCCAGCGATTTCGACGTGCTGATCGTGGATTCGCCGCCGCTCGGCGCGGGCTTCGACGCATTCGCCCTGGGCACGGCGACCGGCAACATGGCGGTGGTGCTGCGAACCGGCGTCTCCGACTGCAAGATGGCCGCGGCCAAGCTCAAGGTTGCGCAGACGATGCCGATACGCCTAATCGGCGCGGTGCTCAACTGCGTGAAGTTGACCGGTTCGTATGAGTACTACTCGTATTACGAAGGGTATCACGCCCAGGACGAAGAGGTGCCGGCGCTGCCCGCACCGGCCTCCAAGTCGGGTACCGCTCCAGTCAAGGTCCGCAATACATGATCGTCACCGACAGGCCAGGTGGTCTCATTTCGAATCGCCTCCGGCGCGTGACGCGGCGCAGCGTTCTGCCGCGGCTCACGGGGCTGGCGCTGGCCGTGCTGGCGGTCGCCCCCCCGGTCGCCGGCGCGCAGACTCCCGCGCAGCGTGCCACCCGCGCGGAGCTGACGAGCCGCTCGGATTCGTTGAGCAGCCTGCTGGCGTCGTCGTCCGTGAAGGGCAAGCAGCGGGAGTCCGCCACACAGGCGCTCCAGACGTTGAAGGCGCGCCTCGAGGCAGGGGATTTCCGCGTCGGGGACCGCGTCGTGCTGTCGGTCACGACCGAGAACACCGTCAGTGACACGGCCGTGGTGCGCGAGGGCCAGATGCTGCCGGTCAAAGGGCTGCCGGACATGGCATTGACGGGGGTCCTGCGGTCCGAACTGGAAGATCGCCTCGTCACGCACGTGGCACGCTACTTGCGAAATGCTACGGCGCACGCAACGTCGCTGACGCGTCTGAACGTGACGGGAGCCATCGGGCGACCAGGCTATTATTACCTGGCGCCGGATCGGCCCATCAGTGAGGTCCTGACCGCGGCCGGCGGATCCATCACGAACTCGAACATGGGCAAGATCACCGTGGTTCGGAACGGCCGGACGGTCGTGGACAGCAAGCGCACCAAGGCGGCACTGCGCGAGGGGCGCACACTCGAGGAGCTCGACATGCAGTCGGGGGATGAAGTGCGCATCCCGACAGCCAGGAAATTCAACGCGCAGCTGATCGTCCAGGCGCTGTTCATCGTTTCATCCCTTGCCTTCGCGTTCGTGCAGTTCCTCCAATGGTACTACCGGGAAGAGTAGGCCAGTGACCCGCTCAACTGTCGCTCCAGGCCCCGCATGACGACCTTTCGAGGCCCGCGTGCGCATTCAACGCCTCCCCGCAGCGCGGCCATCGTGGCCCGTCCGAGGAAACTCGTGCGCAATACGGAACGCCTGCCCGGCGCACGCGACGTGGCAGAGGACCTGAGTGAGACGTTCCAGCCGAACCCCAAGTCGGCCGTGGTTGACCGCGTCTTCAACGTGACCGCCGCCTCGGTCCTGCTGCTCGTGGCCGCACCGGTGATGGCCGTGACGGCCCTGCTCGTTCGACTGACCTCGCGCGGACCGATCTTCTACACCCAGACGCGGGTCGGCATCGACCGGCGCTGGGATCGCACGCACGCGCTGCGCGAGCGTCGGCGCGAAGATCTGGGTGGCGTCCCGTTCACGATCTACAAGTTCCGCACGATGCGCGTCAACGCCGAGCAGAATGGGCAGGCGCAGTGGGCGCGCCTCAACGACGATCGCGTGACGCCGATCGGTCAGTTCCTCCGCCGCACACGCCTCGACGAACTGCCGCAGTTGCTGAACGTCATTCTCGGCGACATGAACATCGTCGGCCCGCGGCCGGAGCGTCCCAGCATCTTCGTGCGCCTGCGGGAGCAGGTGGACGACTATCAGGTGCGCCAGCGTGTGCGGCCCGGCATCACGGGACTCGCGCAGATCTCGCACCCGTACGATAGTTGCATCGACGACGTCCGTCGCAAGGTGCAGTTCGACGTGGAGTACATGCGTCGTCAGTCCCTGCGCGAAGACCTGCGCATCATGCTGCGCACGATTCCGGTCATGATCCTGCGCGTCGGCGGCCGCTGACCGCAGCGCGTCCGGCACCATCGCGGACGCGGCGCCTCGCGCACCGATCCGCGAACTCAGCGCCGCGAACTCAGCGCCGCGAACTCAGCCGCGCATTCTGATCCGCGAGCAACCCGACCGCCCACATGAGGGTCGCCCCGAGCAAACCGAGCACGGCGCTCTCTGACAGGTTGTCGCGCGTTACGTCGTACACGAACTTCCCCACCCCCACCAGGCCGAGGAACAAGCCGATCGGGAGGAAGACCTTGAGCGGATTAAATACGACGACGATACGCAGGATCAACAGCGTAAAGTCGAACGCATGGCGCGGGCGAATCTTGCTGCTACCCAGTCGCGCCATATAGTCGATCGGGTGGTACACCACCGGATGCTTGTTGCAGGCCGCCGCCAACGTGATGGTCGTGGTGAATGAGAACCCCTCCGGCAGCAGGTGCTCGTACCGCTCGATCAAGGCGCGATGCATCAGTCGCATCCCGGAATTGATGTCCGGCAGCTCGCGCTCGGCGAGATAGCTCGCCAGCCACCGCAGGAACGCCTTCGGTGGGCGACGCACCAGCGGGATGCGCACCGTGTTCCCCGTGCGCGCACCAACCACCATGTCGGCACGGTCGCTGGCGGCCAGCAGCGCCGGAATCGACGCCACCGGATACGTGCCATCGGCGTCCGTGATGAGGATCCACGGATGGATGGCCTGCCGCGTTCCCGCCTTGAGCGCGGCGCCGTACCCGCGATTCTGCTCGCGGCGCAGCACCCGCGCGACGCCGGCCGACTCCGCCGCAGCCGCCGTGCCATCGGTCGACCCATCATCGACGACGAGCAACTCGTACTCCCATCCGGTCTGCTGCATCGCCGCGTCCAGGGTGCGCAATTCGTTCGCAATGTGTGCGGCTTCATTGAATGCCGGAATCACGACGGACACGGCCCGTTTCGTCGGCCGCGGCGCGATGGTTTCGACTAATGCTTCAATCACTTCGGCCTCGGTGCGTGCATGGAGTTCGGGTGGTACTTCATGATGACGATTTCCCCACCGCCCACGGTACCTGGTACGGTGTGCGCGACCTGATACCGACGATTGAGGACATCCCAGAGTGCCGGATCGATGGACGCCATGCGAATGGGGAACGTGTACAAGACCCACGTCGTCTGACTCGGCGACTCGAATGCGGCCAACTGCTCCGGCGTATCGGCCAACGTCCACTCGCGCTTGAGGTATCGTTGGATCACGAAATGCGCAATGTCGGTGGCCACCACCACATCACCGGCCGCCCGGTTGGATTCGACCCATGCCACGGCTCGCTCGTAATCCTGCTTGGGCTGCCAGGCGCGTGGCAGCAGAAACAGCGACGCCACCGTGAGTCCAGCCAACACGACATCCCCAAGTCGCCGGCCCCCCGTCGGCTGTCGCCGCCCCAACACCATTTCCAGCACGCCGAACCCACCGCGCACGGCCAGCTGGACCAGAAATGCGGCCCCGAAGAAAAAGAACCGCGGCCAGAAGTTGTGACCGGCGAGCAGGACGAGGACGGCGATCAGCGCCAGAGGCATCACCATGAGCACCGTCGCCACACGATCCTGTCGCCACGCGGCGTACAGGCCGATGATCCCGATCAGCGCCGCGGCCGGTACGACGATCGCGCCGGCGGGCACGCCGGAGATGGCCGCGCGCACGAATTCGGTAAGGAACCAGGCGGGGTCTTGCCACTTGTATGCGACGGTGGCGCCGCCAGACCCACCGACCGCCTTCAGCACCTGCGTAAAGATCGGCGCGTAGGCCGCGGCGGTCAGTGTCCCGGCCAAACCCATGGCGACAAGGGGCGCCCACCGCGTCGGCCCCGCACGCAGATGCCGCACACGCCACAACCATACGAGACCATGGGCCGCGACCACCACGAGCGCGGTGACGTGCGTGAGGAGTGTCAACGTCGTCACGACGGCGTACGACCAGATCCACCGTGGTCCGGAGCGCTCGCCGCGGACGAGATCGAGAAACAGTGCCGAACTCACAAGGGTCCCGACGAGCAGTGCCGTGTACCCACGCGCGTTCTGCGAGAACCAGACATGGTGATACGAGACGACCAGCAGCACGGCGGCCCACCAGGCCTCGCGCCGCGGCATCCAGCGCAGACCGAAGAACAGGCTGGCCCAGATGCTCGCGACCCCGAACACCATCGCCGGCAGTCGCAGCGTAACGGCGGACTCGCCGCCCACCGACTGCGCCAGTCGCGCGCTGATGGAATACAGCAGGTGCTGATTCGTCGTGTCGAAGGTGGTCAGCAGCTGCCCCCACGGCATGCCCACATAGTCCAGCTGCGTCTGGATCTCGTCCAACCACAGCCCGGTGCCGAGGCCGGGGATCCGCAACGCCGTGGCCACCACGAGCAGGACGATGAGCCACCGCGCGTCGTAAGAATCGGCGGTCGCTGTCGAAGGGGGTTCGGGAAACCAGCGTCCGATCGCCGGTATGAGCAACAGATTGACGAGCAGCAGCACCTTGCCAAGCCAGAGGCCCGTGACAAGTTGAGTCACCAACTCGTCGTTCCCGGAACGCAGCCAGACCGCGGTGGTCGTCGGCGGGTACGCCAGCGTAACGGCAACGGCCACCAGCCAAGCTATCCGCGCCGGTCCTGAGATGCTCCCGAAAGAAACGGGGTGACGCGCTGACATTCCGGTATCCTCAGGGGGTGTTCGATGACCGTGCGGCGTTTCATTCGTCGTCATGTCCAAGTCGAATCCCGCAATGCGACCAAAGTTAGCCGAACCGAAGAAAAGAGTGGAACATCCGATGGTCCTAGGCAGCGGTTCGACTGATTGGGCGGTCGATCGGCAACATCCGCGGCAGCGCCCGCATGGCCCCCTGGCCTCGTGTAACCGGCGAAAGATATGCACTGGAGAGCGCTGAGTGGGATGGTGTATCATCCCCACCACGACTCGCTGCGGACCACACGCCTGATTGCGGAGTGACACACATGAGATCCAGTGGACTCTCATCGGAGCGCGCCATGATCTCCCTCGTGGTACCGGCCATGAATGAGGCGGAGGGGATCGACGCGTTCTACCTGCGCGCCTCGGCGGTGTTGCGTGGACTCGATGCGCTCGACCATGAGATCATCTTCATTGATGACGGCAGCACGGACCAGACGTTCGCCGCTCTGAGCCGTATTGCGGCCGCCGATCCGCGCGTGCGGGTGATCAAGTTCTCGCGGAACTTCGGCCATCAGGTAGCGATCACCGCCGGCATCGATCACGCGCGCGGCGAATGTATCGTCATCATCGACTCCGACCTGCAGGACCCTCCGGAGGTCATTCCCGCGATGGTCGCGAAGTGGCGTGAGGGCAGTGATGTCGTCTACGGACAGCGCTCGGAGCGCGTGGGCGAAACGGGATTCAAACTTGTCACCGCCAATGCCTTCTACCGTTTGCTTCGTTACCTGACGCGGATGGACATCCCGGTCGATGTGGGAGATTTCCGCCTCCTCAGTGCCCGCGCGGCTGGGCACCTGCGAGACATGCGGGAGAAGGACCGATTCGTCCGGGGACTCGTCAGCTGGATAGGGTTTCGGCAGACGCCCGTCCCGTACCGGCGCGAGGCGCGCCATGCCGGGTCCACGAAATACCCGTTCCGCAAGATGCTGCGATTCGCGATCGACGGCATCACCTCGTTCTCCATCGCCCCCCTTCGCGTGGCAAGTTGGTTCGGATTCGTTGCGTCTCTGCTCGCGTTCACCTACATCGCGTCCGTACCGATCCAATGGTACCTGGGAATCACGGTCTCCGGCTTCGCCACGATTGTCGTCGCGATCCTGTTCCTTGGCGGTGTGCAGCTCATCTGCCTCGGCATCATCGGCGAGTATGTGGGCCGGCTCTATACGGAGCTCAAGCCCAGACCCATGTACATCGTTGAAGAGTCCATCGGCGGCGACGCCGGTCCCAGGCCGTGAGGCCGAGTCGGCAATGCGTCACGCGCCGCGCGTGGCGCCATTTCTCGCCCGTGGAGTGCCATCGGTGCTGAATTCGACGCGCGTACGTTTGTTCCTGACCTGCTGGATCGTCTACGTGCTGCACTTTGCAACGGACTTCGTCCGCGAGCACTACCTGGTGCTGAGCATCGTGGAGGACCAGTCGTATGCGCTCGACAAGTACTACGGGATGCACGTCGACATCTTCGAGAATCCGCCGAACGCGAAGGTGTCCGGTGCGCATCACGGTGCGAATCCCGGAATCTCGATGGTGGCGGCCGTCCCGTACTTCTTCGCCCGACCGGTGGTCGATCTCGTGGTGAAACGCGAGTTGGCCGCCCGTCGAGCACGGGGCGATACCGGCACCGCCGTCTACAACGATCCGCGACCTCGTCGCGTCGAGTTCTACAAGACCACGCGACGCCTCGGGCTCGATGTGCGCTTCGGCCTCGTCGCCGCGCTGACAACGACGTTCTGCATGGCGCCCATCAGCGCGGCCAGTGCGGTGCTGATGTTTACGCTGATCGGTGCGATGGGCATCGGCCGACGCACCGCCCTGGCGATGTCGCTCCTGTATGCCTTCGGAACCCCGGTGTTCTTCCGCTCCGCCTATCTGAACCAGAACCTCGCGCTGGGCATCTTCAGCTTTTTCGCCTTCGCGATGCTCTGGAATCCACAGCAGATCTTCCCATGGCCCGCCCGGCGACGCCTCTTCGTGGCCGGGCTGCTCGGCGGGCTGTCGTTCCTGTGCGACTACAGCGGCGCGCTGCCCATGGGATTGATCGGGCTCTACGCGTGGTGGCGCATGTCCGATGACGATGGCATCGGGGGAGGATTTCGCGCGTCGCTGTGGTATCTCGCGGGGACGTTGCCGGGAGTCTTGCTGCTCATGCAATACCAGTGGGCCAGTTTCGGGCATCCCCTTTATCCGCCGCAGCATTGGATGGCGCCGGTCGAGTGGATCGATGTGGGCTACCAGGGTGTCGGTGGACTCAGCCCCGAGCTGCTCTCCATGCTCCTGATCGATCCGCGTTTCGGATTGCTGGTAGCCATGCCGATGGCCATCCTGGTGCTTGGCGCGCCGTGGCTGGTACGACGTGAAGGCGCCGCGCTTCCCGCCCGCGAGCTCACCGTGTGCCTGGCGATAACGATTGCGCTCACGGTGTTCTTCGGCACCGTGCAGTACACGCGGTTGCAGTGGGTTACGGGCATTCGTTACCTCGCGCCGGTCTTGCCGTTCCTCTTCCTCGCGCTGACGCCCACGTATCTCTCGCTCCCGCGGATTCTGGCCTTCGGCCTGGCGCTCTTGTCGCTCATCATCAGCTGGAGCACGGCGATGGTGCGAAGCCAAGGTACCATCTTCGAGAACATCCAGCGCGTCCTGGTTGAAGGGTTCCAACTGCCGTGGCTCACGGTGCTCACGAAGATGTCGGCGCAGTACCTGCCGTGGTTCCGAGGATCTGTGTCGGCCCTCCCGGTCATGGTGATCGGTGCTGCGCTCGTGTGGTTCGTCTGGTCCGTCGAAAACCCGTGGCGACGTTCCGACTCGTCGCAGTGAGCAGGCCGTGAGTCTACTCATCACGGGAGGCAGCGGGTTTGTCGGTCAACGAGTCGTACGGCTGCTGGCGGCGATGGGGCAGCAGGACGTTCGCCTCTTGCTGCGTCGACCGCAGGTGGTGACCGCGCTGGGCGGAGCGCCATCGTGGTCGGTGCACCACGGCAGCATCAGTGAGCCCGAGGCGTGGCGAAGTGCCCTCTCGGGCGTCGACACGGTGCTGCACCTGGCGTCTTCAACGGGCAAAGCATCCGCCCGGGAGCATCACGACGTCATTGCGGACGGCACGGAGAGGCTGGTGGCCAACGCCCGAGCCGCCGGTGTCCGACGACTGCTGTTCGTGAGTAGCATCGCAGCGGGCTTCCCGGACCGCAAATACTATCACTACGCGCAGGCAAAGGCGCGCGCGGAGGACGCGGTGCGCGGTTCCGACATCGAGACGTTGGTGATTCGTCCGACGATGGTGCTCGGCCCGGGTAGTGCGATTCTGGAAGCGCTTCGCAGATTGGCCGGCGGGCCGGTTCCTCTCGTGTTCGGCCGCGGCTCCCTGCCGGTGCAGCCCATTCATGTCGACGACCTCGCGGCGCTGCTGGTCGCGGCGCTCACCCGTCCGCTTCAATGGGCGGGCCCGCCGCTCACCGTGGGTGGGCCCGAAGTATTGACACTCGAGGACCTGATTCAGCGGATCCGCCGAAAGCGCGGCGGGCGTCCGGCGCGTGCCTTTCACATTCCTATCGAACCGCTGCGCTCCGTCCTCGCCATGCTTGAGCCCATGATGCGTTCGCTGCTGCCCTTCACCGCCGGACAATTGTCATCGTTTGCAAATCCGGGGGCCGCCGGCGCACCATGCGCCAGAACCACCGCGCTCTGGACCATCGTGGCCCGTTCCGCGCGCACGCTGGACGACATGATCTCCGACACCGCACCACGTGACGCCTGATCGAGCCGCCCACGCGCCGGTCGAGGCCGAGTGTCGCGTCCTGACGCGCTTCCTGGTGTCGCAAGACCCAGCGCCGTATGTCCTGGACAGCTATATCCGATTGCGCCCCGGCGCGACGCCGCCGGATGCCGACGTCGCGCGACCCATCGAACGGGCGCTGCTGTCTTCCGCGCGGTCCGGGCCGACGGCAGTCGGCATCGCTGACTGCTATGCCAAGTTCTTCGTTCCGCGCTCTGTGCTCCGATGCCGGCTTGTGCTTCTCCTGGCGATTCTCGAAAACAGTCCGCAGACTGAGCGCGCGTTGAACTCCGCCGCAGAAGGCAGCCTGTGGCTGTTCGCCGCCCGTGTGTTGCTGGTTGGCCTCAGCGTGGGGCTGCGCCTCGCGGCCGGCATCGTACTGTTCCTGCCGTGGCATGTGCTCAGTGTCGTGTCCAGTCGCTCGGCTGGTGCACGATGAGTCGCATCGTTGTCATCGGATCAGGCGCCTCGGGCGTGCATTTCGCGCTCACGGCGCTGGAGCGCGGCCACGACGTCACCCTCATCGACGTCGGGCGCGAGCGCCCTGACGTCGTCGCGCCGGAAGCGACGTTTGACGAGCTCAAGACGACGATTCCTGACCCCGTAGGCTACTTCCTTGGCCAGGATGGCGAGGGGGTGGTATACCCATCAACGAGCGCTTCGTACTACGGGCATCCGCCCAGCAAGCACTACGTCTTTGACACGCCGCGCGGGTTCAAGACGTCCGCCACGGACATGTCGCCACGATTCAGCTTTGCGCGTGGCGGCCTGGCGGAAGCGTGGACCGGCGGCGCCTACGCGTTCAACCGCGACGACCTGTCGGCGTTCCCGTTTTCGTATGAGGATCTGCAGCGACATTACGCCATCGTGGCACGTCGAGTGGGCATTGGCGGCACGCGCGACGACCTCGAGCGCTTCATCCCCTTTGATGACATCTATCGGCCGCCGCTCGCGCTCGATCCGCACTCCGTGGTGCTCATGGAGCGCTATCAGCGGCATCGGGAGCGATTGCAGCGTCGATTCGGGTTCTATCTGGGGCGTTCGCGCGTGGCAACCCTGAGCAGTGACGACGGCTCCCGACGCGGATGCGGCGAACTCGGGCGCTGCCTGTGGGGCTGCCCGAATGAGTCGATCTACAGTCCGTTGCACACACTGCGGACTTGCCTCGGGCACCCGCGGTTTCAGTACCTGCCGGGCCTCTTCGTGCGACACTTCGAGTACGGGGACGCGGGCGCGATCACGCGCATCGTGGCCCGACGTGTTGCCGATCAGGCGCGCGTGGAAGTGGACGGCGACCTCTTCGCGCTTGCGGCCGGCGCGCTCACCAGTTCCAAGATTGTCCTGGATTCCGTCTATCATCACACGGGCGACGTCCCGGTCCTGACCGGCCTGATGGACAACCTGCAGATTCACGTGCCGTTCCTTACCCCGCGAATGCTCGGGCGCCCGGCGCAGACGGCACGTTATCAATTCCATCATCTCGCATTCGGCGTCGCGAGGGCGAATCCAGTCGACTACGTGCACGGTCAGATCACGACGCTCAAATCGGCGTCCATCCACCCGATCGTCCAGAGTCTTCCGATGGATCTGCGCGCGTCGGTGCAGCTTTTCCGCGCGATCCGTGCCGGACTCGCCGTCGCCAACGTGAACTTGTCCGACGCCCGTCGTGAGTCCAGCCTCGTCACGGTGCGGCCGCGGGGCGCCGATGAGGACAGCGAACTGGTGGTGCGTTACGGGGAAGACCGCGCGGAGCCGCAGCGCATGCGGTCCGCCGTGCACGACGTCAAGCGCGCGCTGGCCGGCCTCGGCTGTTTTGTGCCACCCGGCATGACCCGCGTTCTACCGCGCGGCACCAGCGTGCACTACGCGGGCACCATGCCGATGACCACCACGCCGAACGGCTACTCCTGCGGGCCGGATGGGCGAAGCCATGTGTTCCCGAATCTCTACGTGACGGACGGCGCATGCCTGCCGTTCCTGCCGTCGAAGAACCACACGTTCACACTTATGGCCAATGCATCGCGCATGGCCGCCGGATTGCCACCCGCCTGATCACCCCACGATCACGTTGCGCCGACGCGCGCTCGCTGGTCGGCGACAACATCCGCGACAATCCGCGCGAGGGAAATCCGCGGACGGAACCCGATCGTGCGCTCGAGATTGGCGAGGCTTGGCACTCGACGATGCATGTCCTCGAAGCCCTCGGGATACGCCTCCGAGTACGGGACCAGCTCGATCCGGGACGCACTGCCCGCCTCGTCCCGCACCATCTCGGCCAGTCGGAAGATGCTGACTTCTTCGTCGGAGCCGATGTTGTACACGTGGCCGATGGCCGCGGGTGTGGCGATGAGGCGCATCGTCGCCTCGACGACGTCCTCGACGTGTCCGAAGCAGCGGGACTGCGTGCCCGCGCCAAACACCGTCATCACGTCGCCGCGCAGCGCTTGCGACGCAAACGTCGGCAGCACCATGCCGTATCGACCGGTCTGGCGGGGACCCACCGTGTTGAAGAAGCGCGCGATGATCACCGGCACCTTCTTTTCGCGCAGGTAGGCCAGCCCGAGCCACTCATCGAGTGCCTTCGAGCACGCATAGGCCCACCGTGAGTGCGACGTCGGGCCGAGTTGCAGGTCGTCTTCTTCACAGAATGGGATCTTGGCACTCTTGCCATACACTTCCGACGTCGACGCGAGGAACACGAGCTTCTGCTTCTTCGCCGCCGCGCCGAGGACCACTTCGGTGGCCTTCACGTTGGTCTCGATCGTGTGGACGGGTTGTTCCACGATCAGCCGTACACCGACAGCCGCGGCCAGATGGATCGTCAGGTCACAGCGATCCACACACTCCGACACGAGCGGCGCGTCGAGCGCGGAGCCGATGCGATACGCGAATCCCGGGCGACCGATCAGGTGCTCGATGTTCTCCATCGAACCGGTCGACAGGTCGTCGAGGATCAGCACCTGGTCGCCGCGCTCGATCAATCGGGTCGCCAGATGCGAGCCGATGAAACCGGCACCGCCCGTAATGAACACCTTCATTGGTATGCCCCTTCGCCAAGTGTAGTGAGAACCCGATTGTCCTGCTTTCGGCGCGCCAGCGTGCGCACCAGATCCAGGTAGCGTGGAATCACGGCATGTTCGGACCAGAGTCGGTCCACCGCCGCGCGACCCGACATCGCGAGCCGGTCGCGGTAGGCCCGATCGCTGCTGAGGCGCGACATGCTCGCGATGAGATCGTCACGCGTGTCGAACACCTCGCCGCCCCCCGACTCCAGAATCAGCTCGGGCAGCGGCCCGAGGCGACGCGCGATGACGGGCGTCGACTGCAGGAATGCCTCCAGCAGGATGATGCCGAAGGTCTCGAAACAGAGGGACGGCACCAGCAGCGAGATCGCATGCCGATACCAACTCGACAGTTGCTCGTTGGGAACGCGGCCGATGAAGCGGACCCGCGGCATGTTCGCGGCCTGCGCCCGCAGTGTATCGGCGTAGTCGCCATCACCCACAATGACCAGATCCGTGTCACCCTCCCCGGCGAAAGCAGGAAGGACATCCTGCACGCCCTTGATCCGCTCGAGTCGTCCGACGAACAGGAAGTACGGTCGCTCATGGGGCCGGACGTCTGCGGCCGACGCGGACGGTGTGGCGGGTGCCGCGGGTTGGTCGGGGAGAAAGTACGGCAGCACCTGCATCTCGCGCGGAAACCCGAACTCGCGGTGCTTGTCGCGGCTGAACTCGCTCATCGCGATGAACGCATCGACATGATGCAGTTGCCGTTCCAGCAGGCCGGTCCAACGCCACCACTGCGGCGGACGACGGTCGTGCAGTTGGCAACGGAAGCATTCACGTTTCGGGCACGTTTCCTTGCCGTACCGCCACAGCACATGCCGCGCGCACACCAGCCAATGCTCGTGCGCCATGTACAGCTTGATGCCGCGGCCAAGGCCCAGGATGCCGGGTCCGCCGATCAGGCTGATGTTGTGGTAGTTCACCACATCGAAGGCACCGTCATCCAGAATGCGGCGGAGGCGTCGGCCGTTCATGACGGGACGACCTGTCTGCTGCGTCAGAAGCGGCGACAAGGCGCCCCACCCACTGCGCAAACCGATGACCTCGACGCCCGGCGGCTCCGGTGCGGCAGGCCGTGGAGCCGACGGCGCCAGCGCTTCATAGGCGTCGATGTCGTGGACGATGGTCACGTGGTGGCCGGCGCGCACGAGCCCGTGCGCGAGGCGCTGGATGCCGATCCCGTCGCCGCCAAAATTGTACGGCGGATAGAACGTCGTCAGGAACGCAAAGCGCAGGCCGCGCCGCGCACCATCGCCGCGAGAAGGCAGATCGGTCAAGGCGGAATCGGATTTCGGTGACTCGGTCACGAACGACATCTGATGCACGGACTGAACGATGACGAGGCGGCGCGCGAGGGGGCAATGCGTGTCCGGCCGGAGGGGGCTCTCCCCGCCGGTCGGACCTGCCCATGGACGACGAAAGGGCGTCGAGTTCGCAACCCACCCGAGCTACGCGTCAGCCGGCCGGTGGAACGCCAGCCCGGGCACCAGGTCACCGGACACGCGCCAGCGAGTCGCCGGCCCCAAACCAATAGCCCACGACCTCGCCGATGCCCCACGAGACCACGAACACGGCAATCAGCGGCGCCGTCGCCGCAATGCGTGCAAGGGGCACGTGTTTGGCCAGCAGGCTGCGGAGGATGCGGACCAGCAACAGAGGAGGCAACACCAGCGCTGCCAGACCGATGATCAGGCGCTTTGCGGCGGGAGCGTCTTGCACGCGTGCTCCCGCGTACGAGCGCGAGTACAGGTACCGCTGCCCCATGTACTCGATCAGGCCGAAGTGCTTCTTGTGTCCCACCAACAGGGAGGCGCGACAGACCAGCGCCACGCCGTCCGCGCGCATGGCATCGTGCAGGCGATTTTCCCACGCGCCCTGCGCCGTCACCGAGAGGTAGCGCTGCAGCACGTCTCGGCGGTAGGCCACGTTGTTACCGGGGAGCCACGCGACCTCGCCCTCGGGCAGCGGCGGCAGGCAGGCGCTGTACTCACAGAGAAACGTGGCCCAGTCCAGCAGACGGTGCGTCGCGGCGTTCTCGATGGGGCCGCCGACCACGTCGTGCCCCTCTCCGAGCGCGGCCAACAGGCGGACACCCCACTCGCGCGGCACGATCACGTGATCCTCGATGACGGCGACGGCATCGGCTGTCGCCAGACGAAAGCCGGCGTCACGCATCTGAGGAATCGTGGAGTGCGTCGGCACCCCGTGGATCACGACCCACGGGAAACGTTCGCGCACCGTCGCAACCACCGACTCACCAAGTCGATCGACCACGATGACTTCGAGGGCAACCAGCTCGCGCACGCGCGCCAGCGCCTCGCAGCACGGCAACAGGTCGTGCAGACCATTCACGGACGGCACGATGATACTCAGCGCCGCGTGCGGCGTCGTTGCCGTCATCAGGCATCTCCTTGCGGTAGGCGTCCGCGCCGGACCGATCTCTCGCTCATACAGTCAGTTGCGGCCAGGCGCCGCGTTGAAGTCGGATGCCGCCCGTCCCCCACAGGGCGATCACGAATGCCATCGCGCCGACGGGAATGCTGAGGATGACGGAGCGGTCGGACAGCGTCCAGACAGGAATCGCCATCGCCACCGCGGCCGCCGCCGCTCGCGCGAATCGGCGAAGCGGCGCCATGACGAGTCCGAGCTGGCGCGCATAGTACAGCGCCAGAACCGTGCGGACGGCTTCCGTGACGACGGTCGCGATCGCAGCACCAAGCATGCCCCAACGGGAGATGAGCAGGATGTTCAACACGACGTTGACGGCGGCGGCCCACACGACGGTTCGCAGCATGAGGTCCTGCCGCTCGTACGCAATGAGGACCGCCTGAGCGACATTCCGAAACAGCGACACGGGCACGATCAGGAGGAGCACCTGCAGGGGCACTACGCTTGGCGCGTAGCTGGGCCCGAAGATGAACGCGATCAGCGACGCCGCGACGAGGATGCCGCCGACCGTGACCGGGAGTCCTCCGGCGAACACCTGCGCCATCGCCCCTTCGAACAGATGCTGCGACTGCCGAGGGTCCGACCGCAGCCGCGCGATACTGGGAATGAGACTCACCGTGTAGTTCACGCCCAGATTCTGAAAGAAGCTGATCAGCGTATACGCGATCGCGTAGTACCCCACCTCGGCGCTGTCCCGCAGCGTGCGCAGGAACAGCAGATCGCTGTTGAAGATGGCCAGCCCCAACAAGCCGTGCAGCACCAACGGCCAGGACCGCGTGATCAGCGGCGCGATCACACGAACACCAATGGTCAGCCGGCGGGGGCGAACCGCCACAGGCAGGAGGCGGAACAGGAAGATGGCCCCCAGCATCTCACCGGCCACCTGCGCGAGCGGGACGCGGAGCAGGTGCTCTGGACGATGCACGGTCGCGAGCACCACCAGCGCGGCGCTCGCCTCACTGAGCACGCGGGCCCACGACGCATTGCCGGGCTGTTCCAGGCCAAGGTGGACCCAGCGCGTACCGAACGCCACCGCAAACAGCGTCATCGAGTAGGCGACCAGCACCGGTCCGTCCGGTCGCGGCAGGGCGGTCAGTGCGATGATCGCCGTGGCGGCGACCAGGAGCAGGGCAACCAGAAACCGGGCACCGAGAATCGATGGCAGCGTGTCAGGCAACGCCGCAGGGTGAGCCGCAACTTCGCGCACACCGAGCATATCCATGCCGCAGTCGGCAACGAAGGCGAGGTACATCACCACCGTGGTCGCGACGGCGATGACCCCGTACGTGGACGCGCCCAGCGTGTGGGCGAGGTATACGGTCGCGCCGAACGACAACACGCGAGCACCGGCTTCGCCGATGCCGAGCCTCAGAAAGCGACCGCCGACCGCCGCAGCGCTGTTGCTCACGTGCGTCTCGTCACGACGCCGGTGATTTCGCCGGCGGTCCACACGAGCAGGAGCATGAGAATGACCGGCGACGCGCGAAGGAACCGCACGCCCTGCCCTTTCGCCGCCTGCGCGCGTCCGTGCCGCACCAGCACGACGAGCGGGATCAGCGGCGTCGCCATCGCCAACAGCAGCCGACGGAGGGCATCCATGCGACGCCCGCGAATGGCTCCGAACAGACGACCCCAATGGAATCGTTCGCTCATGAGTTGGCCCAGCGGCACCGGCGCGCGGCGATGCTCCACGCGCAGCGCGGGCGACAAAAACAACGTCTCCCCTGCTTGCTGGAGCGCCCAATGCACCACGGGCTCCTGATATCGCTCGCGCCACAGGGCCTCGGTCTGCTGCAAGGCCGAGCGTTTGTAGCTCACATTGACGTCACTGACCCAGTCGCGCGGGCCCCCGTCGAACGGCGACGTATAGCGCGTGAAATCACAGACGTGAATCGCCCACTGCAGCAGCGTCGACGGCAGCGGATCGATGGCGCCACCGATCACGGCGTGCGGCATCTCGGCATGCAGCGCGACGATGGTGCGTGCCCAGTCGGCGACCGGGGCGCCGCGATCTTCGATGATCGCGATCAGCGCGCCACGCGCGGCATGCAGCCCCGCTGCCCGTCGCCGGTCGAAGAGCTCATGTTCGCCGCCCGCCGAGGACAGCGGCAACTCCGTCGACACGGTGCCCAGTGCCAGAAATTGCACGGTGGGAAACTCCGCCTCGAGCGTCGCGACCTCGCGCACGCTATGGTCGAACGGGACCAGGATCTCGAGCGCGGGTGGCGACTCCTGGGTCGTCAGCGCACGCAAGACGCGCCGAACAGCCTCTCGGCCCTCGACGATCGTGACAATCACCGTGAGCATTGTCCCGGCGTCGGACAGCGTGCGGTCGCGCAGGCGCTCGTCGGTGTGCGCCGCCGTCACGTCAGTCCCACATGGAACCCAACGGTGGCAGATGGACCGCCTCGCGCGAGGCCGAACTGCGCCGGACGGCATCGGCGATCTGCAGCGTACGCAGGCCTGCATGGCCGTCAGCGAGGGCGCCGCTTGGCCGGCCCGCGATGCGCGCCAGCAAGTCGGCGAGTTCGAGGTCGAAGGTCGCGCGGGTCGTGCTCATCCACGTCCTGAACTTTTCGCGTACCATGACGTCGAGGTACCGCCGACGCTGCACCCGTCGCGGTCCGCCGGGCTTGTCGTGGGTGATCAGCAGGTTCGACATCGGGGCATACGACCCGCGGACCATGCCGAGTGGGCCATACACTTCGATGGCGGCTTCGTAGCCCTGCCATTCCGCCCACGTTGCCTGGTACGTGGCCGAGATGCCGGCCGCATTGCGGAAGATGGCGATCGCGTTGTCTTCGGAGCCGGGCACGTTCCAGACCGACTCCGACATCATGCCGTAAACGTCCGTGATCTCGCCGAGGAAGTACCGGGCGAGATCGGTCATGTGGATCCCGACGTCCATCATCGCGCCGCCGCCGGACACCGGCGCACGATACTGCCAGTCGGCACGGAAGTTCGCGAGCCCGTCGTGACCGCCGAAGACACGCACGTGATCGATGGGGCCGATGGTTCCGGCGTCGACCACCTCGCGCACGTACTGCATGGCGGGGTAGTAGCGGAGATTGAAGCCGACGGCGAGCACGCGATCGGCGCTACGGGCCGCCGCAATGATCCGCTCGCAGGACTCCATCGTGTTGGACAGCGGCTTCTCGCAAAGGACGTGCACACCGCGAGCGAAGGCCGCCAGACACGCCTCTTCATGCAAGTGAATGGGAGAGGAGATCACCGCGACGTCCATCGGGACGCGAAAGAACGCCTCGAGATCGTTCACGACCGTCGCGGACGAAGTGGCGCGCGCGGCGGCGGCCGCGGCGGCATTCACGTCAAAGACCGCGGCCAGTTCCGTCTGCGGATGTTCACGGATGCTGTCGGCGCGCAAACGACCGATGGTACCGGCACCCACTACACCAATTCGTATCGCCATCGTTCATACCAGCTGGGGAACCTGCGGGACGTCGACGGCCGAACGGACGCCATGACGACAGCCGGAGCGGCCACCCGCTCACGGTGCACCTGAGGGACTGCTTGCCCCCAGTGGCGCAACGCGCCGGCGGCACGACGCCAAGGGCGCACGATGCCAAGGGCGCATGACGCCGGGGCGCACCACGTCAGCGGCGCAACGCCCGCCCGACGCGTTAAACGCGTGCCGTGGTGTTGTAGACACTCCCGATGAGCCGACCCATCGCATACCCGATCACGAACGCGTAGACGAAGCCGATGAAGGCGCCGACGACGCTGACGGAGTAGCCGGGCAGGAACACCGACAGCAGGCCAAGGTGCTGGCCCATGTTCGGCCCACCGATGACGACGAGAATGATCGTGGCGGCAAACAGTCCGAAGCCGAAGACGAAACCGGCCGCGACCCCCCAAGCTTGGGCATGCAGCTTGGCCAGCGTCTTGCGCGTCTCGGGCGGCAACGGTTCGAAGGAATTGGCGGGTGTGCGGCGTGGGTCGGTCATGGACATCGGATCCGGGAGGGGGCGATGGTCAGATATGGTCGAGAAAATCGCGCGACGTCGAGAAGTCGGTGCGGATACGCAGGGTCATCAGCCAGATCGCGTACACGAGGTTGCGGCTGAACGCGGCAAACCAGCCCCAGAAGAAGCCGACGACAAACGCCCAGCCGGCGCCGATCAGGGCGCCCAGCACCGAGATGTCGTACCCGTAGAAGAACTGCGACAACAGCCCCAGCGGAAACCGGCCGTCGGGGTCGACGATCATGGACAGGATGGTCAGCACGACCACCATCACGGCCATCGCCACACCGACGCCGATGCCCAGCGCCCGCTTGTCGAGCGGCGCAAAGGCCAGCGCCAGCTGGGTCTCGATACTGCGAACAGGTTGGCTCATGACGTCATCGGGACGCCGCGACCCGGTCGCCCCGGTCGCGCAGTGGAGGAGGAATCGTTGGAACGGGCAGAAAGCGATGCGACACGAGCGCCCACGCGGCCCCCAAGGCGCTGATCGAGTAGAACAGCGAACGCAACGGCACGACGGCCAGCGCAAACGCAGCGCCGCGAATGCGCGCGAACCATCGGAGCAGCCCGGCGTTTCCCACCGCCACGATCAAAATTGCCGTGAGGGTCACAAATAGCCAGCGCGCGTCGGCGGTCAGCGCGGCGGCGAGCAACGCCAGCATGCCAAGGCCGTTCGTGATCGCGAGTGCCTTCTCTTTGCGCTGCAGGTTGAGTGGTCCATCAGCGGCCGTCTCCGTGCGATCGATGATCAGATGCATCCACGGGATCGCCCGGTCACGGAGGTCCGTGCGGACCATGTTCACGAACGTCCATCGCTTGAGGTGCTTGCCCTGGACCTGCGGCGCCAGCAGGATCCGATGACCGCGATCGTGCAGTCGATAGCCGAGTTCGATGTCTTCAATCTGGGGACGCGGATAGCGCTGCGCGTCGAATCCGCCCACGGCGAGAAAGATGTCCCGCCGAACGGCACCGCAGCCGGCCCAGAAGGTGGTCGCGTCACCGGCGCTCTCCGTGTGCACATAGTGGTGCAGCAGGTTGCGGTACTGCGACAGAAAACTCTCGTGTCCCGGCTGCTGGTCGTAGGCACCGAAGGCGGCCGCGACATCGGGCTGCCCGGCGAAAATCTCGGCGAACTGCGAGAGGACCGTGGGTGCCACGAGGACATCGGCGTCGATGAACACCACGACGTCGCCCCGGGCAGCGCTGGCCCCCACGTTGCGCGCGGTCCCCGGCCCGCAGGGCCCGTTCGTGGTCGACAGCACCCGGTCCGCCAAGGTACTGGCCAGACGCGCGGTGTCGTCGGTGCTGCCATCATCCACGACGATCAGCTCCCAGCGCTCGCGAGGCAGGTCACTCGCCCGCAACGCCTCCAGACTCTGGCGCAGCACGCCCGGACAATTGTAGGCCGGCACGATGACGCTGAGAAACGGAGTGGGAGCCGCGACGTCCGGCACCACATCGAGGCCTGGCATGGTCAATCGGCCCTCAGCACACGGCGCGCGCGTCGCGCCGCACCACGCAGCGAAACGCCGACCCGGAAGCTGGCCGATCCCCACGACTCGAGGGCGCCCGGCGCCCGAAAGTACCAGGCATCCAATCGTGGAACCCGCGCCGGATCGTCGTCATCGCGCAACGCGCGATACTCGGTCGTGCAGGCGCAGGAAAAGGCCCGCCGGACGATCGCAACCGAGGGGTCGGAATGATCCCCGTAGGGATACGCAAACGACGTCGGGCGGCGTCCCGTGCGTGCCGCGATGTCCTCCTGCCCACCGCAAACTTCGTCCTCGATGGCCGCACTCGGCAGGCGCGAAAGATGCGGATGTGAGCGGGTATGCGCGCCGATCTCCACCCCATCCTCCGCCACGGCGCCGAGCGCGTCCCAGTCGAGCAGCGGCATCACCGGGACGGCCCCGCGTGTCGCGTCCGCCCACTGATTGTCGCGCCCGACATGTCCCGATACGACAAAAAGCGTCGCCGGCAGACGATGCGCGCGCAGCAGCGGTGCCACCTCGACGGCGAAGTTGGCGAAGCCGTCGTCAAACGTCAGCGCGATGGCGTCCCCGGCATCGTGCCCCCCGTGCGGTGTGCACAGCTGCGCCAGCGGCAACACCGGCACGGCTCCGCTGGCCAACCACGCGATGTGTTGTCGGAAGGCGGCCGGTGCGATCGAGATCGGCGAGCCGCTCCCGTCGATGGAGTGATACGTGAGCACGGCGCGCATCACGCCGCCAGATCCTGGATGGCCTGCGAGGTGACCGCCGCGGCGCGCGCCCAACTGAGTCGCCGTGCGCCGGCGAGCGCGGCCCGCGAGCACGCGGCCCGATGGGCCTGATCCTGCAACAGCGCCGTCATGGCTCCCGCCAGCGCGGGCTCGTCGCGTGGCGCCACGAAGTGACCACCACCGGGCAGCAGCTCCGGCAGTGGACTCTCGGTCGTGGCAATCACCGGCGTGCCGCAGGCGGCCGCCTCGACAGCAGGCAGTCCGAAGCCTTCACACTCTGACGCGAGCACACTCGCCACGGCCCCGCACAACAACAGGCGCAAGTCCGCATCCGGCACATACCCGGCCCACTGGACCAAGGCCGTGGTGCCTGCCTGCTCGATGCCATCGCGGATGGCCGACACGTTGTCGTGAAAGACATCGCTGAGGGCACCGACGAGCAGGAGCTGCACCGGTTGCGCCGTCTCCTTGACCACGCGTGCATGCGCGCGGATGAGGACATCGACATGCTTGTGCGGGTTGAATCCCCCCACGTAGACGAACCACGGGGTCTGCGCATCGAGGCCGTGGCGAACGGCCATCGCTTCAACGGCGGCGGCATCGTCGGACGGTTGGTACACCGCCGCCGGCGCCTCGAGGGCGACGCGAACGCGCGACGGGGCAATGCCGTAATGCGCCACAATGTCGCGCGCGGACATCTCGGAGACCGTCAGCACCAGTTTGCATTGTGCCAGCGCCAGGAGGTTCTTCGCCTTCCAGAACCATTGCGCACGGCGACTCGGCAGCGTGAGCGTCGGGAACCGCTCGGCGATCGCATCGTGCAGACAGACCAGCGCGGGCAGGCGAGGCGGCAGCGGAAAATAGGCGTACACCGCCGGCGAAAAGAACGCATGCAACCGCTCGCGGTGAACCGCCCGGGTGAACCGCAACATGTCGACCGGCGAGCGGCTGCCATCGGCGGCAGCGGCAAGCGTCGGCGAGACCCCTTGTGGCACGACGACGACGCGCGCATCGCGCGCCAGGGCCGCCACGCTCCGTGTGCGCTCGGCCGCCCGTTCGTCCGTGAACAGTACCCAGGACACCGTCGGCGTCGCCGGGAGCATCGCCGACAACAGCTCGTGCGTGAACCGGCCGAATCCCCTGGTATTCGCGAGTGTCGACGCATCGACCCCGACGCGCCGAGTCACGCGGCGACTCCCTGCGACTCGGGCTTCTCGTTGGGGTCGATCCGCTGCTCCTCGTGATACTCGAAGTCGGTGTTGACGGCCCATACATCATGCTGCGCGATCCCGAGCATGTTGTCGAGTGTCAGCATCGCCGTGTACATCGAGTGGTCCTGATTGTTGTACTTGTGCATCCCATTGCGGCCGACCGTATGCATGTTCGGCACGCGATCGATGAAAGCCCGGACGCCATCCAGGTGTTCTCGATACTCGGCATCGTAGATCGGGTAGGCCTTCGGCATACGCACCACCGTACCATCCACGACATCGGCCGCCTTGGCCAGCCCCAAGGCCTCGAGTTCACGGGCGGCAAGCGTCCGCAGGTCCTCATCGCTGGACGCCCACAGGCCGTCGCCCTCGAAGCAGAAATACTCCATGCCCAGACAGGTCCGGCCCGCATCGGGGACCATGGCCGCGCTCCAGTTGTTGAAGTTCTGGATGCGTCCGACCTTCACCCCTGGCGTGTGCACGTAGATCCAGTTGTCGGGGAAGAGCTTTTCCTTCTCGAGGATCAGCGCCACGACCAGGAAATCGCGATACCGCAGTCCCTCCGCCGCCGCCTGCACCTTGGCGGGCGCCGTGCCACCCAGCGCACGCACGAGCGAGCGGATGTCGGTGGTGGAGATGACATGATCCGCGGCAATCCGGATTTCACCCCGAGGCGATTCGGCTACCACCGCGGTCGCGATACCATCGGTCAACTCGACCTGCTTCACCCAGTGGTGCATGAGGACCTTTCCACCCAGCTCCTCGATCCGGTCGCGACAGACCTCCCACATCTGGCCCGGGCCAAGTCGCGGATACTTGAAGGTGTCGATGAGCGACTTGATGTTGTTGTTGCGACGCGTGAGCGCCGTCGCCGACAGGATCGCCTTGGCAAGCGACAGGCCCTGGATCCGCTGTGCGGCCCACTCCGCGCGGATTTCCGTGCACGGAATCCCCCACACCTTCTCCGTGTAGGTCTTGAAGAAGATTTCGTACAGGCGCCGTCCGAACCGGTTGGTGACCCACTGCTCGAAGGTGTCTTCGACCGGCGACGGGTACATCTTGACCTTGAGATAACTCGCGATGATCCGCGTGGCGTTGATCAGACCCAGGCCCGCGAGCGCATTGAACGCTTTCAGCGGATAGTTGAAGTACTTGCCGCCATAGTGAATGCGCGACAGGCGCGGCACGTCGATGAAGTCGTCTCCCAACAGCTCTTCCCAGAGGGCCTGCACCGGCGAGATCTTCGTGAAGAAGCGGTGTCCACCGATGTCGAAGCGATACCCTTTGTAGCGGGCGGTCTGGGAGATGCCGCCCACCATGTCCGTGCCTTCCAGGACCGTGACCGCGAAGCCGCGTTTCGCCAGCAGGTACGCGATGGTCAGCCCCGCCGGCCCACCGCCGATGACGGCGATGTGGTCTCCTCGCTTCAGGCGCTGAAACGAGCGGACGGGCGGAGGGGCATCGGGATTGGAAAGGTCGAATCGATTACCGGCCATCAGCGAACGTGTGCTCCAAGAAGAATGGCCAAGGGTCTGCAAGAGGTTTCGCGCGGCAGGCGCACGATGCTACGATTCTAGTCGCCGTCGGCCGGTTCAGTGAGTCCCTCGCTGGTCCACGGCAACAGCCGTCTGTGTGACGAGGCCCACGTGCCGGACGTCACGCAACGTCGGACGAAGCCCCGCCCTTTGCCCGGCGCCGCACCTCATTGCTCGACACGGATCCATGTAATGCCCGCGCCTTCAAGCAACCCGTCGCACGACAGTGAACCTTACGACTCACGCGAACGCGTGATCGTGTGGGGAGTCTGGCTGCTGCACCTCCTCGTGTTGGCCGTTGTGGCGCTGCGACACGAGCCATGGCAGGATGAGACGCATGCGTGGCGCCTCGCGATCGACAGTCCGGATCTGCGCACCCTCGTCGCGAACACGCGGTACGAGGGGCATCCACTGTTGTGGTACCTCGTGCTCCACGCCCTTGGCAAGGTCTCTCGTGAATGGTGGCTGGTTGCGGCGTTCCACACCGCCATGGCGAGTGCGACGACCTGGCTCATCCTCCGCTGTGCGCCCATGGCGCTGTGGCAGCGCATCGCGCTGGTATTCGGCTACTACGTCGTGTTCGAGTATGCGATCGTCGTGCGCTCTTATGGCCTCGGGATGCTGCTGGCCATGTCGGCATGCTGGGCGTGGACGGCACGCCGCCGTCGCCCCGTTCTGGCCGGCCTGCTGCTGCTCGCGCTGGCGTTCACCAGCGCCATGGGTCTGCTGGTCGCGGCAAGCATGACCGTGGGATTTTTCGCCAATTGGTATTTCGACGAGGATGGGAATGGTGCCCTGTCACCTGGTCGGGTGGCGGGGGTCGCCGCGCTCCTGGTCGTCATTGGGATGGCCACCGCCCTTGCCGTGTCGCTCCAGATCCTTCCACCGGCCGACTTCGAATACCGAGGCGATGGCGTGCTGGGCGGCTCAGTCTCCGCCTGGGGCTTGTCGTCGTCCCTCGCGATGCCGGCGAAAGCCTTCCTGCCGATCGCCACGGTTCTCCCCGAAGCCGGACACTGGCTGCCCGGGCTGGTTCAACCCGCCTCCAGGGTGCAGTGGGTCGTCGCCGATCTCGTCGCTGCGGCGTTTCTCCTGCTGGCGCTGTTGACCTGCATCCGACGCCGCAGTGGCCTGTTCTCGATGGTGGCGGGCGGCGGCGGCATGCTGACGTTCACCCTGATGTTCCTGCAAGGCAGCGCGCGCCATCACGGACACCTCGTGCTGATCTGGATCGTCAGTATGTGGCTGTCCGCGGCTGGCCGCCCCGGTCCCTCATGGTGGAGCGACGCGACGCGACGCGCTGCGCGGTTCGCGCCGGCGGCGTTCTTCATCCTTCAACTCCCCCTGCTCGTGGCTGGTGTCCAGTACCTCGTTGGTGACGCCCGGCTTCCGTTCTCCGATGCGACCAACGCCGCGGACGCGTTGCGCAACCCGACGGTCAGCAGCCTGCCGCTCGTTGCCGCGAGCCCGGCCGACGGTATGTCGGTCGCGTCTCATCTCGAGCGCCCTGTCTACTCCGCGACGGAAGGCCGCGTGACGACGTTTGCGAACTGGGGCACGCTGCTGCCAGAGCTCCGCAGTGTTCCAGACGGGGAATTGCTGGAGCGCGCCGCCATCGAGCGCGCGGTACGTCTGACGTGGGCATCCTCCTGTGAGACGCTGGTGATCAAGTCACCGGACTATCCAATGCCACCGTCGCTGCAGTCGGCCAGTACGCTGTTCTACCGAACGCAGGGCGTGACGATGACCAGCGAGCGCTTCGAGATCTGGCGCGTGGTGGCGCCCCCAGGCGCGGGCAGGGCCTGTTGAAACCGTGGATCAAGGTTGCCGTGAGCGTCGGACTGCTCACGCTCCTGTTCGTCTTCCTGCCATGGGCTCAAGTGCGCGACGCCTTCTCGCGCGTGCCGACGCGGGTGTGGAGTGGCGTGCTGGTCGGCTTCGTCGTGGGCCACGCGCTTGGGGTGGTGAAGTGGCGCCTGTTCGTCAACGCGGCGCGTGCCGGCTTGAAAGGGGTGGACGCCGCGCTGTGCTATTCTGCGGGACTCTTCGCGAATCTCTGCTTGCCGAGCATCGTCGGTGGTGACCTGCTGCGCATGGGCCTCGTGACGCGACTGACCAGACGTCCGGCCGCGGCGCTTTGGGGTGGCATCATGGATCGCCTGACGGACATGCTGGCACTGGCGGTGTTGGTGACCGCGGGAGGCTTGGTCACTCGCGGGCAGACCACAGGGTGGGTCGGCCAGGCGCTGACGGTCGCCCTTGTCGTCGGCCTCCTGCTGGCCGTGCTCTCCCTGCCCTTCATGGTGGGACGGCCGCTCCGCCGATGGCCGCGCAAGCTGCGACGGCCGGTGGGTCGAGGATTGGTCGGGCTCCGTCAACTCGCGCGTCGCCCTGGGACCGCGTTGCTGGGCTTGCTGCTGTCGCTCGGGATTCAGTCGGGCTTCGTACTGCTCAATGCGTGGCTCGGCCGCACGATCGGCATCCACGTTGACCTTGCGGTGTGGTTCCTCGTCTGGCCGTTGGCCAAGATCGCCGGACTCATGCCCATCAGCCTTGGCGGACTGGCCGTCCGTGAAGCCGGACTCGCCGCGCTGCTGCTGCCCTTCGGTGTGCCGGTCGCCCTGAGTGTCGTGTGTTCGCTCTTGTGGCAGTCCGTGTTGATCGCAGGTGGTCTCTTTGGCGGTCTGGTCTGGCTCGTGCTGAATCGCACGCGGCATCTCGAATTTCGTGCGTCCACGCGCCCGCTCGGCGCTTCACTCTCTGGGAACGACCCATCGTGACACCACCGCGCGTCATCATCCTTGGCGCCGGCCCGGCCGGCGTCGGTGCCGCCAGACAGCTGCGAGCCCAAGGGCGCGCCGACGTGACCGTGCTGGAACAGCAGATGGTTCCGGGCGGCAATGCCGGCAGCTTCGAGTTCGGCGGCCTGCGCGTGGACTTCGGCAGTCATCGCCTGCATCCGGCGACGTCACCCGCGATCATGGCCGACATCCGGGCGTTGCTGGGCGAGGACCTGCTCGACCGTCCGCGCCATGGTCGCATCGGGCTACGCGGCCGCTGGATTCACTTTCCCCTCAAGCCCGCCGATCTGATGCTGCGGCTCGATCCGGGATTCGCGCTTGGCTCGTTGCGCGACATGCTGGCGAAGCCGTTTCGATCGCGCGGTTCGGACGCGAGTTTCGCCGACGTCCTGATGGCCAGCCTCGGCCCCACCATCTGCGAGTCGTTCTATTTTCCGTACGCGATCAAGATGTGGGGGTATCCGGCCAATCAATTGTCCGCCATTCAAGCCAAGCGTCGCGTCTCGGCGAGTTCCTTCACGAAGCTCCTTCGCAAGGTGCTCAACTCGGTACCTGGCTTCAAGCCACCGGGCGCTGGTCGGTACTTCTATCCGCGACAGGGATTCGGTCAGATCACGGAGGCCTACGCCGATGATGCGACGCGCCTCGGCGCCACGATCCGGTACGGCACGCGAGTCACGCAGCTGACGACGCCTTCACGCCCCGGCGCGACGTGGACGGTCGACCTCGAAACGCCCGATGGTGCTGAGCAGCTGCACGCGGACCACGTGTGGTCGACGATTCCGGTGGCGGTACTGGCGCGACTCGTCACCGGCGCCGTGCCTCCGTCCGTCATCGACGCGGCGAAATCGCTGCAGTCGCGCGCGATGATTCTCGTGTACCTCGAACTGCCCGTCTCGCAGTTTACCGAGTTTGACGCACACTACCTGCCCAGTGCCGACGTCCGGATCACGCGGCTCTCCGAACCCAAGAACTATTCCGCGCGTAGTCATCCCGCACAGCGCACGGTGCTCTGCGCGGAGCTGCCCTGCAGCGTGAGTGACGACGTGTGGAGCATGGATGACCGCGCGCTTGGCGACCTCGTGGCGCGCGACCTGCAGACCTCCGGAATCCCGCTCCCGGCGTCGCCGGTGTCGGTACACACGAAGCGGCTGCGACAGGCCTATCCGATTTACACCATTGGCTACGAGCGGGCGTTCAACGCGCTGGACCAATGGGTGGACACGCTCCCGCAGCTGCTCAGTTTCGGACGGCAGGGGCTCTTCGCCCACGACAACACCCATCACGCCTTGGCCATGGCGTATGCGGCGTCCGAGTGCCTGGGCCCGTCCGGTTTCGATCGCGAACGCTGGCATCGCCATCGCGGAGACTTCGAACGCCATGTCGTCGAAGACTGATCCAGCGCCGCGAGCCCCTTCCGCCGCATCGTGGTGGCGACGACTGGCACGCGCGTCGTCAACGTTCGAACGTGCCGCATTCATCGCCATCATTGTGCTGCTCGTCGCATGTTCGCTCTCAGCGTTGTCATGGCCGCTGGGGTACGATCAGGGCATTTTCGCGTGGGCGGGCCGTCGAGTCGCGAGCGGTGGCGCACCGTACGTAGACGCATGGGATCAGAAAGGCCCGTTGGTCTTCGTACTGTTTGCCGCGGTCCTCCGGTTCCTTGGTGACGGCGTGCTTTCGATTCGCCTGTTCGATCTGCTGGTGTTGGCCCTCAGTTCCTGTGGGCTCGTTCTTGGGCTGCGAACCCTCTCGACCCCGTCGTTCGCGCGATGGACCGCCGTGTGTTTCGCGTTTGCCTACCTCAGCGGGACGTTCTATGCCACCGCCCAACCCGATGGATGGGTTGCCCTCGCGATGGTTCCGGCGTTGTTGCCGCTCGCAACGAGGCCGCGTGACGGGCGGGTCGGCGCGTTCATCCTGTGCGGCCTGATGCTCGGTTGCGCCGTTCTTGTAAAGCAGATTTACGTGGCGCTGTTCCTGGTCCCGCTGGTCTCGTGGTGGAGCCATCGGCCGACGCAGAGCTGGCGCCAGCTGCTGGCGCTCGCGGCGGCCGCCGCGACGCCCTGCCTCATCGTGCTGTTCTGGCTGCACCGAGTCGGCGCGTGGTCGGCGTACATCGATGCGCACTTTGCATACAACGCCGCGTACGCGTCAGTGGCTGAGTTTGCGCTGAGGGAGCGCTTGACGGGTGCAATCACGTCACTCGGCGACAGTCCCATCGTGGCGGCGCTCTTCATTCCCGCGGCATGGGGCGCGTTCAGCCTGCGCCGATCACCGATCGCGCTGACGACGCTCGGCAGCTGGTGGCTGATGTCGCTCGCACTGGTCATGGTGCAGAACAAGTTTTTTCGGTATCACTGGACCCTCACGATGCCGCCCATGTTGGTGCTGGCCGCCATCGGGCTGCGGGTGAGACTCGGATCGTCCGGCTCCGAGCCCCGCGGGCGTCCCGATTCGTCGCCGACATGGTGGATGTGGGCGGCGACGGCGGCAATGGTCGTGCTCTGCGCAGTGCATCCCGTGTGGGAGAGCGCTCGGTTTGTGGCCACCCAGTTGGGTCGGGTCAGCTACGCCGACTACATCGATGGCTTCGGCATCCCCGGGCCAAGTCGACGGGTCAGCGAGTATCTGCGGGAGCACACCACACCAGACGAGCGGGTTCTGGTTTGGGGGCTGAATGCGGATATCCACTTCCTCAGTGAGCGTGAGCCTCCCGGCCGGTTCAGCTTCATCGTACCGATCATGATTGGCGCGGGCACGCTTCCGGTGCAGCGATATCGCGATGAGTACATTCGCGCCGTGGACGCGAGGCCTCCCAGGTTCATCATCGAGAACACGACGTTGACGACCCTTTTCGGATACTCGACGCGCATGGAAGACTTCCAACCGCTGCACGACCGGGTTACGACGCACTATCGGGAAGTGGAGCGCTTCGGGAATCTGCGCGTGCTGGGTCGCATCGCGTCCGCGCGCGACACGGCCGCCTCACGTGTGTCAACGGTGTCCGCGCCCGCGGACCCGACGGTCAGGTAGAAAGCCCACGCAGCGCGCTGAGACTGCCGGACACCTCCTGGATCTGACGCAACATCTCCGCGTCCCGGTCGATGAATACCCGGAACCAGAGTTCCATCGCCAGCCACGGAAAGGTGGCGCCCCCGTCCGCGACACTGGCGCGGACCCACCGCGGATCGAGAATCCCGCGATCCAGAGTGCGGTCTTCCAGGAGGATGCGTCGCGCAAAGTCGCCGCGGCTGCCGCTCAGCCAGTCGGACAGCGGTACGGGGAACGCGCCCTTGTCGGGTCGGTTGATCACCTGATCCGGGAGCAGATCGGCAACGGCCGCGCGCAGAAGTTGCTTCGAGCGGCGCTGGGGAGACTTGGTCTCGGGTGGCACCGTGGCCATGAACTCGATCAGCCGATGATCGAGCAGGGGCACGCGCGACTCGAGGGAGACGGCCATGCTCATGCGATCTTCGACATGCAGCAGGCTGGGCAGGTACGAGCGCAAGTCGTGATGCAGGCACCGGTCGAACAGTTCCGACGTCGCCGCGCCGTCGAACTCCGTGAGAAAGTCCGCTGTTGGCGCGTAGTCACCGATGGCCTGTCGCGCCGCGGCGCTGAGTGCCGGGTGGGAGGTCGGCAACGGGAAATTGCAGTGCCGCGCCACCCACTCATCACGCGGATCACGGGCGCCTCCGCTGCGACCGGTCGCGCGCGCGCGGCCCCGTACGCGCGACATCACCCCGCCGACCCCTTCCGAACGCAGGAGGTACATCAGCTTCTGCGTCATCGATTGCGGGGCCTGGGCAACGGGCACGCGCGACGGATCGCCGGCCACGCCGAAGCCCACCGCAAACTGGGCGGGGTAGCCCCCGAACACTTCGTCACCACCGTGTCCTGTCAGCGCGGCGGTGACATGGGTGCGCGCCAGACGCGCCGCCGAGAAGTACGAAATCGCCGTGGGCGTGATGGGGCTCTCGACATGGTACGTCAGGAACGCGAGCAGGCTCTGCAGATCTTCGGCCTTCGGCAGCGACTCATGATGCGTCGAGCCGATCCGTTCCGCGACGAGGCGTGCGAACGGACTCTCGTCGAACGCGCCCCCTTCACCGAAGCGAATCGAGAACGTGTCAAGTCGGGGTCGATGTCGCAGGGCGACGGCTGCGACGGCACTCGAGTCCAGTCCGCCGCTCAGGTGGGCGCCGATCGGCGCATCACTGCGACAGTGGATGTCGACGGCGTTGTCGAGCAGCGCCTTCAACTCCTGCACCGTATCCTCGAAGCCACGCGCGTGTTTGTACCGGAACTCGACCCCCCAATACGGGGCGACGGTGACCCGGCCGTCACGGATTTCCAGCGTGTGCGCGGGCGGCAGGACCTTTACCCCGTCGAACACCGTGCGATCGCGCAGCGTGTAGCCGGCGAACATCACGTCGGCCAGCCCAGCCATGTCCGGCCGTGCGCCGCGCCCCGGCACCTCCAGCAGGGCCTTGATCTCCGAGGCAAACGCGAAGGTGTTGCCCACGGTCGTGTAGTAGAACGGCTTGATGCCGGTCCGATCCCGCGCCGCAAACAGGCAACGCTGTGCCTGATCCCAGATCGCGAACGCAAACATGCCGACGAGCCGATCCAGCATGCGGGTCCCGTAGACGCGCCACATGCGCAGCAGGACCTCGGTATCCGAGCCGGATCGGAACGTGTGCCCCGCGCGCTCGAGGTCCGTGCGCAGCTCGACGAAATTGAAGATCTCGCCGTTGAACACGATCACGCTGTTGCCGTCGTCGCCGAACATCGGCTGGTGGCCGGACGGCGACAGGTCGAGAATCGAAAGACGCCGATGCCCAAGGCCCACGGCCCCGTCGACCCAGATACCGGCGTCATCGGGTCCTCGATGGGCGATGACGTCCCGCATGCGCAACACGAGCGCGCTGTCGAGGGGGTGATTCGCGAGATCGAGCGCGCCCACAATGCCACACATGGTCAGACCTCCATTACGGTTGCCGGGTCGAGCGGCCCTGACAGCGCGAGGCGCAACAGTCGGTCGACGCGAAGAGTCTGGTGGTGTCGGGCGAATTCGCCGCGCGCATCGTTCGGCGCGGAATACGCCTGGTGCTGCCAGCGCTCCAGCGCGGCCTGCAGGAAGCGGAGCGTGGCGTCGACGTCACTCGGGGGCACGGGCTGGGATCCGATACGACGTGCGACGTTGGCGAGGGCAGACTCACCACTCGTGAATACCAGCAGACTGCCCCGCGCGCGCAGATAGTCGTAAACGCGCATCGGGACGGCCAGCGGGTGTGGGTAGTCGAACGCGACCAGTACGGCCGCGCGCTGTTGCGCGAGCAGCGCGTCCTCGCGCGAGACGCGCGGCGTGATGGTCGTGCAGTCTGCGACGCCAAGTCCGAGGACCAGATCCTCGAGCGGCATGCCGGCGACGGAGGACGGCGACCCCAGGAACTCCAGTCGGATGCGCGACGCGAGGTCGCCGGCCTGTTCGCGCAAGCGACGTACGGCGCTCATCAGCGGGCGCGGGTCCATGTAGGGGTAGATGTGTCCGGCGACGAGGATACGAAACATCTGCGGATCGGGCGGTGTCGGCTCGACTTCGGCATCGTATCCGTTGGCGACGCTGACGCGCGGAATCCGAGGAAGCGCCGGCTGTGCTGCCGCGCGCGCGCTCGCCTGCGCGGTGTTGTGAATCAACAAGGCGGTCGATCGTTGTACGCGTCGTTCCAGGAGGTGATGCACGCGGCGCGTCAGCGGCGGCAGGTAGCCGTCAAGCTCCGGCACCCCGTAGCTCCACGGATCGCGGTAGTCGCTGATGTAGGGAATCCCCAGTCGCCGCGAAATCAGCTGCCCGGCCAGTTGCGTCGCGTGTGGTGGCGTGGACACCAGCACCAGGCGATGCGCGCGCTGTCTCGCGAGGCGGGTCCCTAGCCGCGCCGCCGCGCGTGCCCAGTGAACGTCGGCGGCCAAGCCGAGGGCATCGTCATACGCGCGCCGCAGGAGCACGCCGTTCGGCAGTCGCATGCCGGGCCGCCAGACCGGCAGCACCTCGGCCTGCGCCTCCAGCCTGGCCCGTCGCTCGGCGTCGGGGACCGGCGCGACCGGTGAGGACGCGCCGGTATGCGAGCCCAGCCCCTTGAGCGCCCGTACCGGTGTGGTCAGCGCCGCGGCCAGCCGAGCAGGCCAACGTACGGGTGGCACGCGATGCACCCGCACGTTCGGCACGTCGCTCATGGTCGGCGTGTCGCTTGTGATCACGTCGATCTCCCATCCATTGGC
>CAZMGX010000007.1:0-35049 GCA_964565915.1 uncultured Gemmatimonas sp.
GGGAGGATACTCGCCAGCCGCGAGTTTTCTGCGTGACCTGATGCAACGGCTCGTCCAGAGCGGCATGAGCACGCAGAACGCGGCGCGCGAAGTGGCGCAAGGCGCCATGGAAGGCTGGTACGGCATCAACGAAGAAGGACTCGCACGCGGACTCGGCCTGACGGCACGTATGCGCGCCAGACTGGGTGCTTCGTGGAATCCCACGGACGCCATGTTGCTTTGGACGATGACCGAGGCGGCCGATGACATGACCGCCAATCCGCTCTACCAGAACCTCAGCAACCGCAAAAGCACCACGACGACCGCGAACGCCAGCCTTCCGCCACACGCGCTCGTGACGCCAACCGCGGCCGGCGCCGTGAAACGCACGGCAGGGAACAGCGGCGTGTTCGAGATCAGTGATCCACTCGGCACCGCGTTCCGCGCCGATGCCACCGTAGGCGGCGTCGTGACCCCTGCGGCCGAGTGGCTACTGCTGCGCATTCGTTGAGCGGCGTGCGCTACGCGCGTCTCCGCGCGCGAGTATACGACCGGCTACACCCGCAGCTGGCCCCGAAACCCACGAGCCGCGTAGTACGACTCGGCCCCATTGTGGTACAGGAACACATGATCGTAGCGGCGATCGCAGAACAGTGCGCCACCGAGTGCGCGGATCTTGGCGGGCGTCTGGATCCAGCTCGAGGTCTTGCGGTCGAATTCGCCGAGGGTCTGCAGCGTGCGATACTGTTCCTCGGTGAGGAGCGCGATGCCCATCGTCGCGGCCATCTCCTCGGCGGAACCGGCGGGCTTGTTCTCTTTCCTCGACTTGAGTGCGGCGCCATCGAAACACAGACTGCGCCGCCCGCTCGGGCTCTCGGCAGAGCAGTCGCAGAAGGTGATGACACCGGTCGCGGCATCGCGTGCAATCACGTCGGGTTCCCCACCCGACTGCTCCATGGCCAACAAGGATTCGAGCGCCGCCGGATGCGCGTCGAGCCGAGCCTCGACGTCGCTCCAGCTCACGCCGGCGTGTCGACCAGGATGACGCGCAAACCGGTCGCGCAGCGACGTGATCAGTTCTTTCCGTTGTGCGGCTTTCATGAAGGGCTCCCGGCGCGTGGTCGGAACATGCGAGATGGCGTCCGGTGAAGCGCCGAAGCGGTTCGGCGCGGGACGCGCGGCTTGACAGCGACTGGCGCCTGCACGGTATATGCGGGTGTTCCGGCCTGTCAATCATTTCGCGCACGCCTGAAGCATCCCGGCACCAACCCGGGTGAAGTCATCACCGAGGCAACGACGTTCCACCACGTGGTGAAGGACTGTTCGCATGAGTGTACGCACCCTGCTGGAAGACAGCGCGCAACGATCCATCGCATATCTCGAAGGGCTTCAGGCGCGCGCCGTGGCACCATCGGCCCACGCCGTGGCCGCCGTTCACCAGCTTGCCGAGGCCCTGCCGTCGCAGACCAGCGATCCGCGGGAGACGTTGGCGCTCCTCGACGAGATCGGCTCACCCGCGTCCATCGCAATGGCGGGGCCGCGCTTCTTCGGATTCGTCATTGGCGGTTCGTTGCCGGTTGCGCTGGCGGCCAACTGGCTGTGTACCGCGTGGGATCAGAATGTAGCGCTGCACACGGTCACCCCGGCCGCCGCCGTTATGGAGCAGACGGCGCTGCGGTGGCTCGTGGAGCTCTTCGGCTTGCCCACGGGGAGCGGAGGGGCGTTCGTCACCGGCGCGACGGTCGCGAACTTCACGTCCCTCGCTGCAGCCCGACACACCCTGCTCGCGCACGCGGGATGGGACGTCGAAGCGGATGGCATGTTCGGCGCGCCGCCGGTCACGGTGATCGTCAGCGAAGAGGTCCATCCCAGCGTCACGAAAGCTCTCGGCATGCTCGGGTTCGGGCGCACCCGCGTCACGCGCGTGCCCGTGGACGAGCAGGGCCGCATGCGGCTCGATCGATTTCCCGCCCTGTCGGGGCCGACACTGGTGTGTGTCCAGGCGGGCAACGTGAACACTGGCCACTCTGATCCGATCGGCGAGATCGCTCACCTCACCCGCGAGGCCGGTGCATGGCTTCATGTGGACGGCGCGTTCGGATTGTGGGCGGCCGCTGTGCCGAGCCGCGCGCATCTGGTGGACGGCCTCGCGCTCGCCGACTCGTGGGCGACCGATGCCCACAAGTGGCTGAACACGCCGTATGACTGCGGGATCGCCATTGTGCGGGATCCGCACGCCTTGCAGGCCGCGATGGCCATTACCGCAGCCTATCTGCCGACGGAATCGCCGTATCGCAATCCGGCAGACTTCACGCCCGAACTGTCGCGTCGCGCGCGTGGCGTTGATGTGTGGGCCGCGCTGCGACAGCAGGGACGCAGCGGCGTCGCCGAGTTGGTCGACCGCTGCTGCCGGCACGCGACGCGCTTCGCCGACGGCCTGCGCGCCGCGGGCTACGAGGTCCTCAACGACGTCGTGCTCAATCAGGTGCTGGTCGCTTTCGGTGACGCGGCGATGACCCAGCGGGTCATCTCTGGCGTTCAGGATGACGGCACGTGTTGGTGCGGCGTGACGCAGTGGCAGGGACGAACCGCGATGCGAATCAGCGTGTCCAGTTGGGCCACGACCGACGACGATGTCGCGGCCAGTCTCGCGGCGATCCTGCGCGTCGCACGCGACGCCGGCGCCGTATAGGGATACGAGTTCCTAGCGGCAGCGCGACGCACGGCGGGACGTCATCGCGACGCACTTGTTGCGGACGAGTTCGGCACTCGTCTGCCCCACGTGCTGTCCTGACGGGGCCATGTCGCCGCGAGGACGAGTGCGACAAACGCAAAACCGGCGAAAGCCGGTGACGCAAAGCCACGAGGCTACCGCACCCACATGGTGCCACGCCAGTCGGGCCGCCGAACGCTCACCGATGGTGCCCCCGTGCGTGCTGACCGCAGGCGAAGCGCGTGGATCTTTCGATCTGCCGCCGTGTCTTTGTCACTTGTCCTGCTGGCGAACTGCGTCGACGTCACTCGTCCCAGTGAGGCCAGCCGCTTGATGCAGACGGGTGCGAGTCCGGGCACAGCCTGTCCGCCCGCGTCGCTCAAGGGACGTCTCGCGAAGAGCACGACAGGAAGCGCGGTCGGCGAGCGTCGCCTCGCGGTGGGAGATACACTGCGGCTCGCCCGTCTCTCGGTCCCGCAGACGGCGATCACCGCAACCGGCTGGCGCGCCGACCATCCGGACATTGCCCGCATCGAGGGAGATCTCGTGATTGCTGTTGCACCCGGCACCACGCGGATCACTTCGAGCACCGCGGGTCGGTCGTTGTGCGTCGCGCTGACGACGGTTTTCGCGGGTGCGGTGGTCAGTGCACTCGACATCGAGGCACCAACGGTCATCCCGGCAACGGATACCAGTGCACAATTCTCCGCAACGTTGCGGTTCAGCAACGGCGCGGCGATTCGGGTGCGCGAAGCTGCGACGTGGACGAGTCTGACGCCGCAGGTGGCCAACGTGTCGGCCGGAGCGCGACTGGAACCGAAGCAGGCTGGCGTGGCGCGTATCGTCGCGTCCATCGGGGGGCTCGCGGACACGGTCACCGTCCAGCTGTCGACCGATGCGTTCGAAGCGTGGCCCTCTGCGCGGGCGGAGGACTTCGTCGCATCGATCGGCGTCAATATTCATCTCAGCTACTTCGATCGCGTCTACGGCTCACATTTCCGTTCGGTCATCGTTCCGCGCCTGCAAGAGCTTGGCGTGCGTCACCTGCGCGACGGCGGCACCACGCTGCCCAACGACGACTGGATGCGCGAAGTGTACGGACGCTGGCGCGAGACCGCGGAGGCAACCGGCGCGCAGTTCACCATCATCATGAGCCCGCGGCGCACCGCCACCGGCCCCGGTACCAACTACGGCGACATGTCGCACGTGGCGGAGCTTCGCGCGCGCATTGGTGACGCCCATATCGCGGCCTGGGAGGGCTTGAACGAGCATGACCTGTCGGGTCGTCCCGACTTCCCTGCGGACGTTCGGACGCTCCAGCAGGCGTTGTATGCCACCATCAAGCGGGACCCCATCTCGGCTGCCCAACAGCAGGTGATCGGCCCATCGATTGCGAATGTCTCCACCGCGTCCAGAATCGGTGATCTGAGCGCGTTTATGGACGCCGGCGCCGTCCATCCGTACGATGGCGGCAAGCTGCCCGCGTCGAACCTCCGCAGCCATCTCGATGGTATGCAGGTGGTCAACGCGGGTCGTCCCGTGTGGGCGACAGAAGTCGGCTATCACACCGCCTCGGCCGCCACCAACCCTTGGCACTGGGCGTTGAGTGAATCCGCGCAAGCGAAATACACCACCCGGCAATTCCTCGAACTCTTCAATGCGGGCGTACGTCGAGCCTTCGCGTATGAACTCATCGATCAGGGGCTCGATGCAGCGGATATGGAGCAGCAGTTCGGCCTGCTGCGGAACGACGGCAGTCGGAAGCCCGCGTTTCTCGCGCTTCGGAACCTGATCACGCTCCTGTCCGATCGTGGCGCCCCGGCGTTTCTTCCCCAGCCGCTGACGTTGTTGGTGACTGGCGACACCGTCGGCATTCACCGTCTGGTGCTGCAGAAGCACGACGGCCGCCGGTATCTCGTGCTCTGGCAGAACAGCCGCAGCTACGACGAAATCAGCCGGGTCGACGTGACTGCTGGCGCGCGCCCGATCACGATCACGTTCGACACGCCACAGCGTATTGTCAGCATCTTCGCGCCGAATGTGGATGCCGGTGCGTCGACGGTGTTCCGTGATGTGCGGACACTCAACTTGTCGGTGCCCGATCACCCCGTCGTGGTGGAACTCGTGCGTTAACAGGCGGTGAGTGCATTGTGGTCGGCGGGCGAACAAATGGGGCGCTGCATGGTACGACTCCCGGCGGGTCGACTGACACGCTCCTGCTCACCCTGTCCCTGCCGGTATGCCCGTGACGTCCGAGCGACCCGAAGCGCCGGACGTACCCGTCGACACCGATGCGATTCTGGCGCGGGCTCGCACGGGCACGCGCCTCATGACGATTCGCGGTGCGATCATGCGCACCATCAGTGTTGGGTCGAATCTGTGGCTGCTCGTCCTCGTCTCCCCCGCCGAGCTGGGATTGCTGGCGGTGGCGCGCGGCACGTTCGCGCTGCTGCAGTACCTCGCCGAACTGGGGATTGCGAAGGCCCTGCTCCGCCGACCCGCAGCCCCGACTGATCGCGAGTATGCGGCACTCGCCGGACTGCAGCTCCTGGTGAGCGGGCTGGTGGTCGTCATCGGCGCGGTGTGGGCCGCCCCGATACTCGGCTTTGGGGCGATCGACCGCCGGTGGCACTGGGCCATGCTGGGCACGGTCGCGACGATGGCGTCCTTGGCATTCGGCACGGGTGCGCGCATTCGTCTCGAGCGATCGCTGGCCTACGAACGCCTCGCCAAAGTCGATGTCTTCAACGTCCTCACCTTGAATGTCGGCCTGATCGTGTTTGCGCTGCTCGGTCGTTTTTCGGTCGGCGTCTTCGTGATCCTTGGCGTTGCCACCGTCGCCGCCAACACCCTGATGTATCGGTGGGCGCCGGGGCCGACGCCGTCGCTCGATCTTCGCCCGCTGACCGCGGTGGCACAACAGTCGTCCGGCTTCCTGCTCGCCTCCACGTGCGCCGTTCTGCGCGAGCAAGGGACACCCGTGTTGATCGGCGCCTTGTTCGGCCTGCCGGTGGCCGGACTGTACTCATTCGCTGAACGTGTGGCCCAGGTGCTGAACATCGCTTTCGACGGCTTCCGCAATGCCAGCATTCCCGCCGCGGCGCGCCTTGCGCATGATGTGAAGAGCCTGAAGGCGCTGGCGTCGCGTACACTGGTAGGGAGTGCGTCGCTGACGACGCCACTCGCGCTGATGGCGATCTGCGGACTTCCCTTGCTCGCCCTGATGGTGCCGAAGTGGACCGATGCGGTGCTGCTCACGCAGTGGTACGTCGTGTTCTACGCCATTTACGGCGTGCTCGGTGCGTCCATGGAGCCTGCCGCGGTCGCCTCGCTCGGAGCACGTGCCGCCATCGTCGAGCAGACGTCGGCGCTGGCCGTCGGGTGGCTGGCGTTTGTCGCGGTACGCTGGATGGGGGCTTCGTACCTCCCACTCGCGGTCGCGGTCATGTACACCGTTCCGCTGCTGGCGCTCTTTCTGGTCACCAACGATGCCATCCGCCCGGCCGTCGATCGGAACGTGGCACAGATGGCAATCGGCTTCACGGTGTCGCTGCTGATCTACGGCGCGCTGCGCCTGCTGACAGCACCCCTCTGGTTGACATCGATGCTGCCACCGCTGTTGATGCTCGTCGCCGTGCCCCGGCTGCGCGCACTCCCGGTGGACCTCCTCTCACGATGGCGCGTCCGCCAGGCCGCGCGCGCCTAGCCGTCAGACGGCGACGACGTGCGCGGCCACCGGTGCGGGCTCAACGTCGGCGCTGAATCGGTCGACCGTGCGCTCGATTGCCGCGAGCATCCGCGTCTTGAAGGCCGCCTCGCTGAACTCCTCGGCGTGCCGGCGGAGTACACCCACGTCCCACGCGATGGCTTCGCTGCGCCGTACGGCGTCCATCAGGCCCACGACATCACCGTCGGCGAAGAGGACGCCGGTCGTGCCATCGACCACGGTATCGAGTGCGCCGCCCGCTGCGGCAGCGATCACCGGACACCCCGACGCGTTCGCCTCGAGTGGCGTAATGCCGAAATCCTCCTCTCCAGGCAGAATGAACCCGCGTGCACTGGCAAAGTGCGCCGAGACCGCCTCATCGGAAAGACGTCCCAGCAGTTGCACCGTCGGACCGGCCATCGCGGCGAGCGACTTCATGTCAGGACCATCCCCGATGATGATCAGGCGCTTGCGAAGCCGGTTGAAAGCCTCCACCGCGAGATCGATCCGCTTGTATGGCGCCAGGCGCGACACGATGAGGTAGTAGTCATCGCGCACGTCGGCCGCGTGACAACGGGTCACATCCACAGGCGGGTGCATCAGCTCCGCCGTGATGCCGTAGGTCTCGTGAATGCGACGGACGACGGCTGAGGAATTGCCGAGATAGGCGAACGGCCGCCCTCGCGTGCGGTAGTCCCAGTGTCGCATGTAGGCGAGGATGGGCCGAAGCGCCAAGCGCGTAAACGCACCGAAGCGCTCTCGCTTGGTGTACGCTGCCTGACTCCACGCGAACCGCATGGGTGTGTGACAGTAGCAGATGTGGCATGTCTGGTAGCCGACCCGCGCTCCCTTCGCGAACGACGAGCTGTTGCTGATGACCAGATCGTAGTCGGCAAGATTCAATGACTCGACGGCACGCGGATAGAAGGGGAGGAGTGCCCGCGCCGGGACTCCACCGTCGAGCAGCACCTGCAGACGGCTGGTGCGAATGTCCGCACCGCGTAGGCGAGGCCACAAGGTTTCCCGACGCAGCACCGTCGTGAAGATCGGCGCGGTCGGAAACATTTCGTGCAGGACCTCCATCACCCGCTCCGCACCGCCGGCTTGAAAGAAGTAGTCGTGTACCAGCGCCACCCTCATATGGTGAGGGCCTGCGGAGTGCGCTCGAGACGCCGCATCTTCCCCGTCGACGCAGCGGCCTGCAGGTGTCCGGTGACCGCCGCCACGAACGACGGCATCGCAAAATGCTGAAAGGCATGAGCCCGCGCCTCGACAGCGACCTGCGCCAGCGTCTCTGGCGCGCCCAGCAATCGCTGCAGCAGTGAATGGAGCGCGCTCACATCACCGGGTGGGAACAGGTAGCCGGTCCGTCCTGTCGTGACGAGCTCTGGGACCCCGCCACATTCGGACGCGATGGGAGGATGCCCAGCCAGCATGGCCTCGATCAACGTGCGCGCGAACGGCTCCGGTGCCGTCGACGGATGAACGATCAGGTCGACCTCGCGCATCAGCTCCGGGACGTCATCACGTTGCCCGAGAAAGTGCACACGATCCGTCATTCCCCGGGAGTGCACAAGCGCGCGCAGGCGCGCTTCGTAGGCATGCTCCCCAAACAGGGCGCCGCCTACGAGCAGGAGGTGAGCGCCCGGCAGATCCGCGACCGCCTCCACCACGACGTGCTGCCCCTTCCACTCGGCAAGTCGACTGAAGCAGCCGATGAGCGGAACACGATTCAGGCCGTTGGCCAGCCGGTAGGTGGAAGCGCGCGGCGCCTGTTCGAACGGCCGGGTATCGATACCATTGTATACCACGTGCACCCGCTCACGGTCACCGCCCTGCCCCACGAAGGCCGCGGCTGTTGCCTGCGACACGGCCAGCACCCGGTCCGCGCGATGGTTGGCCAGCCAGACATCGAGCGCGATGTTCAGTCGACTGAAGGCTGGGGGCTCGATGATGTCATGGAGATGCCACACGAGCGGCGTCCCCACGCGGCGCGCCGCGAGACTCCCCACCACCAATGCCTTCTGACTGTTTGCATGGATGACGTCGAAGTCCCTGGCGATCGCCGCCACTTCGCGCGCGGCGCGCCATACGCTCGTCACGGCCCTCGCGCTTGGCAACCTGCTGCCGCGGCGTACCCGATGGAGCGCGCCCGCATCAATCACCGCAACGCTGACACCAGCCTCGGCCAGCTTGTGCCGGAACGGGCCGTCCTCGAGAAGCACGACCAACGAGGATTCCCGCAAGTTCGAGGCAATGTCGAGGAGGCAGAACTCCGCGCCACCCATCGTGGCGGAGTGGTTGAGAAAGAGAACACGTGGTGTCACACGACCACCTCATTAGTGGAAACGGCGCGAGAAACGGGGGACGCAGCCGACGCGCGAAGGGCGCCGTCCAGCGAGAACTGGGTTTCAACGGCTCGCGACGGGTGTTGCATGGCAGGCGCGTGCTGACGTTCCCACGCGCTTGCGAAACGCAGATACTCCGACGCCGCCACCATCAACGCGTGGGCAAACCCTCGAGCGCCGAGCCGAAAGCCGCCGCACACGACGTAGCACCATCCGAAGCGGAGAATCGGCCGGGTGAGCATGCTCAGCACCGACACACGGCGTCCCGCCGCCTGCATGACATCGGCCTCGAGCGGCGCATACGCGGCGTAGCGCGCAACCTGTTCGACAATCGTGAAGCCACGCCAGTGAATCAGGGCCCCAGGCAGCGGGTGCACGCGACCCGGCACGCGGACTTCCTCATGAATCGTCAGGGAAGGGTCGTACCGACTGGCGGTCCGATTGAACAAGCGGACGAAGTGCAGACGCTTGCTGCGCCGCCGCATGCGCGGCAGCAGCGCGCCGAGGAAGTCGTCTCGGCGATCCATCGAGTAGCCATCGTCGACGACCATGTCGCCGCGCAAGACCTCGCGCAGCCCGTCGTACAGGCGCGGCGTCACGATCTCATCGGCTTCCAGAATGAGCACCCAATCATGCCGGGCGCTCGCAATCCCAAATGCCCGCTGTCGCAGCCATCCCAGCCATGCTTGCTGCACCACGCGCGCCCCGCACCGCCGGGCGATGTCCCGCGTGCGATCGGTGCTGTCGGCATCGACGACCAGCACCTCATCGGCCAGTCCATCGAGGCTGCGCAAACACCGCTCGATCATGGTCTCCTCGTTCTTCGTGAGGATGACCACGGACACGCGCGACCTGTCTACGCGGGCGCTCGGCGTAAAGTCGGTCATGCGAGGCCCCAAGGCGACGTGGCGTGGCGCGCGGACACAGGCGGCGCCATGGTCCGACCGGCGGACGATCGATCAGTCGTACGCGCCATCGCGACCGCCAACCAGAACATCGCGCCTCCGACACCGGCGAAGATCGTTCCGCCGATGACCTGGACCAGCAACGCGAACGCCGCGGCGAGATAGCCGTAGCCCGCACCACTGGCGCGCACGCTCGGATAGGCGAATGCCACCGCCGCGACCGCGCTCCCCAGAAACAGCACACCTGCAAACCATCCGAGCACCAGCAGAATTTCGAGCACACCGTTGTCGAGATAGAGTCCCTGATCGGCCAAGCGCGACGACGCCGTACCGCGCGCGCCGCCCACCAGCGTGGCACCCAACCCGCTCCCCATTGGTCGTCCCTCGATGTCAGCGATCACGGCGGGAATGAGGTACTGACGGGCGCGGAAGCTGTCGTCCATGGACAAATCGCCCATTGTGCTGACACGCGTACTGATCGTTCGCCGCATCGCGTCGGGTGCCCCCCGCAGCGGCACGACACTGAGCGTCGCAAGCACCACCGCGCCCGTTGCGAGCACCGCGAACGCCGACCTGCGGATGCGGGGCCTCGCGAGGACCAGAAGCAGGCAGAAGCCGACCACGAAGCCCAGCCACGCGGAGCGCGCGAGTGAAAGGAGCAGCACGACCATCCCCAGCAGGACTCCCGGCCATTTCCAACTCGCCTGCAGCGCGAGCAGAATCAGCACCGCTGCCGTCAGGAACTGGGCAAGCGGGCCGGGCGCGTTGAGCGTGCTGAACACGCGCACCTGAAATGGTACCGGGGTGCCGATCGAGTTCATCTGACTGTTGATCATCCACAACCGATCCCAGACCGACGGCGCCACAAACTGCGCGAGCCCATAGAGCCCAACGGCGACCACACCGATACCGAGTGTGCGCACGATGGCGCGGTGGTACTGATCGTGATGCTCGGGATGGATCGCCACGTGCAGGCCCAGCAGGATCGGCGCTGCCCAGCTGAGGCCCGCATACAGCACGAGCGCGGGCGGCGAGACCGTCAACCCTACCAGCACGCCACTGGCCAGCGCGATCAGCGCGAGCACCAACGGCAAGACGGCCGCGCGGCCAAGACGTGGCGCGAACCGCAAGATGTCGAAGAGGCACAAGCCGCTGACCAGCATGGGGGCCAGCAGCACCGGATTCTGTGCGTTCCAGCCGTTCTGGGCATCCACCACCCGCCGCAACAACGGCGCAAACATCCAGAGCGTGAGCACCCACGCCAAGAGGCGTGCGGGCTCGAGCCACAACAATACGGCACCCAGACCCAAGGCCATGGCGGGAAAGACGAACGTCAAAAGACCCGACCGGCCGGAAAGAATCAGTCCTGCCGTCGCTAGCGCCACGCCAAGTGTGGCAGCCGTACAGACGAACGACCGGGATATGGCAACACCGGCCGTGCGCCGCGCGGTCGCCGGCGTGTACCCGCGACCGGCCGAGACGGGAGCACTGGTGATGAAGGGCGAATGCATGTCAGTGCGCGCCCTCCATCTTCAGGACCACCGGCACCGTGCGCGCGAGGATGCTGAAGTCGCGCCAGATCGTCCAGCCGTTGACGTAGTCTGCCTCGATAGCGACCACATCGTCGAAATTCCGGATCGCGTTGCGACCGTTGACCTGCCATGGGCCGGTGATACCGGGCGTGACGTCGAACCGCAGGAACGACTGGTCGCCGTACATCGCGACCTCGCTCGGCAGCGGCGGCCGCGGACCGACCAGCGACATGCTGCCGCCAAGCACGTTGAACAGTTGCGGCAGTTCGTCGAGACTGGAGCGGCGAAGAAAGCGCCCCAGCGGTGTCACGCGAGGGTCACGCACCATCTTGAAAAGACGCGCGTCGTCATAGATGCTCTCGTCACGCAGCGAGTCGAGTTGCTCCTCCGCATCCTCGCACATGCTACGGAACTTGAGGATGAAGAAGCGACGTCCGCCGTACCCGACGCGCTCCTGTCGGAACAACGCCGGCCCCGGAGAGGAGCGTTTCACCAGCAGCGCCACGACCAGCAAGATCGGGGACAGCGCGGTGATGAGAAGTGCCGCCGCGACCACGTCGAACGCGCGCTTGAGCAGCAGATCTCGTCCTCTGATTCCGGGTTGCGTCAACTCCACGACCGGCGTGCGGTCATAGGTGGTCAGCGTCGGGCTCAGCTTCGCCACGGAGAATGCGCGCGAAAAGGAGATGACACGGCACCCCGCCGCCTCCGACGTGCCCACAATACGAGTCAGCGCGTCGTCATCGAACTGACTGCACAGCAGGGTGGTATCCACATCGTAGTCGTGGATGGCCGACTGAAGCTGGGTCTCCAACGGGTCTGCCGACTCGCCACTGCTGATGGCCGAGGCCGAGAGATCGAGGCGCGCCACGGGCACGAGAGCGTGCGGGCCTTTCATCGGGCTGCGCTGCATCGCGTACTCGACTTCCGCCGGCGTGCCCACGAACAGGGCGCGTGAGGGTTCGGCGACTTGTTCCCACAGGAGGTGCAGAGACCAGTCACTGACGCGTCGCACGAACCAGAGCGCGCCGCCGAAGGCGGCGACGCTGGGCACGTACGATCGAAGCACGGCCCCGCCGTCGCTCCAGATCATGGGCCAGTGCAGCACCAGCAGGCCGAGCGCCGCGCCGGGGAAGACGCGTCCCCAGTCCCGCACCGCGTCTCCCTCCTTGTACGCATTCATGAGAAACAGGCCGCTGCACAACGCGACGACGTACTGCGCGAGCACGGAGGCGCCCCCGGCGCCGGGGGCATTCCACCGGACGATGTGCCCCCACCCGTCCTCTGGGCGAAGCAGCATCATGAGCGTCATCCCGAGCAGTACGCCCACGGTGTCGAGTGCGTACAGCGTGCCGAGTCGCGCCAGATGGCGCGTCGCGTGACGTCGACGATTGGCGCGCGCGCTGCTTTGCAGGGCCAGTCGCGGAAGCAGGCGAATCCAGCCATCCGCGCCCCCCTCGTGCTGCCGGGCGCTGTCGACCGGTATCGTCACGCACGCCCCATGGTATAGGCGCGATACTGCGCGATACTGCCGTAACCTTCGTTGCGCTGGAACTCGGCGCCGTTGAGAATGGTGCCGAGCACGTGCGCGCCGGCGCGCTGCAACTGCTCCATGGCCAGTTCGATGGCCGCCGGTGACGTCTCGCCCGAGCGGGCGACAAGCAGCACGGCGTCCACCAGCGGGGCGAGCGCGGCGGCGTCCGCCACAATGTTGATGGGCGGCGTGTCAATGAGGACCAGGTCATACGCCGTTGCGTCACCGAGCAAGCGACGCAGTCCCTTGACCACATGCGGCGCTGGCGCCTCGCGAGACAGACTGCCGGCCCCGATCACATCGGCCGGTACCGCTCCTGCCAGCGCGAGCGACTCGGTCACCGTGGCCAGCGCCGCGTTGTCCGACAGATAGTCCACGAAACCGGGACGTTCGCGCAGCGCAAGCAGCGTGGTCAGTCCACCACAGCGCAAGTCTGCGTCGATCAACAATACGCGCAGCCCCTGTCGTGCGGCGGCCGCGGCCAGCTGAACCGCGCTGGTGGTCTTGCCGTCGCCAGGGAGCGGGCTGGTGATCAACACCGTGCGCACTCCGCGCGGCGCGGCCCACTGGATGTTCATGAACAACCGCGCGTACGCCTCCATCGCTGCGATTTCGGAAGCGCCCGTGGGTTTCGGCGCCACGAACGCGACCGGCATCGGCAGAGCGTGCGCGGGTGCCGACGACGCGGGTGGCCGAGTGAGATGCCGACGACCGGTCGTAAACCAGGGGATCAGTCCCAGCACTGGCGCGCGGGTAATCGACTGCAGCTCGCGACGCGAACGAACCGCCGACACCCGTTGCTCGCGAAAGAGCGCCATGCCCGCGCCAAGCACGAGGCCCCCGGTCAGTCCGAACACCAGCGCCAGCGGCGAATTCGGTGACGACGGACGAGTCGGTGCCACCGCGGCATCCACGACTCGGACGCTGGCGTCACTGACCGCCTCGGTGATCTGCGCCTCCTTCAACCGGGTCTGCAGCAGGCTCACCAACTCATCGTAGACACGTGGCGCACGCTCGAGCCGTGCCAGTTCGACTTCCTGTGCCGGAATGGCGCGCAGCCGTGCATCGTAGCCGGCCAGCCCCACGTCCGTCGCCGCCACCTGCGCGGTCAATCCACGCAGGTAGGTGGTCGTCAGTCCCTGCAACTGTTTCTCCACCACGCGGATCTGCGACGCGATCGTCACGACGTCCGGATCGCGCTCCGTCCGCCGAATCAACAGGGTGGTGCGTTGGTCATCGAGCGACGCGAGGGACCGCAGCAACTCGGAGGCCGCCTGGTTGCGCAGGAGTGTCGGGAACCCGAGCAGCTCTCGATACGGCGAGGGTTCGTCCGGTTTCGCCGACGCCGCTGCTCGTTCTACGCGTGCCACCGCTTGTTGCAGCGAGCCGCGCTCAGCATCCAACGAGGTGCGCTCGGCGAGCAGCTCCGCGCGCCGCGTCACTTGTGTACCGGCTTCGAGTTCAGGCGCCACGATCTTCTTCCGGTCGCGATAGGCCAGCAGCCGATCCTCGGCCTGCAGCAGTTGCGGCATGAGCGTGTCGAGCTGCGCCTGAATGAACGTCGCGGCGCTGGTCGCCTCTGCGCGCTGGTTCGACTGTCGACGCCGAATGAAGCTGGCGGTCCAGTTGTTCAGCACATCGCGCGCGAGACCCGGATCACGAGACTCATAGCGCAGCGCGATGATGCTGGCCTGCAGGCCGGCTCGACCGATGTCCACGTCGCGGCGCAGCGCCGTGATGGCTTCGTCGCGATCCCGCACCCGGAGCTCGATGACACCGGGCGCGGATGCGCGCGGGGCCAACGTGAATTGGACACCGCGCACCGTCGCCGGCACGCCAGGCGTCACACGCGTGGTGGTGCCTTCGACGAGATAGCCACCCTCCTTCCGCTGCAGCAATCTGATCGTGCCGGTATCCCCGACGGCGGTCAGCCGGAGTGAGCGGAAGATCTCACTGCGCGCCACGCGCGTCGGCTGGCGCATCTCTACATCAAGCGACAGGGCCTCGACGACCTCCGCCGCAATGGTCCGACTGCGCATGACCTCGATTTCGGTGAAGACTTCGTCCTGCGTCGAACTCTCCGTATAGATCGTCGGCAGCGTACTCTGCCGGGCATCGATACGCACCGTCGCGGTCGCCTGATAGCGCGGGACGGCCAGGCGGACGTAGACGACGGCCAGCGCAACGCCCGCCGCCGTACCCAGTGCAATGCGACGCCAGTGTCGACGCGCGGCGCCGGCGGCACGTCCGAGGTCGATCGTATCTGGTGCGTCGGCTCGTGTCATGGCAGCGTGGGTGACACGATCTTCGCTTGCTGCCGTGGGACGTAGTTCCTGTTTCATGGGAGTTGCGCCTCAGCGCGCGACGAGGGCGAAGAGGAGTCCACCGCTGACGCTGATGATGGCGGCTACCAGCGGGGTGTTGCGCGCGAACCAGTTGCGCTGCGGCACCGACAACTGGTCGCCGGAGCGGAGCTCACGCTCATCGGCCCGCGGTGACACCGACAGGTCGATGTCGATCGAGGTGCCATCACGTTCGAGGCGCACTCGATCAACGCGGCCTTCGGGAGCGGCACCACCCGCAAGGGCCAGCACGTCGCGGACGCGCATGGTCTGATCAACCGTGTACACGCCGGGAGACTTGACGGCGCCGACGACGCGCACGCGCCGAAGGAGCACGATCTCGACGGACGGATTCTTGAGGTACTTTGCGTACTCGGCGGCCAGCACGCGCTGCAGCGAGTCGGCGCCAAAGCGCGTGACATTCATGGTGCCGAGACGCGGGAACGTCGCGATGCCCTGGGCGTCGACCGGGTAGTCGCCGGACATGTCCGGCTCACGCCAGATGCGCAGGCGCACCACATCACCAGGCTCGGCTGACGCCCGCACGGCCAGCGATGCCGGCGCGGCGAGTGCGGGTGATGAATTCGCGCGCTGGGCAACGAGCGGCGACGCGACGCCAAGGTGAATCAGCAGCAGCAGCGTACGAGCGCGCTTCGGCGACCCACTCACGAGGTGCGCGATGTCGCGCGCAACGTTCTTCGCAGACAAGTCAGGCATCATTCTTATTCGGTTGGGTCGATGAGCACTGCCGGCGCGAGGGATGACCGCGCATGTGTCCTTAGGCTACGTTCGCGGCAGGCGTGCAGACATTCTCCGAACGAGCGATTCTGGCGGGCGGATGCGTGGACCCAAAGACGGACAGAGCCGTTCGTTCCCGCTATTCGGTGACGACGCGCACCGTTGAAGCCGGACGGGCGTGTCGGAGGCCGGCAAGCGTCATTGGTCCTATGTGTTCGACCTGGTCAAGAACCATCCGTACAAGGTCGTCCGCTTTGTCGCCTGTGGTGTCGCGCGGAGCTGGGCCACACGCCTGAGGTCGCTTCTGTACAAGCGAACTGGCCGCACCGCGCGGCATAATAGGGGCTCGCGGCAGTCCCGATTCACCCCTTGCCAGGAGCCCCCATGAACATCGGCGCATGGTTTGAGATTCCGGTCACCGACCTGGCTCGCGCCAAGGCCTTCTATGAAGGCGCCACGCAGCTCTCTTTGACGTTCCTCGACATGGGCCCGTCGCAGATGGAGATGTTTCCCGGCGGCCCCACCGACGCCGGCGCGGCCGGTGCCCTCGTGCAAACCGAAGGGTACACGCCGTCCCATCAGGGGACGGTCATCTACTTCACGACGACTGATATCCTCGCCTTCCTCGATCGCGTGCGCGCCGCGGGCGGCAGGACGCTGGTCGAGAAGATGTCGATCGGCGAATTCGGCTTCATTGCGCAGTTCGAGGATACCGAAGGCAACCGCATCGGATTGCATTCGATGTCGTGACGAAACCGCGCGCGACTCACGGCGGCGCGATGCGCAGGAGCGTCGCCTGGTTCCAGGACGACACCAGCACCCGCGTGCTGTCGGAAGAGACATCCACGCGCCAGTCCCCGCGGCCCCGGGCATTCGGCCGCTTCTGCGGCGCGGGGACTATGTGCACGGTGGCGCCGGTGGCCAGTGACAGCACCTCAATCGATCCGTCGGCGCGTCGCCACATCGCCGCGCGCGGCGCCGTGAGGATCCAGTGGCGGGGAACTCCGACATTCGATTCCTGGCGAGACCACACCACTTCATCAAGCCTATTGCGGCACCGCAGCACCATGGCCCGCGGATCGTAGTCAAGCCAGTAGCCGTCGAGACTCGTCGCCGGTTGGATCGCGGCGGCAACCGTGGTCCGGTCGATCACGGCGCCGGTCTTCGGGTCGATGCCGCCCAGCAGCCCCCGCTCCCCGGAGACCTCGATGCGGGCGCTATCGAGAATTCGGTAGTGCGTGATGTTCTCGCCATTGACCTGTCGCGCTTCCCATCGCTCCGCGCCGGTCTCCGCATCGCGACCGATGAGCACAAAAGGCATCGCCGGGTCGGAGTCGTCTCTGGTCACCTGCAGGATGGTCCCCGTCTTCGCGACCGAGAGCGACGCGTTGACGGCGATCAGTGACAGGCTCATCTTCGATCCGCCAACCCCCCGCATCTGCCAGCGTCGCTCCCCCGTGGTCGCGTCCAACGCCTCGAGAGCACCCCACTTGACCGACTGCTTCTCGAACGCGACGCCGCGTTCGTACAGCACCAACGCCCCCGTTCGCACCGTTCGTACCGGATTGGCGTCCAGGCGATTGCGGACTTTGCTCCACAGGATCTTGCCGCTGGCCCGCTCGATGCGATACACACCGTCCGAGGTGAACGCGAAGAAATCGCTGGCGACAGGCGTCTGCTCATCGGCAAGCTGCACCTCGTCAAGATTGCCGCGAATATCGGCGGTCCACTTCAGCGAGCCGTCCACCACCGACCGCGCCTGCAGCTTGTTGTCCTTGTTCACGAACAGCGCCACATCGTCGCGGCCCGCGCTGTGCAGTTGCCCCACCCCCGACTCGCTTTGCCATACGGTGACACCGGCGCCGTCGACTTGCTCCAGTTTCTCACCGATGATCCAATAGCGATCGGCTCCGGTGACCGGCGAAACCGTCAGCGACGCCTGCTGCGCTTCGGACACACCGGCATCACCAGTCTCATCCGCCGTCGCCATAACCATGCCGAGGAGCGAGTATCCGCGTCGACGGCCGGGGAAGGGCTCGCGCTCCAGCGACCAGCGCAATGCGCCCGTGCCGACGTCCACCATCGAGACGCGCTGCGTGATCGCCTTGCCGTCGCCGCACTCCCGCCTCCCGGCGAGCAGGACCATCGATCCGGCGAGCGCGACGGGATGTGCCCGTCCAACCGCCGTGCACTGCTGCTGCCAAACCGACGCGCCGCTGGCCTCGTCGATCGCCATCACGCCGACTCTCGGCGACGCGACCACGACCCGTCCCGACGATGGGAGGAACCAGGCGGACTGCGCCGTGCCGATCGTTGGAACGATCTGAACCGCCGTCACGGTTTGCGCGGCAAGATCGATCCTGGAGATGGTCGACGAGCCGACTGCGACGAGCAGTGCGGCAAGAAGGCGCGGTGCGAGCTGTGCTCGGGAGTTCATCGGCTGACCTGATTGGAAAGGGGGCGAATGCGGGGCGACGCTCGCCAAAGCGGGCAGCGGGCAACCTGCAGCCACGCGCTGAACCCACGGGCAATCGACAGTGAACTGGCGCTGAATCGGTGCTCCCGACGAAGGCACCGCAGGCGGGTCGGGCCATTGCACCCGGGGAGGCCCGCCGCTCCGCGTGCTGGACACCGGTGTCGGCGGCGCCCAATTTCGTTCAGCATCTCCGCGTTTCCTCGCGAGGTTCGGCATGACGGCGTTGATCGGATCCGGAGTTTGGCTGCGCACGTTCGGAGCCCTCCGCCTCGAGCGCGGTGGAGAGCCGGTGGCCGGCGTGTCCAGCCATCGGCACCGAATGGCGCTCCTCGCCCTCCTGGCCGCCTCGCCGGGCCGCCAGGTCAGTCGCGATCGCGCGCTGGCGTTACTCTGGCCGGAGCGATCAACCGAACGTGCGCGCACCCTGCTGAACACCGCCGTGCACGCCATTCGCACATCGATCGGCGCCACGGCGATCCACACCGTTGGCGACGTGCTGTTGCTGGATTCGCATCACGTGTCGTCAGACATCGCGTACTTCACGCAATACGCGGAGGAGAGCAACGCGGCATCCGCGGTCTCCGTCTATTCCGGCCCGTTTCTCGACGGATTTCACTTGCCGGACTCCGACGCCTTTGAGGTGTGGCAGGCATCGGTACGCGAGAGCCTCCATGTTCGCGTCGCGTTGTTGCTGGAATCGCTGGCCGACGTCGCCACGTCGCCGACCGACGCGCGCCAGTGGACTGAACGCCTGGCGATGCACAATCCGTTCAGCGTGCCGGCGGCGCTGCGCCACATGCGCACGCTGGCCGCGATCGGTGAGCGTGCCGGCGCACTCCAGTTCGCCGAGCTGTTTCAGGCGCGCTACAGCCGGGAGTTTGACACATCGCCGGATGCGGAGGTGCTCGCCCTTGCGTCGACACTGCGGCGCGGGCAGGAGCCCGTGCCGCGATTCCCGCCCAACGTGGCGTCACCCCAACAGGCACCCTCACACGCCGAGGTGGTCGCAGTCGATCGGGCGGCGCTCGAGGCGGCGATCGTGCGTGGCGAGCCGTGGGCAAACGGGGGCGCAGCGGTCGAAACGCGCGCGACGCGGGGACCTCGCCGTTCCCGTGAGAGACCCCTCCGGGAATGGACGCGGCGACCACTCGTGAGAGGGCTGCTGATGACGGGCGTGCTGGCCGCGGGCATCGTTGGCGCCTCGCTGCGCAGCCGCGCGGCGAACGCGCATGCCGCGCCGTCGACGACAGTCGTCGTCCTCCCGTTTCAGGTACACGGCGGGGCCGATCTCGACTACCTCGCCGTCGGACTCATGGACGTGCTGTCGTCACACTTGAACGGCATGGGACCGATCAACACGATAGACGCGAACGCCGTGCTGGAGTTTCTCCGCGCTCGCGAGAACGCGGGCATCAGTGAGTCCCGACTCGTGCAGCGGGCCGCGACACACTTTGACGCCGGACGGGCGATTGCCGGATCTCTGGTGGAGATCGGCCCCCGCGTTGAACTGCGCGCGTCCCTGATGCGCGCGGACGGTACGCGCGAGCGCGACATCCAACTCACTGGCGCGCGTTCGACGTTGCCGGGGATGGTCAACGACGTAGTGAAGCAGTTGCTGACGGTCTCGCTGGCCGACGCGGGGCGAGATCTCCCGGCGGTGGCGGCCAGGACCACCGATTCGCTGAGCGCGTTGCGGCTCTATTTGGAAGGCGAGCAATCGATGCGCGCGGGGCGACACACGCTGGCCGTCGATCAGTTCGAACGGGCCGTCTCGATCGACAGCACGTTCGCGCTCGCGTTCTATCGCTTGGGCGAAGCGCGACGCCGTACATCACCGTTGGCGCAGCCGTGGTGGGAACGCCCCGTTCATCAGGCGGCGGCACGCCTCGGCGCCCGTCTACCACCCTTCGAGCGCGACCTGGTACGCGCGACGACACTGAGTAATGCCGACGCGGTGCCGATCCTGCTTCGTCTCGTGCGACAACGACCCTCCAGCGCGGAGGCGCAGTTCCTGCTTGGTCTCGCACTCGACCGGCAGTCTGCAGCGCAAGGGACTTCGAACGCCGACGCGATCGCGCATTTGTCGCGCGCGCTGTCCCTCGACACCGGGCATGTCGAGGCCACCCGTGCGTTGGCCTTCGCGGCGGCGCGCGCCGGCGACGGTACGCGCCTCCGAGAGCTGGCGCAGCGACTGAAGACGCGTTCACCTGACGACGCGCTCCTGGCGCGCACCTACCTCGCGTTCAGCAGCACCAACGCGGCGGCGCAAGAGAAGATTCTCGATGCGATGGCGGCGGCGCCCGACCAATTGGTCGTCGAGGCCGCCGCTGCCATCACAACCCTCACGCGTCGCGCGGACCCATCACGGCCGTTGTACCAAGTCCTGACGGCGCGCTCCCGGCCGGACACCGTTCGCTGGCTCGCGCACATCCGACTCGCCGATCTCGCGGCCGCCGAGGGGCGCTGGCTCGAATCGGCCAGAGAGATCGCGCGGGCGGAGGCGGTCACCGGTGGACGCGTGCTCGGCAAACGGGCGCGACTGGCTTTTCTCCCGTTTTCACCGCTGGTGCCCGCGAGTGGTGACTCCCTCCGCGGGGAACTCTTGCAGTGGTTTCAGCGCCGAGTCTCCCCGGAAGGGCCCGGGCGGACCATTCCCGGGCTCGCGTACAACGCCGGCATGATCAGCGCGTCGCAGGGTGATACGAGCGGTATTCGCGAGGCGCTGCGTCTCCTGGAAACCCTCGATGGGACACCGTTCGCGAACCGGCTGCCGCTGTTGCGCGCCAGCCTGGAAGCCGAGATCGCCTGGATTGCCGACCAGCCCGAACGTGTGATCGCGTTGCTCACGAACGCCGCCGATCCCAACAGCAATCAACGGTTCCTGCTGGCTCGTGCGCTTGAAAAGGTGGGTCGGAGCGAGGAAGCCATTCAGTGGTATCGCTCCTACCCCGATCTCTCGCTCAATGCGCCCAATCAGTTGGGCTGGCGAGCGGCGTCGCTGCTTCGGCTCGCGGACCTGCATGACCGTCGCGGCGAGGGCGCGCTGGCGCAGGCCGCTCGACATGAGTTCGTGACATTGTGGGAGCACGCGGATCCCGAACTGCAGCCGATCGTCACTGCGGCACGTGCTCGCCTGAATCGACGGCGCTGATTTACAACGCCAACGTCGCCGCTTCGTCTCCGTCTTCACGGCAATTCACCCCGAGTTCACGCCGAGTTGACCGCACACTCGCACTGTAGCGATCCACCACCGCCCCTGGGAGATCGCAATGCCGTGCTGCGTGAAGTCGTCGCCCGCTCGCCCGTTTCGTCTGCTTGTCGCTCTGCTGCTGGCTTGGTCGGCTCAGGCTTGTTCGTCGTCGGACGGAGGGATTGTCAGACCAGCGACGCCGACAAGTCTGACGGTGACGGTAGCGACGTCTACACTGCTGGTGGGCCAGACCACCCAAGCCACCGCGGTCGTCCGTAGCAGTGCCGGCGCCGTGATCAGCGGCGCGGCTGTCAGTTGGACGGCGAGTGGGACACCGGCGGGCACGGCGAGTGTGTCGGCCGGCGGCCTCGTCACGGCGGTCGCACCGGGATCGGTGACGATCACGGCGATCGCGGGAGGAGGGGCGTCCGCGGTCAGCGGGAGCGCCACGCTTACAATAAATGCGGTCCCTCTACCACCGACGCTGAGTGCGGTAACGCCGTCGGCTATAGACGCCGCGTTCGGTGTCGCGCGACTGACCCTGCGCGGGACTCGTTTCACAACGGGGACCACCACGGTCGGCGCAACGGTGGGCTCGATCGCGTCCGCCGGCACCGTGGTCGTCGACTCTACGACGATCACGAGCGATTTCGCGGTTCCGTTCGTCACCGCGCAAACGGCCGGGGCGATCTCCGTGACGACTACCGCCGGGACCAGTGCTCCCTTTGCCATCACGGTGTTTCCGGTGGGTGCCGCACCCTTGGCGTTGGGCACGCCGAACGGTGACCCCAACGGTGGCACCCCCTACACGTCAGATTGTCCGGCCGGACTGGTCGCCACGGGGATCACCGGAACGTCCGCGGCGAGCCTGACCAGCCTGGCCCTGAGTTGCCAGGCGATGAGCGCGCGTGGCGTGTTTACCGGCACGGCGGTCCTCAGCCAACGCGCGGGGATCGTGAACGGCACTGCCTTTGCGCTGAGCTGTCCGTCAGGCACTGTCCTCGTCGGCCTGACCGGTCGCGTCGGGCTTGGCGGCGGCGGCCCTGCCACCGGACTCAACGACATGGTCGCCGGTGTATGTGCCTCGTTGTCCATCGCGGGGTCGACGTCGTCCACAGCGAGCGCCGGTCTCAACCAACCCGGATCCACGGCGTATTCCTCGCTGTGTCCCGAAGGATTGGTATTGATCGGACTGGAAGGGCGAGCGGTGCCCTCCATCAACCAGACGCGCATCCGATGTCGCTAGCTGCTGAACCAGCCGGGTGTTGACACGGGCGCCAATTTCCCGTGCATTCCTCGGCTGCCGCATTCTGCGGCGGCGCATCGACCTCGACGCCTACGGAGCGGACTTCGCGTGAAACTGCTGGTTGGTGCCGGCTGGGTTCTTCTCGCCCTCGAAGTACTCTTCGTCGGCTCACTGTTCGTGACCAAAAACATGGGCGACGACGCGGCCGGGCGTGGCATGGCCCGCGGGTTTGCGTTGCTGCTCGGGCCCATCGTGTTGTTGGCCGGCGCGCTCCTGGCTTGGGGCTCACGCGGGGGCCCCAAGGCGGTGCTGTGGGTTGCCCTGCTGCTGGTGTTTGCACCCGTCCTGTATGGGGCGGCCAACCTTGTCAGTGGCACCGCCGGCAAAATCGACCGCAGCCTGGGACAGGCGGAGTACGGTCGCTTCGATGACGCGGCGCTCACCGCGCTGGCGCGTGCGATCTCCAAGGGCGATACGGCAGCCGTCACGAAGATGCTCGCGACGACCCGCCCCGACTGGAACGCACGCGATCGGCGCGATCAGACCATCCTGGGTCACGCTATCGCACGCGCCATCGACGACTACAACGGCGTCAGTGGGGTGGTGTTCGTCCGCATGCTGCTGGAGGCCGGCGCGCCGGTGGCGAGCAACGTGATTTCGTCGACGCGGAAGCCATCCTCGGTCAGCGAACACAACCTCGTGTATCACCTGCATGGGGTCCACAATCCGAGCGCGCTGGCCGTGCTGGACCTGGTTCTTGCCGCCGGGCTGTCACCCAACGAGATCGACGAAGACTCGGTGCCCATCTACTTCAGCACGTACACCGTGCTTCCGGCCCTGGAGATCCTCCGGAAGCACGGCGCGGACTTCACGCGACTCGACCCGCGCACCGATCGTTTGGGGCAGAACGCGCTGATGCACGCGGTGTCCATTCAGGCGTGGGACCTGGCGACGTTCTTTCTCGAACAGGGACTCTCGCCCGACTACACGGCGCCGGATGGCCGGAGTGCCCGCAGCATCCTTGCCGAAGTCGACCCGCCCGGAAGTCAGTACTACGGGGATGACGAACGACATCACGCGGTCTTCATGGAAAGGCTCGCAACGCGAAGCCGCTGATCAATCGCAAGCCACGTCAAGCGCCGCATGTTGAGGGGTGACACCTTGCCCTCATGAAAGCCGACACGCGGTCCTTCTATCTGCTGGCGATTCACCGGGTGCTCGACCACCTCGTCTCCCACCTCGACGACGCGGTCGCGCTGGATGCCTTGGGCTCCCTCGCGGGATTGTCTCCGTTCCACTTCCATCGGGTGTTTCGGGGATTGGTGGGCGAGACACCGATCGAGTTGCAGCGCCGCCTGCGTCTTGAACGGGCGGCCTTCATGCTCGCCAGCACCGATCTCGCCGTGACCCGCATTGCGTTCGAGGCGGGTTACGAGGCACACGAAGCGTTCACGCGCGCCTTTCGAGCGTCGTTCGGAACGTCCCCGTCGGAATTTCGCCGCACGCCAGCCGCTCGGGCGGTCCTGGCCGCCCCTTGTGGCATTCACTTCAATACCGGCGATGTCCGCGCGGCATTTGTGCCCCGCGATCGCCACGGAGATCACGTGATCATGGACACCATCCAGTTGCCCACGTTGCGCCTCGCCGCGGTGTCACACATCGGCCCGTACAATCAGATCAGCCGTGCGTTCGAGCGGCTCGCGCAGGTCGCGGGCCCAGCCGGATTGTTCGCGCAGCCCGGTGCGATGTATCTCGGCGTCTATCATCAGGATCCGGAGACTACGGCCGCCGACGCCCTGCAATCACACGCGGCGATCAGCGTCCCGGAGTCCGTGCCGATTCCGGCAGGATTGATGGAGATGCACATCGCCGGCGGCACCTACGCTCGAACGGTGCACATGGGCGGGTTTGAGCACCTCGGCGATGTGTGGTCGCGATTCGTTGGAGAGGCGCTCCCCGCCTCCGGCCACGTGGTGAGTGATGGTCCCGCGCTCGAGATCTATCGCAGCGACATGCGCTCGACGCCGATGGCGGAGTGGCAAACAGACTTGCTGGTGCCACTTCGCTCGACCTGAGCGTGCCCAGCCGCGTGGCCGCCACGCCCGCGTCCGTGCAGAATGAGGGTCGATCAGTCGTCCGAAGGCGGTAGTCGCACCGCATGATCGTGCACCTTCGCGGCAAGCTTCTCGACCAGCGCGCGCAACCGATTCTCCGTGCGACGATGCAGGAAGCGGATGATGGTTCGCGCCGCGAAGTACGACACGGCCGCGCCAGCGGGAAGGCCGAGGAGCGCGGCGACCCCGTCCGCGCCTCTCTGCAGCTCGAGCACGGAGGCGACGACGACGGCCGTACTCGCAAAGCCGAACGTGGCAACGGAGCCGAGCGCCGCCAGCAGCGTGCTGCGCGTGAGATCTCTGCTCAAGCGAAACGTGGAACGTCCGCGCGCTGGAACCATCGACACGTCGAGACGTCGACCGAAACGCCCGGTCCACCACGCCAGCTCACGCGACTTGGCTTCCACCCGACCCATTTTGCCAGTCTCGTCGCGCAACACATTGATCAGTCGCTCGAGATCGACCGAGTCGACTTCGCCATCCACTTCGAACTGCCGTACGATGTGAAACCATCCGGTTGGGGCGGCATTCGCGACGTCGCGAACGATCGGGGATGGGCGTCGTGAAGAGGGCAGCGAACGGTCGCCGGGGGTGCTGCTCGCGGTGGACGGGGCCACTCCACGTGGGACCGCACCAGATGACGCCACACCCGGCGCAGTCACGCCGATCTCGACCAACGCATGCTCGACATAGGTGCTGTCGATGCCGGCCTCGATCGCGGCATCGCGCACGTCGCTGACCGCCAAGCCACCAAAACGCCCTTTCTGCGCATCGCGGACGCCTGGAATCGCCGCCGGGCGCTCCTGAATGCCCGTCAGCGCCTGCAACTCAGCCGCACGTTTCCATACGGTGTGCGCTTCGGTATTGGACACCCGCTGTACCTTCACGGGGACCACGGACGTGGGATTGTCCAGCCCTGCGATCACCGTCTCGAGTGCCGCCACGAGTTCCAGCGCACTGGCGAATCGCGCGGCAGGATCTTTCTGCAGGCAGCGATCGATGATGGCGGCCAGAGCCGACGGGATATCCGGCTGCACACTCGCCACGGCTGGCGCCTGTTTGGTCACGTGCGCAACCAGCACCGCCGAGGCCAGGTCGCTCTCGAACGGGAACGTCCCGGTGAGCGCGAGAAAGCCGACCACGCCCAATGAATACAGGTCGCTGCGCGCGTCGACCGGCGCGCCGGACACCTGCTCGGGACTGACATAGTACACGGTCCCCAGCAACTGCCCCGTCGCCGTCAGTGGGGTCGCCTCCGCGATACGCGCGATCCCGAAGTCGGTGACCAGCGCCCGACCGGACTCGCGCTCGATCAGCACGTTTTCTGCCTTGATGTCCCGATGGATGATGCCGCGACTGTGTGCATGCACCAGCGCCGAGGCCACGTCGCGCAGATAGCACGCGACCGCGCGTGCACCCAACCGGTCGTGCGCGCGGATATGCGCGGCGAGGGATTCCCCTTCAATCAACGACATCACGAAGTACACGTACGCGTCGTTCTCGTTGGCGCTGTGGATCGCCACGATGTTGGGATGCGACATCGCGCCCGCCGTTCGGGCTTCCCGGAGGAACCGCTCGCGGACGGAGGGATCTTTCGCCAAGTGCGCCGGCAACGTCTTGATGGCCACGAGGCGATCCAGGCGGCGGTCGCGCGCGAGATACACCACACCGTTGCCACCGCGCCCGATTTCGCGCTTGATCGCGTAGTGCAGCGCGATCGCCTCGGCAAATGGACGCGCCTCGTCGTCGAGGGTGCGTGGATCGGGGGTGGGAATCTCGATGGCAGTCAAGAGCGTGTCCGTCGGTGGAGGAAGAGATGGTGGAGCCCGTACGCACCATCGGGGCAGGAAGTTTAACCGCCGGTCACCGTGGTCCGGGCGGGCGCTGCAGGGCCCTACCGCGCAGGATCACCTGCCGGATGCGTGCCGTCTCGGCGATGTCCAGCAGGGGATTGCCCTCCAACAGCACGATGTCGGCGACGTACCCGGGGGCGAGCGCGCCGTGCGTCGAGGCGCGTCCCATCGCACGCGCAGGGACGAGGGTCGCCGCGGCAAGGGCGTCGCCCGGGGTCAAACCGGCCTTGACCAGCCGATCCAGCTCCCGGTGAATCGTGGGAAGGGCACTGCTGTCGCGGCCGATCAAGTTGTCGGTCCCGGCGAGAATGGGCACCCCCGCGGCGAACGCCGCGCGCGTCAGCGCGGTACTCCAACCCGCGATCGCCCCGGTTGGCGCACGCGACAGGAAAACGTCGAGCGTCGGTTCGAGGTAGGTGCCGTGGTCACGCATGGCCTGCACCAGCTGCACCATCGGCGAGGCAGTGATCGGTACAGCGTCGAACGGTCCTTCGGCGCGACGGAAGACGTCGCGCGCCGCCACCGTGTCGGCCCCCTGCCATGCCAGGTACGGCACATGCGTGAGGATGTCGACCCCACCCTGCACCAACTGCAGCGGCCGCGCCGGGAACACGGTGCCGTGTGCCACCACACGCATGTGTTGCCGATGCGCCTCGGCGGTCAGTCGCGCCGCAAGACTGCTGTCCAACATGGCGTAGAGCTTCAGCACCTCGGCGCCGGCGCCACGGGCCGCCGCAACCGCCTGCACGAGGTCGGTGGTGTCCGTTATGGCCCGCACCCACGGCGCCGAGCCTGCCGCGTATCCCACACCGGAGCTGATGAAGCGCGGGTCGACGAAGAAGTCGGGGCCGGCCATCACGCTCGCATAGGCAATCTCCGGCCCTCGCAACTCACGCATCAGTACCTGGCGCGCGAACTCGCCGTGCACACGGGCGTCGCCAGCCATCGCGTTCACCATGGTGACGCCGCCGCGCGCCGCGCGCTCGAGTTGGGGGCCGCTCCCGGGCACGAGGTGCACGTGGTGATCGGTCAGCCCGGGAATGGCGAAGGCACCACGCGCATTGATCCATTCGGTCACGGAATCGGGCCGCGATGCAGACACGGACTGAACGGAAACAATGTGGTCGTCGCGGATGACGATGCGTTGCAGCGGTTCGACCCGCTGTCGCGCCACATCGACCACGGTGACGGAGTCCAACACGACAACGCGCGGACGCGGTGCGGCTTGCGCCGACAGGGCGCGCAGGCCCAGCGCGCTGATCGTCGCGCCCGCCATCAGCGCGCGCCACGTCGTCATCGCCACGTGCTGCCCAGCACGCGGGCAAAGCTCCCGCCGAGAATCAGCCCGATGGTCGCGTCAGAGTGACCACGCCGGACGAGTGCCTCGGTGAGATCGAACAGTCGTCGCGGATGGTCGAGCCCGTCGACATGGGCGCCGCCGTTCGCGGCGAAGTACGCGTTGTACCGCGAAAAGTTGGGTTGGTTGGCCACGTTGCCGATGCCGCCCTCGCGCGACATCGGGTTGGCGAGGCCGGCCATGTCGAGGTCGCTGCCGACACCGACGTGCTCGGGGCCGATGAGCTTGACGAGGTGTTCAACATGATCCGCGACATGCTCCACCGTCACGGGTGGCGCAGGGCGAATCATGAAGCGGATCATCGGAATCCCGACGACGCCGCCTTTCGCCGCCAGTTGCTTCAGCGCGTCATCGGTTTTGCAGCGCGAGCAGGCGGGCAGCAGCGCGCGACTGGACGCGTGTGTGAACAATGGTGGACGCGTAACCGCCGCCAGGGCATCCATCGTGGTCTGGTCGCCGCAATGCGAAAGATCGACGATCATGCCGACCCGTTCCATGCGCGCGATGAGCTCACCGCCAAACGCGGTCAGTCCGCTGTCGCGATTCTCCAGAAAGCCGGCGCCGGTGCGGCTCTGCATGTTGTACGTCAACTGCGCCACACGCTGGCCCAGCGCATAGAACGTGTCGACGTCATCGGCCGTGCGGAAATGATCCGAAGTCTGCGTACTGAGCAGGATGCCGACCTTCCCTGACGCGGTGACGGTGGTCAGGTCGCTCGCGTCGTCGATGCGCGTGAACCACTGGCTGTTGGACGCCACGAAGCCATTCCACTCGGCAAGAAAGCGCACCATGCCGTCGTAGTTGCCCGGTCCGCTGCCGAGGGCCAGGACCTTGACGCCCGAACTGCGGAATGTGGCGAAGTCGGAAGCCGTGAACGTCGATGGGTTCCGTCGCCAACGAATCGACGCCGGCTGGTCGCCGGTGCGGAAGTCGTCGAAGGCGAACTGACACAACATGTCGATGACCGTGCTGTCCTGCATCAGTCGGATGGTGCGGGCCGAGTATTGCGGACCCTGTCCGAACAGGGTGTAGCGACGGCGCAGGATCGCTGGCGCGGCGATGGTCGCCACGGTCGCCATGGCGAGTGTCTTGAGAGCGAGGCGTCGATGCATGCCATAACATACGCCGCGCCGCCGATTGGGTAGGCGCGGCGGGCCGACCGGATCGGCACCCCGGCGAAGAGGGCGGTGGCCGAATCGCGTGCGAAACACTAGCATTTTGCACTGTTCAGAATGCGGGCGCGTGCGGCGGCCCCGGCTTTGTCCTCCAACGACGGGCGGAAGCCGCCGAACGAACGAGAGGCACAAAGCGCCGCGTCGGCGCACCAAGGCGCACACTTGTCGACCCGGACTGCAGATGGACTCCGAGACCGAGCCGGTGCCACCGTTCAACGCCCCCGATGAACCCGGCGACGCGTCGGGCGTGACCAGCCGCCGGACCGGCGTACTCTCGCGACGAGAGGTCGTTGCGATGCTGAGCGCGATGATGGTGACGGCGGCCTGCGGCGGCGACGGTTCTCCGACCACGCCGCCGGATCCCCCCGATCCACCGGATCCGCCCAATCCCCCCGAGCCGCCGGTGAAGCCGAGCGGCGTGAAGGACGCCTTGACGACGGTTGTGCTTCCGCCCGGAAGCACACTCGCGCTCAGCACGCTCAGCGTGAGGGCCATGGGGTACCCGGTGGCGTTGAGCACGGGCGCGACGGTGAACGTCGCCATCTCCCCCACCTACCCCACTCTGGCATTGCTCACCGGCAGCGACGGACGCGGTGTGTTGAGCGCCATCCTCGATCCCTCGGCGACCGACACCCAAACATTGTCCGCCCGCAGCACCGCCGTCACGTTGTTGTGGTTTGCGCTTGGTGGACCGATGTTGCGCGCCGAACTGAAGTCGGCGATTCTGTCGCAGCTGGCGGCCGACCCGGCTGTGGATACGCTGGCCGCCGTGATCGCCACGCGGGTCGCGGCGTCGCCGCGTGCCATTGCCGATGGCGACCCCGCGATCGCCGGCGCGCTGACCACGGCCGTGAATGCCTTGACGGCAGTGAGCGTGAGTGCGTTCGCCGCTGCGGCACCCACGTCGTCGCGTTCCGCGTACGTCACCGCGGCGAATGAGCCGGTCATCTTCCTCGCGCCAGAGACATCACAAAGCGAGGTCGAGGTACGGCTGGCCCCGACCACCGCGCCTGGCGTCACGGTGAGCAACGTCGGAAGACGAGGGATCCGTGTGTACGTCTACCTCGTGCAGACGCGCACGAACGGCGTGACGCAGGACGTTTCGCCGGCGCGACTGATAGGCACCCCCATCGACCTTGGGCAACCGACGGCATACACGGCGGTCGCCAACATTCGTGCGCTGCTGGCGTTGAACACGCCGTTTCGCGGGGCAACCACGTCGCCGATCCCGCTCCCGCTCGACGGCGCGTCAGATGAGTCGTTCTACGAGATCATCGCCATCGGCCCCAGTACGCGCGCCACCGCGCCGGCATTTTTCGCCGAGGCGCGGTATGCGACTCACGTCGCCGGCTGGAACGCGGCCATCGAAGAGCTTTTCAACCGCATCTACTACGTCGACATTCTGTACGCGCTGGTGCTGGAGATCGGCGGGTTCGGCTCACTCATTCCCGATGCGCCGGGGCTCGTGCTGGCGACCTCCAACGGACTGCAGGTGCTGCCGCATACGACGGCGTCGGACGTCCCGAAGATCCCCAAGGGAAACGGTCCGCTGACCTCTGCCCTGTCCGCCGCGTTCCTTCAGCTGGAGCAGGATCCGGCCACGGCCGAGATGTTCTACGCGCGCTCGCCGTCGCTGATGGGCTCTGTCGAGGCGGCGGCCTTGCAGCTGCTGGGGCGGGTCAACTGGCAGGCCAGTTATCGCAACGCGCAAGAGTTCGTCCTGAAGCTCGCGTCGCCGATGAACAACTACAAACCCAACGGGACGCTGTTCAAGCTCTTCGACGATCTCGCGCGCGTCGAGCGCGGTGCGCGCTGGAACGCGCGGGTCGCGCGTTCGAGTGTACGCATCCTGCCGCTCAACCCGAGTGTCTCGGCGGGCGAGGAGGTGGGGTTGAGCGTCGAGCTCTCGCCCGATCTCACCAGCGTCTACGAATTCGAATGGACCAACAGTTCGGCGACGGCGGTCCTGTCGGCCGTGGGAGAAGCGAACAGCGGCCGCAACATCACCACCCGGAAGTTGCAGGTCACGTTGCGCGCCAACGACGACGAAATCGCCGACATCACCCTCTCGGTGGTGGCGTACGACGTGGCCAACAATCGGCGTGTACGCGTGGCGAGTGACAGCACCATTGTGCGGGTGATCCCGCGCGTGCAGATCACGCCGCCGAATCTCGTGTTGAATGCGGGTCAACAGCAGACGTTCACCGTGGTTGCTCCGTTCACACCGCCCGCCGGCACGACGTACCTGTGGAATCTTGCCGGCAGTGCCGGCTCGATCGGCACGCTCAACCTGCAGACCACCACCGTGCCGCGCATCGTGTACACCGCGATCCGCAGTGGCTCGGATACCCTGTCCGTGCAGGTGATCGACGCCAACAACCGGGTCCTCGGACGCGGCAGCGTGCTGGTCCAGGTGGATCCGGAAGAGTTCATCAACATCACGGTAGCGGGCCCGTGGGATTTCGGCCGGACACCGCCGAATGGTGTGTATCGGTACAACGATCACCGCGGCATTCGCGGCCCATCACCGGGCGGGGGCGCTGTGGACGCGCTCTTCTTCGGCTTCAACTTCGCGGTGGACAAACCCGGTGTGCTGGTCACCATGCTCACGCCGCAGGGTGCCCCGTTCAACAGTGGCCAGAGCTTCGTGAAGAATCAGGAAGGGCAGGATTTTGTGATCGGCCAGTTTGCGTTCACGATGGCGGTGAACCAGAACGATGTGGCCGGCTCATCACAGCGGGCGATTCTCGGAACTGGTACGCTGCAGTTCACGAGTCTCGCCCGACGGGCCGACAATCGCTGGGTGGCCGAGTACGCGTTCAGTATCACCGGCCCGCTTGGCGGCGTCGTGAGCGGGAACGGCAAGTCCAGCTGGCCGTAGCTTTGCGAGCGTCGCCTTCAGGCAGCCTGCATCGCTACCGCATCTGCCATGCGACGTTGATGATCTGCCAGCGGTCGCCGAACCGCGCGAGGTGCACATAGTCCACCCACGTCGCCGCGCCGATGCGCACCATGGCCATGTCCTTGTATCGATCGACAATGCGGATGGAGTCTACCGGTGTGTCCGTGCGCGGCGCGCGCGCGGCTGCGGCGGCCGTCCCGCGCACCAGCATGTCCGCCGTCATGTTGGACGGTGACCCGGCGGTGCCGGTGATCAGCCGTTTGGCGAGGTCGGGGTGCAGTGCTTGCCGCATGCGTGCCGAATCGCCGTGGGCGAAACCGTCGATGTAGTTGCGTGACGTCGCGATGATGGCGGTCGAGTCGGCGGCGGCGCTGCGTTGCGCGCCCGCGACTGCGGGGAGAAACACGACCGTGAGGGTGCACAGCACGTTCGCGAGACGTGGGAGGAACACGAGGTCTCCTGGTGACATCGGGATGGCGCGATCCGAGCTCACCGGCATCCTATACCGCCTGCACGACTCCCTGCACGCCCCCTGACGCAAGCCGCCTTGCCGCAGGGACCGGGCGCATCCATGCAGCGCCGATCGGGCTGGCGTGGCGTACGTCAGCCAGCTTCTTCGGGGTCGGCGAGGAACCACTCGATGCGGCCACATGTCGTGCAGGTCAGCGTCGCGGCACTGCGATTGGCCCAGTCGAGGTTCAGGAACGACATTCCCGCCGTATTCAACTGGGCCCGCCCCTCGACGAAACGGTCGTGCGTGCAATGGGGGCAGCGAACGGCGCGTCCGGCAACCGTGTAGCGCTCACCCTCGGGAGAGTCGCCCATCGACTGCCCCATGCGACTCAATGCGTTGAAGAAATTGCCCATTGCGGACTCCGGTTGTGGGAGAAGAGACGGACCGCGGTGCCCCGCGGCCCGCTCCTTACGCGCAGTCGTGCGGGCTGACGCGTTACTGCCCGCCCCCCGTCACGCCCGTCGACGGTGCCGCGCCGGCGTCGAGGTCGTTCCAGTGCAGGATCGCGTTGAAGCCGAGGAAGTACGTGCCCTGCGTCTGCCACCGCCAGAACGGGCGGATCGCGAACGACACCACGTGGCCTTTGCCCAGCGGTGAATCCACCACCTGCGCACGATTCGACAACGCTTCCCCACCGGCCAACGTGCCCGACAGCAACATGTCGGCGGGATTGCTCGGGAACGCCATCACCACGCGCGGACGTGTGCCGTCGATGCCACCCGCCGACCCACCGGCACCACCAAAGCCGCCGCCACCGAATGCACCTTCACCGCCCGGCGCCGCGCCGCCGCGACCACCACCGCCCGCACCGCCGCGGCCACCGCCCGCTGCCGAGCCGGTGTTTGCGGGATTGTTGAAGTCCCACGTGGACAACGGCAGCTTCTGCGCCATCGGTGTGGTCTGCTGGCTCAGCGTGGAACCGCCACCGCGGCCGCCACCGGCGAAGAGTCCGCCAACCCCCGACACGTTCAGCACCGGGTTCTGGTTGAAGTAGACGGGCAACTGCGCGTCAAAGCCGTACGCGATGGGGCTGGTCTTGTCGGTCACCACACCGCGCAAGAGTGTGCCGCGCGCAAACAGGTTGGCTGGCGATTCGACGGTGATACCCGCCGTCAGATTGTACGCGGGAAAGATCGTCGACGTCGCGCCCTCCACGATCAGCGTGCCACCGGCCTGCACGAACTTGTACAGCTCGGTCAGTCCGTCGATGCCCATGCCACCGCGAATGTCGTCACTTTGGTCGACGGCACCGAGATTCGGCGTGGCGGCCGTCTTCTTGTACGGGAGCGGCAGGTCGCCGGTCTTCGGAATGCCGGCCACGTGCGCCTGCGCACTGCCACCGACCGTCGGATAGACGATCACGTCGTACTTCGCCCGGAGGTTGCCCTCGCGCAGCTTCGTGTCGGCGAAGTAGGTGTACGGAACGCCGTAGACATCCAGCGCCGCGCGCACCCATCCTTCGTCTTGCGTCCGCTGCCACGCGTGCACGTAGCCAATGCGCGGAATGTCCAGCTCGTGTGTCTTGACGGTCGGCGCCGCTGCCATCGCGTACGCCGTGAGCCCCAGCGCCTTGAGCTGCGGCTCGAGTTTGGCCCGATCGGCGGCGGGAATGATGAACGTCCCGGCGCGGAACGTGCGACCCGCCGCTTCGAAGTCCGCCTCGGCCGCCTGCATCTTCACCAGCGCGTTCGCGAAGCGGAACTTCATCAGGTTGTTGTCGGTGGTGTGGTCGACCACCAGCACGGAGCCCGTACCCTCCACGCCACCGGACGCGACCACGTTCGCGGTGATCGGCGTCATGCCCTGCGTGAGGATGGACGCATCGGTCGCCTGGAACAGCGCGACGTTGCGCATGAACTGGAACGTCCACCCCGTGTCGTCGTAGGGCGACGGATTGCTGGGCGCATAGTTCTGCACCGAGAAGTACATGTCGGCCAGGGTGCGATACGGCTGATCGGCGCGCACGATGTAATCGCCCGCCTTCACGTCGAGCGTGCCCGACCTGAACGCCGCGTTCGCACGATGCACTTCGAGTCCCTGTTTCATCAATTCGTTGACCGCGTCCGCGGCATCCGCCTTGCGGCGTTGATTGGCCGGAATCACCCAGGCGTACGGTCCGCCGGACTTCCCCTTCTCCACCGCCCGCTTGTTCTTGAGCCAGTAGTTCTCAAGGTACATCTGCTTGTTGTCGGCCACATGCTTCAGCGAAAACAAGAGACCCGACTGCTGGATGTTCGTGTTGTTGCGCGGGCCCCACTTGATGTACGGCAGCGGCGGATTCGGACGGAACCACTCACGGCTCGTGGTCGTCGCCGGCGGACGCACTTCGTAGTTGTCCGGGCCGTAGCTCTGCACTTCGTAGAAGCGACCGATCGCGTTCTTCGTGTGCGCCGCGAAGAACATGTAGTTCGGCGTCCACCCATCG